>NZ_ASPX01000115.1:0-400848 GCF_000517965.1 Paenibacillus sp. FSL R7-277
GGAGCGACGGGTCTTACGGGAGAGACCGGGGCGACAGGGCTGACGGGAGAGACCGGAGCAACGGGGCTTACAGGTGAGACTGGTGCAACGGGGCTTACAGGTGAGACTGGTGCAACAGGGCTTACAGGAGAGACCGGAGCAACGGGGCTTACAGGTGAGACTGGTGCAACAGGGCTTACGGGAGAGACTGGAGCGACGGGGCTCACGGGAGAGACTGGAGCGACGGGGCTCACCGGAGAGACTGGTGCGACAGGGCTGACTGGAGAGACCGGGGCGACAGGGCTGACTGGAGAGACCGGGGCGACGGGGCTGACGGGAGAGACCGGAGCGACGGGTCTTACGGGAGAGACCGGAGCAACTGGGCTCACGGGAGAGACCGGAGCAACGGGGCTTACAGGAGAGACTGGTGCAACGGGGCTTACAGGTGAGACTGGAGCGACAGGGCTGACTGGCGAGACCGGAGCGACAGGATTGACAGGATTGACAGGATTGACAGGAGAGACCGGGGCGACGGGGCTGACGGGAGAGACCGGAGCAACTGGGCTTACAGGTGAGACTGGTGCAACAGGTCTTACAGGTGAGACCGGAGCGACAGGGCTCACAGGAGAAACGGGAGCAACGGGGCTTACCGGAGAAACAGGAGCAACGGGGCTTACAGGAGAGACTGGAGCGACAGGGCTGACGGGAGAGACTGGAGCGACAGGGCTCACAGGTGAGACTGGTGCAACTGGGCTGACGGGAGAGACCGGAGCAACGGGGCTTACAGGAGAAACGGGGGCGACAGGGCTCACGGGAGAAACGGGAGCAACGGGGCTTACCGGGGAAACGGGAGCAACGGGGCTTACCGGGGAAACAGGAGCAACGGGGCTTACAGGAGAGACCGGAGCGACAGGGCTGACGGGAGAAACGGGAGCGACTGGGCTCACGGGAGAGACCGGAGCAACTGGGCTTACAGGAGAGACTGGTGCAACGGGGCTTACAGGTGAGACTGGAGCCACTGGAGTTACAGGTGTGACTGGTGTGACTGGTGTGACTGGTCCAACAGGAGTTACTGGATTAAGTGTTGTTGAAACAGGTGCGACGGGTCAAACAGGTCTGACTGGTCCAACAGGTCCAACAGGTATGACGGGAGTGACGGGCACAACAGGGAAAGCAGGTAAAGACGGAATAAATGGAGGCCCAGGTTCAAAAGGTGAGGATGGTAACACTGGTTTAACAGGGATTACAGGATTAACAGGGGCAACGGGAGCAACAGGACTCACTGGAGATACCGGAGCAACGGGTCTCACAGGGGTAACAGGATCGACTGGCGTCACTGGGTTAACGGGAGCAACAGGAACAACAGGCCTGACGGGAGAAACTGGTGCAACGGGTCTTACGGGTGAGACAGGAGCAACAGGTCTCACAGGGGCAACAGGAGCGACTGGCGTCACTGGATTAACGGGAGCGACTGGACCAACGGGTATTGGTCTTGTAGGTCCGACTGGTGTTCTGTCCCAGAATTACGCCCAGTATGTTTTCACAGGTGAAAATATTGTGGCAACGGGCGATAATTTCTCTCTTCCACACTTTAGTGTTGTTTTCACATCCAGCAGCGGTACTACTATAAGACCGTTTGTCCTTAATACGAATGAGTTTGTGGTAGATGCCGGAAACTATTTGATATTGTATCAAGCCAATGTTCTATCCTCTGATACAAGAGCAGCAGGGCTGGAATTGAAAATTAACAATAATCCAGAGTCTACATCAATAGTTACTGCTGCAATAAATACTGTCCCTTCTATTGTGAATGGAACTTATATTTTAGAAGCTCAAGATACAACAACTATTCAACTTGCGCTTGTATATGAAGGGACTGCTGTAACTGTTGATATGGATGGAGTTTATTATGGCTTCTTCCCTGCCAAGGTCACTATAATTCAGTTGAGCTGAGTTTCCTTGATTGTGATCATTAAATTTGTTTCTCATGAAGACCAGCCTGATTTGGGCTGGTCTTTTCTCACATAATAAGAACTGTAACACATATCAGTTTTTTCTTACATAGCCTGGACGAATTGCCGAACCAATCGTACAGAGCGGCATATGATGGACTATTCTAAACCAGAAAGGAGAGGATTGATTTGTCTCAAGCTAATCTGCCTAACATTACACCAACCATTACACTCACCCGGAGCGATGCCATCAACATGATGATGGCAGCCATCGCCATGGAAGAGTTAGGACTTAGCCATGTAATTAATGCAGAAGGGGAGAAGATGCAGTACGCGCTCGGCACTCTTCCTGGAGTTACTGCCCCGGTGGTGAACATCTCCAATCTTCAGGACATCACTGATAGTATCCGTAGTATGCTGGGGGAAACGGTGAAAAGCGCCTGGCTGCAGACCAGCCAGTTAGAGAGTCTGCTTGCAGCACCGGTTGATTATGGCGGGATCGGAGCCACAGGCGTAACAGGACCAGACGAGGGTCCGATCGGTCCAAGAGGTCTGCAAGGCGAAATAGGAGAGACTGGAGACGATGGCCCGAGCGGTACCACGGGAGTTAGCGGCTTCCCAGGCATAGAGGGACCTTCAGGGGCAACAGGGGCTACAGGTATAACTGGGGCCACTGGATTGACCGCATTGACCGGGGCAACTGGCCTCACTGGGGAGTCCGGGGCTATCGGGTTAACGGGTCTGACAGGAGAAACAGGCGAGACTGGCGTAACAGGGCAAAGCGGAGAAACGGGAGCTACCGGACTCACGGGTCTGACAGGAGTTACAGGAGAAACAGGAGTTACAGGGGAAACAGGAGCGACTGGCGCTACCGGCCTGACGGGTCTAACAGGAGTTACAGGAGTAACCGGCTTGACCGGAGTAACCGGAGGAACAGGTGAGCCGCCTATTGACCGGTGGTTGTCCACCCTTACTTCAGGAGGTCCAATAGGTCCAAGAGGTCCAATAGTCTTTGATGCCGATGCTTATTCCACTGGTTCCAATATCAGCCGTAGCATAGGTGGTTTCAATCTGCAAAATAACGATGTTATAGGCGTTTTGGAACCGGCAACCTACTACGTTCATTATTCAGCTAATGCTTCTACTCCGACAGGGGAGAATTTTAGCGTTGCCCTTACGCTCAATGGGGCTACCCTTCCAGCTAGCGAAGCAATATCGTATCATACAGCTGTCGCTGCCACTTCTAATCTTATAGTGGGCGGGAGTATTTTCCCCACCGTTACTGGTGAAGCAGTGAATACATTAGTTATGATTAATAGCGGCGCCGGTACAATTACAGATGTTAATGCCTCGATATCTATTCTTAAATTGTTCTAAGCCCACTAACCTAGAGGAGTTGATCATATGTCTCAGGCGAATCTGCCTAACATCACCCCAACCATAAGCATTGCCAGGGATGATGCCGTTAACCTGCTGCTGTCCTCCATTGCGATGGAAGAATTGGGACTCAGCCACATTATCAATGCCGAAGGAGAGAAGCTGCAATATATCCTGGGTACCTTACCCGGAGTTACAGCTCCTGAAGCGACCATTGGCGATGTGCTGGCTATGAACGACAGTGTAAGAAATATGATGCGGGATATTGTGAAGAAGGAATTCATTCTTACCAACAAGCTGGAGACGGTGCTGAACGCTTCAATAATGGTAGGGCCTACGGGTGCAACGGGGGCTACGGGGAATCCGGGCGGGCCTCCAGGACCTCAAGGAGAGCAGGGCATTCAGGGTATCCAAGGTCCCGCAGGAATAACTGGTCAAACGGGAGAGACAGGAGCCACGGGGCTGACGGGATTGACCGGAGTGACCGGCTTAACGGGGCCGACAGGAGAGACTGGACTAACCGGAGCTACGGGGTTAACCGGGCTAACCGGAGTAACCGGCTTAACGGGGCTAACCGGAGAGACGGGGGCCACAGGCTTAACCGGGCTGACTGGACTGACAGGCTTAACCGGAGAGACTGGCGTAACCGGTATAACGGGTGCCACCGGCATAACGGGTGCTACAGGGCTAACCGGCTTAACAGGTGAAACCGGGCTGACCGGAGTAACCGGCTTAACCGGGCTGACTGGCATGACCGGGATGACCGGCTTAACGGGTCTTGCCTTCTTCGCAGATTTCTTCTCTGCGATCTCTACTGAGTTTCAAGTTGGGTTTGATGAAATGGTGACCTGGAGCGTAACCGGACCGGAAAGCGGTGCTATTACTATAAATGATACAAATCAGTTTTTTACTTTGCCTGCTGATTCTACAGTCCTGGTCCAATACTATGTCAATGCTCAGAATAATAGCCTGGACACCATGGAATTTCAATTGTGGACCGTAGATCTGACGTCTGGAGCTTTAATAGAAGGTGTTACTGGTTCTATAGCATCCTCAACACTAAACAATACGGCAATTGCAACCGTAGCGGGAGCCGGTATCATAGGGACAACAGCCGAACAAGGTGTGGCGTTAGTTAATAATACTAATGACGTTATAGGTGAGGGCACTTTCTATGCCAACATCCAATTGATCAGGATTAATTAAATGATCTTTTTATAGCGAGATGCGCCAGAATTGAATTCTGGCGCTTTTCTGCGTGTGGATATTAATAATTGACTAATGAATCCGCCTTTTTAGAGCTGGTGGCCGAATAATCCAGACCCCATGGCTTCAGCGGCATAGAATACTATGTGCTGCCGGACCAGAGAGGTCCATGAATATTCTGCATAGCATGGACTTGGACAATCTATAGGCAGCATAAACTGGTATTGGGGGTGTTGATTGAATAGTTCTGCCGTTCGCAAATGGCAAGCAAATATGAAAGTGAAAGAAGGGTTGTGTCCACATGTCATCATTAATTCCGGTGCAACTGGGAAGTCCGGGACCGGCAATCAGGCTGTCAAGTCCGGTATTGCTGGAAGAGAGTCATCCCTACTTCCAAATTGATTTCAGTGTGCCTCTGTCGTTCAAGCCGGAAGTGTCCGGCAATTATCACCTGATTATCGGGTTATCTGTTCTGAAAGACGGCAATATCATTCATTCCCTGACCGAGCCCTATATCGGAAGCGGGAGCGCCGGGGAAGCTCTGATCGCGGATGTGAATGCAAGTATTACAGGAAGCTTTGGCCAAGGAGGACAATCCTTTGAACTGGAGCTGAGGGTTCTGTCTTCACAGAATATTGCAGTAAATCCTCTGGTTGGCCTCCCGGCAGTCTCCGTGCAAAATGATATAGTTGCTGCTGATGATATCGGTCCAACAGGACCGACGGGTTCGCAAGGTCCGTATGGTACGCGAGGTACGAAAGGTCCAACGGGAAATACCGGTCCGACCGGTATAACGGGTCCTGGCATCATGGGAACGAAGGGGCCTAAGGGACCCACTGGAGCTACAGGCGTGGCTGTCGCAACCGGAGAGGGGAGCGGAACCGGACCAACGGGCCTTACGGGAACTACCGGGGTGGGACCTGCCGGTCCAACCGGAATGACTGGTATTGGAGCTACCGGTATGACCGGATATGGGGTGCCAGGACCGGCAGGAATTACCGGACCAACTGGCGTGACTGGGAATCCGGGGCCCGGATCAAGTATTACCGGAGATACGGGGACGACAGGACTCACAGGTGTAACTGGACCAGGCCGGGCGTTACCACTCGTTGTGAGCAACATTCTGCTGTCGAGCAGTCCCATCGAAAGTGAAATCGTGGGGCAACTTCCGGCGGTGCAGATCAATTCGACAGATCAATGTGTAGTCATATCGGGTACTCTTCAGATAATGTACGGGAATCCCCCTGATGGCCATTACACCAACAATCTTCTATATGAAGTGCGTCGAGATGGTCAGGAACCTGATACCAACGGTTTCTTTTTTTGGTCAAAAATATTCAACTATTCAAGTAATCCGGCATTTAATAACGATCCTTCTGAAGAATTACTGTCCTTCTATGCGATTGATGAGAATCCGCCTCCGGGTCTTCACAACTATACGTTGCGCGTTCATATCTATGATGTGTCTGACAATACAACAATCAGCTATAGATCCTTCAATGCATCTGCAAAGGTATTCCAAAGAGGCAACTGAGACATAAAGGAGTTGAAACATGCATGAACATCTATTCGTCGCTTCCCCTTGGAGCCGGCAATGTGCTGGTGCTCACGGATATCCGTGCAGACTTGGAGCAGCCGTATGCATCTGCGGAATTACAGTTGTCGATTCCATTGCTGCTGGATATTCTGTCCCCCGGTTATTATCATCTACATTTGAATGTTGAACTATGGAGGGCTAACGCGCTTGTTGAGATGCGTGATGTATCCTTAGAATCAACAGCAATGTCTGCCGGACTGGTTCAGACTGAATCAACGGTCAGATTCAATGATGTACTGCCCGCAGGGGTTCATCAATACGAGCTGAGAATGAAGCTGCTCCATTATCAGAATATTGCTTCCTATATCCGAGTGGGCTCCCCCCGGTTACAGACCGGCCCAGGGCCTGTCGTATTCAACGGTCCTATAGGTCCTCAAGGTCCAACAGGCCCCACTGGTCTAACGGGACGTACCGGTGTATCTGGTGGCGATGGGAGAATGGGAGAGGATGGCGCCTCGCTTACAGGCCCGACCGGCCTAACCGGACCTACGGGTCCAACAGGGACAACCGGCTATGTAGGAAGCTTTGCCGGACCCACCGGTGTAACCGGAGCAACCGGAACAGGGGTTACGGGGGCAACCGGACCTACGGGTGTGGGAGGCACCGGAGCAACTGGTCCGGCAATTACAGGCGATACCGGACAAACGGGTCCGACAGGACCCATAGGCTTCAACGGTCCGCCCGGATCAGGTAACGAAACAGGCGAAACCGGACCCCAAGGTGCCAAGGGACATACTGGAGCCTTAGCGGGTGGAGCATCTATTCCAATATTGACTTACAATGTTTCACCAGGGGGTGTTGGGTATATTAATAAGCCCGAACTGCTTGCATCTCTCCCGGTGGATCCAGGAAGCGGGCGTTGCCAAGTAGAGGGGATTGTAGGCTTATGGTTTTGGAAACCATCTACTCGATTAAATTCTGGCATACGGTTAACCATCACACTTACTGATTCTGCTGAAAATACATTGTATCAGTATACTGATTATTGGCAGAAACAAGGTCCTGAATATGCTGAATTCGCACAGACCTTCCCATTTACCGTTATGTATGACGGGCCACCGACTACATTGACGCTAACTGAGGTGATTACCGGTGATGATCAAGATCGATTAATTATCGTGATCCTTCCAACTGTCTTAACTTCCACGATAATTCCGAATAACTAGCATTACGTAATATATCTAAGGCGGTGAAAGTATGTCGAATCTAACAACTCTCCCTTTAGGAGCGCCGGGACCGGCTGTTCACCTGGCGGAGACGCTCGAAATCACTGCGGCTCAGCCTCAGGCGCATGTGACCTTTCATATCCCTGTTATCTTCCAGAGCAGCTCTCCAGGCCAATCCCTGCTGCGGGTTGAACTGGAAACGCGGCTCTCTGGCGCTGTGCTGCACACTCAACTGGTCACCCTGTCCCATAACGGGACTGAGGAGACTGCCAGAACGATGCAAGTTACAGTCGACCACCCGGCATACCCGGGAACATATGCCTACAATATAACAGCCCGGGTAGTCAGTTATATTAACGTTAAGGCCGATCCTTCTATAGGCAGAGCTGTTGCAGGGATTGCTTCTGTTCATGCGATTCGGGCTGCTACAGGAATTACCGGTCCGACCGGCCCTACTGGAACGACCGGCACCCAAGGCCAGAGGGGAGGCGGCGGTGATTACGGAAATAAGGGCGTGACGGGGGCAACAGGGTACGGAGCGACCGGTCCGACAGGAGATACAGGCGAATCGGGGCCTTCTGCAAGCTTCACTGGGGGAATTAACTATGGGCCCACTGGTCCGACCGGGATGACAGGGATTACCGGAATAGGGCCAACAGGTGCAACCGGTAATGCGGTGACAGGTGCGACAGGTACGAGTGTGAAGGGGGCGCAGGGTGCACCAGGGAAGGAAGGTCTGCAAGGAGCTCCGGGACCAACAGGGACGATGGGTCCAGGCCCAAGAGGGCCAGCCGGCGCTACTGGTGCAACCGGCTCAACCGGTGAACCGCTGTCTCCTGCCCAATATCAATATCGTACTGATCCGATGGTGTTGACTGATGCTCCGCGAGTTTTTCTAACCTCGAACGTGCAGACTATGGCCAGACAACGCGTTCTATTACAGGGGAATGTACAAATCACTTATCTCCCGCTCTCAGTAGCTACAAGAATTTCTATTATTATTGGCTTTGCGTATAACTTTAGTACCAGTGGTTCCTTCTTCCACTCGTATAACTTTCAGACGATCGTCCAGGGCTACGGGAGCGATATGCCTGATCCCGGACAACGGGCCAGCGTACAGATTCCTTTTAGCCTGACGCATCTCCCCGAACCCGGGACAGGAACATATACTGTATTTTTGTCGCAGAACTCTAATCCACAGGATAATGTGACGCTGACGGCGGAGAGCCGGTATCTTGTGGTAGAGGCAGTCGATGTCGGAACCATCTCCTCCCCGAACAGTGACGCTTATTTTCTGGCGGCGGGCGGGGTGCAGACCATCAATGCATTGGTTGGTCCCACCCAATCGGTTCCGATGGACCCCAATATCCAGTGGGGAGCGAACGCAGCTTATGCCGCTTCAACAGGCAGTGAGATTTACTATGCGGTACAAGACAGGTTGTATCAGTTTGATACAGAGGCTCAAGTGGTGAACTGGGGAATCGATCTGAATCAGGATATGCAGGCAACAGATCTGCTGCTTACTCCTGACCAGAGATATCTGTTCATCTCGGATGAAGCTAGTCCCCAGGTGCAGGTATATGATCTGGTGAACAGTGTTACCGTCCGAACGCTGACGCTGGAATCGAATGTTCTCTTCTCCGCCGCTTCTCCAGACAGCCGCTATGCCTTCTTCTATATCTATACGGGTGAGGTTCATGCCTACAACATTGCCCTGGGAACACTGGAGCGGAATATTTTCAATGGATTGTATGTTATTCAGCCTCAGTTATATCCAGGCTACTCCAACCCGCTGGTAGTATCACCTGACAGTACCGAGGTGCGGTTTACTCCTGGTCTGGCACAAGTCTTTTATGCCTACGCAGAGGTTGGCAACTTCAGCAACAATGGTCTCAGAACCACACCCGGTAACAGCTCATGGGGCATTGTGCAGTTAAATAACGGAAATTGTATAACCATAGATAACGGGGTAGATCCAAATAATTCGGTGCAGTATGCTAATGTCAACCTTCTTAGACCCAATGGAGATTATGTGTTGGTACAATTTGGAGTTCCATTATACTCGCTGGTTCTATCACCGGATCAGCAGTTTGTTTGCATCCAAAGCGCATATGGTCTCTCTGTACTTGATTCTAATACTTTAGTAGGAGGTTCATTCCCCACAATAACGGATCAAACCTTCCGGGGAGGAGTCAACTTCACAAGAGATAGTAGTTTTCTAGTTGTTATAGGAACTCAAAATATTTACACGATAAGCTTGGAGGATCGTTCAGTCAGAACCTTTGACCTTCCGCCAGAACCTGCTAATCAGCCGCTGATCTACACCCTATCCAGTGGAGCGTACAAAACGCAAAGTAAATAAAATGTGGATTATACTGCCCGAGTAATGCTCAGATCAATCCCTACGGTTAGGGAACCGGTGGGGATTGATCCATTTTACACTAAATGGACAAGGTGAATTATAAAGTGGATAGAAGGGTTGTGTTCACATGTCATCATTGATTCCGGTGCAACTGGGAAGTCCGGGACCGGCAATCCGGCTGGGAAGTCCGGTATTGCTGGAAGAGAGTCATCCCTCCTTCCAAATAAATTTCAGTGTGCCTCTATCGTTCAAGCCGGCATTGTCCGGCAAATATCATCTGATCATCGGGCTGTCTGTTCTGAAAGATGGAACGATGCTTCAGACTCTGACCGAGCCTTATATCGGCAGCGGCAACGCAGGGGAAGCGCTAATTGCGGATGTGAATGCAAGTATTACAGGGAGCTTTGGTCAATGGGAGCAATCCTTTGAAGTGGAGCTGAGGGTTCTGTCTTCACAGAATATTGCGGCGAATCCGCTGGCCGGCCTCCCTACAGTCTCTGTACAAGGAGTCGCGGCTGACGAGGATGACATCGGTCCGACCGGACCAACGGGTACGCAAGGTCCACGTGGTACACGTGGGCCTAACGGTCCGACCGGGAGCACCGGTCCGACCGGTACAACCGGCCCTGGGATCAAGGGAACGAAGGGACCTAAGGGACCCACTGGAGCTACGGGCGTGGTTGTGGCAACCGGATCGGGAAGCGTAACCGGACCAACGGGCCCTACGGGAACTACCGGGGTGGGACCTGCCGGTCCAACCGGAATGACAGGAATCGGAGCCACGGGTATGACCGGGTATGGACTGCAGGGCCCGACAGGAACGACCGGAGCAAGGGGGGAGACCGGGTACACAGGTCCAGGTTCAGGATTTACCGGTAATACAGGGACAACTGGCCCCACAGGTGTAACCGGACCCAGCCGTGCATTGCCGGTAGTTGTGAGTGATGCTCTGCTGTCGAGCAGTCCAGAAGAGAGTGAGCTTGTAGGCCAACTTCCGCCAGTACTGGTTACCTCGACTGATCAATGTGTAGTTGTAGCTGGCACTCTACAGATCAGCTACGGGAATCCCCCGGATTACGAATACAGCAATAATATTGTTTATGTGATACAACGTGATGGAGTCAACCTTCCTGAAGGCGCTTTGTTTAATTGGATGTTGTTCTATAATTATTCGAATGATCCATCATCTAATTCCATTCCTTCCGAACAATCGCTGTTCTTCTATGCCATTGATGATCATCCGCCATTAGGTCTTCACAGCTACACATTGTCGGCTACAGCTAGTACGATAACTCCAAACACAACTATCAGCTATGAATCCTTTAATGCAACTGCGAAGGTATTCCTAAGAGGGAACTGAACTATCTGTTCAAGAATCGTACAGAAGAACAGCATCTGAGTAATAAAGGAGTTGAATATACATGGACATCTATTCGTCGCTTCCTCTTGAGAGCGGCAATGAGCTTGTGCTTACGGATATCCGGACGGATGTGGAACAGCCGTATGCATCTGCGCAAGTGCAGTTGTCGATTCCAATGCTTCTGGATATACGGTCCCCTGGTTATTATCATTTGCATTTAAATGTTGAACTATGGAGAGCTAATGCACTTGCTGAAACTCGGGGTGTATCGATAGAATCAACAGCCTTGGCCGCTGGCCTTGTTCAGACTGAAGCCACCGTCAGATTCACCGATGAACTGTCTGCAGGTATTCACCAATACGAACTGAGAATGAAACTGCTGCATGTTCAGAACATCGCCTCGGATATTCGGGTCGGCTCCCCTCTAGTCCAGACGGGACCAGGGCCTGTTATATTCAACGGTCCGATAGGTCCTCCAGGCCCAACAGGACCCACTGGTCTAACCGGACGTACCGGTCTATCTGGTGGCGAGGGGAGAATGGGCGAGGATGGCGTCTCGCTTACAGGCCCGACCGGCCTGACAGGTCCTACAGGACCCACAGGGGCAACAACCTATATGGGAGCACTCAATGGACCTACCGGAGCCACCGGTGCCACCGGAATAGGAGTCACAGGAGCAACAGGAGTTACAGGGATGGGGGCTGTCGGAGCCACCGGTCCTGGAATAACAGGTGACACTGGGCCAGACGGTGGAACTGGGCCTACAGGCTTCACGGGTCCGCCCGGGGCAGGCAGTGAGCAGGGAGATCCTGGGCCAGAAGGTGCCAGAGGGCCTACAGGAGCGGGAGCGAATGAAGTTTTTATTCCAACATTAACTTACACAAGAAGCAGTCCCTCCATCACAGTGAATTATAATGAGCCTTTCTTGATTGCATCTCTCCCGGTGAATCCTGGAAGCAGCCGTTGCCAAATAGAGGGGATGGTAGAAATCGAATATTGGAGTAACTCAATTATAGAGAATAATGGATTGGAAATGACAATTACACTTACGGATACTGCCCAGAACACATTGTATATGTATACAGATTATTGGCAGAAACAAACGGATTTATTTCGAACTGCACAGGTTTTACCATTTTACGTTATGTATGATGGCCCGGCAACGACCCTGTCGTTATCCATATTGGTTGTTGGTGAGGAACAAGATCAAAGGGATGTCTATATTAATCAATGCACCTTATCTTCAACGGTAATACCTGACAGCATCTGATGTTGCAGAGAATATCAAAGGCGGTGAAGTGATGTCGAATCTAACCACTCTCCCTCTGGGAACACCGGGACCGGCTATTCACCTGGCAGAGACACTTGACATTGTTGCAGCGCAGCCTAAGGCGCATGTAACGTTCCAGATTCCTGTTATCTTCCAGGCAGTGACTTCCGGTCCATCCTTGCTGCGGATTGAGCTGGAAACGATGCTCTCCGGCAGTGTACTGCAGACTCAACTGGTCACGCTGTCCCATACCGGAACGGGAGAGACTACCAGAACCTTACAAGTTACGGTCAACCATTCGGCGAATCCGGGAACGTATGCGTACACTATACGAGCCCGGGTCGTCAGCTATATTAACGTCAAGGCAGATCCTTCTATAGGCAGAGCCGTTGCAGGGATAGCTTCTGTTCATGCCGTTAGAGCCGCCACGGGGCATACCGGTCCGACCGGCCCGACTGGAACGACTGGCACCCAAGGTACGAGGGGCGGCGGCGGTGATTACGGCAATAAGGGCGTGACAGGGGCAACAGGGTACGGAGTGACCGGTCCGACAGGAGATACAGGCGAACCTGGGCTTCCCGCAAGCTTCACAGGCACAGCAGGTTACGGTCCGACTGGTCTGACCGGGATGACAGGGCTCACAGGAATTGGTCCTACCGGTGCAACCGGAATAGCCGTAACAGGGACTACAGGGTATAGTGTCAAAGGACCGCAAGGCTCACAAGGGGTGGAAGGTCTGCGGGGCGCACTTGGACCGACAGGTACCGGCAGCAAAGGCCCGACGGGACCGGCAGGTTCTTCCGGTGCAACCGGAGCGACAGGCGAATCCGTGCCCTCTCCCTTATATCAATATCGTGCTGATTCACAGGTATTGACCTCTGAGCTACAAACGGTTCTCACCCTGGATACATTGCAGACGAAGGCCGGACAACGCGTACAACTACAAGGGGATCTCCGCGTCTCCTATCTCCCGCTGGCAGAAGCTGTTCGAATTCCTCTTTCAATCAATGTTCTCTACAATAATGCAGTGATCCGCTCATTTGAATTCAGGTCCATCGTCCAAGGCTATGGCAGCGGTGAAGCTGATCCCGGCAAAAGAGCCAGTGTGCAATTCCCGTTCAGCCTGACGCATATCCCCGAAGCCGGACCGGGAGTCTATTCTGTTCAAGTGCAAATTGACTTGAATATTCCGAGTGCGCTCTCTCTGATTATGGAGAACCGGTATCTGGCGGCAGAGGTAATGGGCAGCGGGACACCTTACGTCGTCAGCGAGGCAACGGCTTATTTTCTGAAGGATGGTGGGGTTGGAATCCTGGATGCCCGGTCGGCTACCATTCAAATAATCCCTGTGGATCCTAGTATCAACTTTCTCTTAGGGCAAGTAGCTTATGCCGCCTCAGGAGACGACAAGTACATTTACTATGCGGTTGTAGATAAATTGTACCGGTTCAATATTCAATCCCGCGCCCTCGATTGGACAGTGGATTTAAACCTGGGTACGCAAGTATTAGATCTGCTATTAACCCCTGATCAGCGCCATCTTTTTATATCGACTGGAATATCGACTGGAAATGTGCAGACGATTGTTTTTGATCTGGCCAATGGAAGTATTATTGATACCTTCTCCACGACATCCGTTGTACAATACTCTGCGGTGTCTCCTGACAGCCGTTATGCTTTTTTCTTACTCGTTGGGGGTCAGTATAATCCGGCGGTTCATGCGTATGAGATTGCAACGGGAACGCTTACCGAGAATATTTTTGGAGCTTATTCGGTCGCATTGGAAAGAACGGCTTACTCCAATCCACTCGTGGTTACGCCTGACAGTATGGAAGTGCGGCTGACACCGTCCATGAAGAACACTTTATACGTCTACGCAGAGATTGGAAATTTCAGTAACACCGGCTTAAAGCCTGCAGCTGGTCATAACAGCACGTGGGGGATTCGTCAGTTAAAATCCGGCGAAGCCTATATCATGGACAATGGGGAAACTCCTGACAACCATATCCCATTGAATGTTAGCCGTATCGACATTAATGGTAACTTATTAAACAGTTTGCGGGGGCCTATCAATCAGTATACGATCATTCTGTCACCGGATGAACGATGGGTGTGTGTACAGGGAACCCAGGAGCTTAAGCTGATATCAACCAGCAATCAGATGACACAGACTATTCCAATGACAGATATCTTCAAGCTAGGTGCACTGAATTTCACTGGAGATAGCCAATATCTAGTTAATATCGGGTGGGAGAACATTTATATAATTAGCATGGCGGATTTCTCAATCCGGACCATTAATTATAATCCGGACAGTGATCCTTCTCTCCTACCGCTATATTACAGTTTCTCTAGCGGACATTACAAGACACAGAGCAAATAGAAGTGTAGTCAAAATTCAATAACATAAATGAAGATCAACCCATACGGTTCCGGAAACCAAGGTGTTGATCTTCACTCCATAACAAGGGGACAAGGGGAGAAATGTTAAGAATTGGGGAGCGTGGATAGATGAAAGGAATTATTCTGGCGGGCGGCTCGGGGACGAGGCTGCATCCGTTAACGAAGTCGATCTCCAAGCAGATCCTTCCGGTGTACGACAAACCTATGATTTACTATCCGCTATCTGTCTTGATGCTGGCAGGCATCCGGGAGATTCTGATCATCTCGACCGAAAGAGATGTCCGATTATTCCAGGACCTTCTGGGCACCGGCGAACAGCTCGGACTATCCTTTCAATATGCGGTGCAGGAACAGCCGCGGGGGCTTGCAGAGGCATTCCTGATCGGGGAGGAATTCATTGGTGCGGATCATGTGTGTATGATTCTGGGGGATAACATTTTCTATGGACAGAGCTTCAGCTCTATTCTGGAGAGAACCGTCCGGCGGCGGGAAGGTGCCACGATCTTCGGCTGCCATGTGCAGGATCCTTCCGCCTACGGCGTTGTGGAATTTGATAACATGGGTCGAGTGGTTGCACTGGAAGAGAAGCCGCTGTATCCCCGTTCTCATTATGCAGTGCCGGGCTTGTACTTCTATGACCGGCAGGTCGTGGAGATTGCAAGACACATTAAGCCTTCGCGGCGCGGTGAAATCGAGATTACGGATGTTAACCAGGAATATTTAAACAGAGGGCAACTCAATGTGGAGGTGTTCGGCCGGGGGATGGCTTGGCTGGATACCGGGACGCCGGATTCGCTGCTGGAGGCCGCTAATCTGGTCGAGACCGTCCAGAAGCGGCAAGGGCTCTACGTGGCCTGCATCGAAGAGATTGCCTTCAATAAAGGCTACATCACCAGAGAGCAACTGCTGGAGCTAGCCCGGCCGCTGCGTAAGCTGACCTACGGACAATACTTGTCCAGCATAGCAGAAGAATCTCTTGTTGAGGGTAGCTGAGATTCATGAACAGCGCAGAAGAGAATGTTCCAGCTTGACTGACGTACACATTCTGGACTTGGAGCATATATTGGTATTCACAGAGCAGAGGAGAATTGGTGGATGGTGATGAAGCCCATTCTGATGAGTTCATCCACTAAGTCCACACCAAACCTGTACACTTGAATACTACTATATTAATCATTAAGTATGCTGCTGACCGGGGTTGTCCGTTGAGCATTATTCCCTGCGCATACTGGAATGAAATCCAAATCTGTAAGGATGTGACCATGTAATGGCTTTTTTATCAACAGGACCTATTGAGAATAATCCTGTGAACGGAGTGAGACCTACTCAGCAGGTTACAGTCAAAATTGATAACCGCAGCGAGGCTTCTGCGTACTCATTAACCATTCAGGGTTATCAATTGACCGGCGGAACGAGAGTGATGTACGTAAGCGAATTACTCAATGTTGCAGCGAACCAGGTAATCACGAAGAATTACTATGCCGACGTCAATGCTTATGAATTCACATTTATTACATCACCGAATTCATCGGAGGAAGTTGAGCCGGTGCAGATCTCGCTATGGGGCAAGAACGCAGCGGGTCAATTGGTAACGGCACACCGTTTAGTATCGGAAGAATTGTTAGGGGCAGACAGAGGTGGTAGTGGCGGCGGAGCCACAGGTCCGGCGGGAGCAACAGGCCCGGCAGGAGAGAGAGGCCCGGCAGGATTACCAGGGGCGCCAGGAGAAGCTGGACCAGCAGGACCTACCGGACCTACCGGGCAAGGGGGAGGAGAATCAGGAGCCACAGGAGCCACAGGAGCCTCAGGACCTACAGGAACAACAGGAGAACCTGGACCTACAGGAACTACAGGATTCCAAGGCCCCCAAGGAACCACAGGGCCCGGAGGAGGAGCTCGGGGAGACACAGGTCTTACAGGAGCTACCGGAGTCACGGGTCTTACTGGGGAAACGGGAGCCACAGGAGCTACCGGAGTCACGGGTCTTACTGGGGAAACGGGAGCCACAGGAGCTACCGGAGTCACGGGTCTTACCGGGGAAACGGGAGCCACAGGAGCCACCGGGGTCACGGGTCTTACCGGGGAAACGGGAGCTACAGGGCTTACAGGAATGACAGGAGTCACAGGAACGACTGGTCCTGTATTAGCAGGTGAAGGCTTCTCGGTATTTCTGCCAACCTTGGTGACAGGCACCACGGCCACGTTTGTTGGCTGGGAAGAAACGTCGCCGTATTACGGCAATGCGGCATTCGATGCAGTTTTGGGTGAATACACCGTTCCAGAAGCAGGTAGGTACTCTATTGAAGCTACAATTAACTTTGCTTTTGATGCTGCGGTCACCACAGCGTTAGGTGCAGATGTGAATCCGTCATTAGTGGTCCAAAAAACTACGCCAGCTCCAGCTATAGATCTGGTCACCGGATTATTACCGGTACTGGATGTGGCTGTCGCCGGAACTTTAACCCTTAGAACACTTCTTAGAAGCGGTACTGTTACCTTAGCAGGTGAAGTGGAGCTTGCGGCAAATGATGTGATCAGCCTCATCTATCAGCCAGATGGATTGGCGCTTAATTTGGATTTAGGTGCTACAGATCCAGGTGTTGTATGGTCTGTTCACAGATTAACCTGATCCTGAAAGGAACCTGCTTTATTTTGCAGCGAGCTTAAGGGCCATCCTTTGCGGGATGGTTTCTTTTTTATATTTTTGTATATCGAATCATTCTCAGGAGGCGGGGAGATGGAAGCAGAACAGGAAGGTCTGTTCAGTCTGTGTATGATTGTGAAGAACGAAGAAGCTGTGTTAGGACGTTGTCTGGACTCGGTCAGAGACCTGATGGATGAGATCATTATTGTGGATACGGGATCGACGGACAGGACTGTCACTGTGGCAGGCTGGTATACAGAGAAGGTGTTCACTTATCCGTGGGATGAGGATTTCGCAGCGGCCCGCAACTATTCCTTTGAACAGGCGACGATGCCTTACGTGTTCTGGATGGATGCCGATGAGCTTCTGGCCGCACCTGAAGCGGAGAAACTGGCCCGCTTGAAACGGCAACTGAAGGAGGAACAAGCCGGTGTAGAGGTGATCTTGATGGGAAGCCGGCTATTTCCACAGCCCTCCCAAGCGGGTTCCGCTTTAGTAGTGGTCCATTCGGAATATCGTCCCCGGATTGTCAGAAGCGGGCAGCATTTCCAGTGGCATGGGCGTGTCCACGAGGAACTGGATATTGGAGCAGGCGCTTCCATGAACACGGATATTTACATGGACCATCGTCCATCCGCTGTTCATACGGAACGCAACCTGCAGATTCTGAAGCGCTGGATCGCTGAGGAAGGCAAGGCTGAAGGAAGGCTGCTCTTTCACTATGCGAATGAATGCTTCGAGACACGGGACTATCAAGCTGCGGCGACTTCCTATGAAGAGTTGCTGAAGGAACCAAACGGCTGCAAAGATGAACGGATTACAGCTTGTCTGCGGCTGTCCGAATGTTACCGGGAGCTGGGGGAAGCGGGGCTCAGGCTGAATAGCCTCTTCCGCTCCTTCAGCTACGGGCTACCCCAGGCGGATGTCTGCTGCGGTGTCGCCGGATTCTTCGAGGAGCGCAGAGAGTGGGAGAGTGCAATCTACTGGTATCTCCAGGCGATCGCCCGGCAGACAGCAGGACCGGGGAACCGTCCTGTCTCCCAAGCTTATTATACCTGGCTACCTCATGTCTTGGTCAGCCGCTGCTGCGCCGCTGCAAGAGAATGGAAGCAGGCCTGGCAGCATAATGAGCAGGCCTTGGCTTACCTGCCGGGTAATCAGGTCTTGCTTGGCCAAAGAAGCGAATTGCAGAAGGTGCTGGAAGAAAGACGGGGCAGGTCAGAGTAATGCAGAAGCAGGCAGCCGTGGGTTACAACTGCCTGCTTTATTGTATTTATTGAAGCTCAAGGGAAGTCATGTCGCGCTAAGGTCAGCGCTGCCTCAAGAATCAGATCCTCCTGACCGGCCACGACCTTCCGGCGTCCAAGCTCGACCATGACCGCCTTGGGATCAACATTGTACTCCTTGGCAATCCGTTCCACCGGCTTCACGAAGCCGGAGAACACACCGGCCATACCGCTTACGATACTCATGCTGCCGAGTTTGGGCGCTTTGGCGAAGGCACTCTCTGCTTGCTCTGCCAGCTCAAGCAGCGCATAGAGCTCAATTCCTGTGTCCCAGCCGGATTGATGAAGCGCTCCAACCAGCACCTCCAGCTGCGCATTGCCGGCCCCGGCGCCGAAACCGCGTGCTGTGCCGTCAAGGATGGAGGCTCCCGCCTCGGCGGCAGCCAGTGAGTTGCCGATTGCCAGGCCCAGATTGTTATGAGCATGGAAGCCCACAGGGATGTCAAGGATGCTGCGCAAATACTGAATCTTTCCGGTGACATCCTTGGGCAGATAAGCACCTGCCGAATCCATCAGAATGACGGCTTGTGCTCCGTAGCTCTGCATCTTAAGAGCTTCGATGCTCAGCACCTCAGCGGGAGCCATATGAGACATCATAAGAACACCGTAAGCGGTCCGGTTCTGTCCGCGCACATATTCGATATGGCGTTTTGTCAGATCTGCCTCTGTGCAATGGGAGGCGACACGCACGATATCGACTCCCAGATCCAGGGCAGCCCGCAGATCGCGGTTAATTGTAGCGAACCCTGGAATGACATGGATCGATAACAGCGTGTGCCGGAGATTGCTTCTGCAGATGGACAGCATCTCTTCATCAGACAGCAGACTTTCACCAAGCTGAAGAGAGGAGGCACCGAGGCCGTTGCCATGTCCGACCTCCAGCACTGCTAGCCCTGCCTTCTCTGCCATCCGGGAATAAAGATCCAGATTCTCCCGGGTCAACTGATGCTTCACAGCATGGGAGCCGTCCCTAAGCGTAGGGTCGCTAATGATAAGTGGGAGCATGATCATTCTCCTTTGCACACAATAAGCGAGCGTCTGGCATATTCTTCTGCCAGGGCGATCGCCGCGCAATTAATAATATCCAGATTTCCGGCATAGGTGGGAAGGAAGTCGCCAAGTCCCTGGACCTTGACCATCATGGCGATTCTGCCGTTCTCAATGACCGGAGGTACAATAATCTGATAGCCTGGGACATAGTGTTGAATTCGGGTGGCCATTTCCTCTACTGCCTTGCTAAGACTATCCATATCTGGTTCAGGAACAACGGCGAAGAGTGTAGTCTGCATATCTATACTGGGAATGGCAGGGTTCAGATTAAGGATGGCCTTGGCCCGCCTGCAGCCGGTATAGCTGCGGAGAGCATCCTCAGTAGCTCCAATATATTCATCCAGGTTAATTCTTGTGGCAGGTCCTGCGCTCAGAGAGGCGATGCTTGATACAACCTCTATATACGATAACTCCTTTTGGGACTGGGCAATAGCATAGGCTAGCGGCACGGAAGCCTGGCCGCCGCAGGTGATCATATTTACATCGTTACTGTCCAGACATTCCTGCAGATTCACAGCCGGGATACACGTTGTCCCTAGCTGCGAGGGTGTCATATCGATCACGAACTTGCCCAGTTCCTTCAGCAAGGGATAATGACGGATGTGGGCGGCGGCAGAGGTAGCATCGATAACAATGTCGCAGCATCCGGGATTGTCCAGAATGGCATTGATGCCTCTGTCGGATACCTGTACGCCAAGCTCCCTGGCAAGCTGAAGTCCTCTGGAATCCGGGTTTCTCCCTGAGAAGAGGGAACATGTCAAGGACTCGGAGCGCAGAACTTTGATAAGCAGGTCTGTCCCGATATTGCCGCTTCCCAGAATGGCAACGTTCAGCTGATTCGTGCGCATGGCAGTCACTCCAAGCAATTAGATTGGTATTCATCCCTCGGCAGAAAAGGGAACATATCATCGTAAGCTGTAGATATCATCGTTCCATCCTCCAGCTGACGGGAGGATACACGCGGAATGAGCAGTTGATCGGTTGGTGTCATAATCTCACAGATCATCGGCCCCGGGTGGCGGAACAGCTCGTTAAGCTGATCATCCAGGTGGTCAAGCTGTGAGATTCTCAGATAGCCTAAGTCAAACGTCTCGGCAAGCCGCTCGAATGGAACGAAGCTTACCCCGGAATCCGGTCCTTCCCCCAGATAACGCCCGCCCATGAAGTTGGACTGGGTATGGCGGATCAGCAGATAACCGCCATTATTGATCAGAATGAACTTCACAGGCAGCCGATGATGACGGATGGTCTGCAATTCCTGCAGATTCATCTGAAACGATCCGTCACCTGTAATACAGAAGACCTCTCTTCGGCCAGCGGCTACCGATGCACCTATGGCACCGGGCGTATAACCCATAGTGGATAATCCGCCTGTGATGATATGCCGTTGCCCGGCTTTGACTTTGAAGGCCTGGGCATGGACATGGAAGCAGGAGCCGGTGTCAACTACGAAGAGGGCATCCTCTGGTGCGAGCTCTGAGAACCGGGTCATGAAGCGGTAGGAATTGATGCCGCTGCTGTCATCGTCATATTCAGGCAAGTCAACAGGGTAACGCTGCTTCCAGTATTGTGTCTGCCGGACCCACCCGGTATAAGAGGCTTCTCCGTCCCATAACGCAGTGAGCCTTATGAAGAAATTGCGGGCTTCTCCCTGCACCGGAATGTCAGGAATAACCGAGGGCTTATTCAATTCCCTGGCATCAATATCCACATGGATTTTGAAGGCATTCTTGGCAAAGTCGGCAAAATCATAACCGACCAGCCCGATCCCAAGCCGGCAGCCCACGGTTAGCAGAAGATCACAATTCTGTACCGTAAAATTCGCTGGCCGGTCACCGTATGTACCGGGACGGCCGACAAACAGGGGATGATCATGATCCATCAGGTCCATTCCCAGACGGGAGGTCAGTACGGGAATGCCGGTAGCTTCCGCGAATGCATGCAGCGCTTCTACCGCATCTCCATGCCGGACGCCTGCACCTGCCAGCAGACAAGGCCGCTTGCTGCGCTTCAGCGCAGCAAGAACCTGATCAAGCTCAGCATCTGTGATCTCGTGTACCTTGGCTATTGGTTCTGTGAATCCCGGGAAGTCATCCGGGTCAAAGGCTGCGCCTTGCAGATCCACCGGCACCTCCAGATAGACCGGACCTACCCGGCCGTTCTTGGCGAGATAGATGCATTTCTCCACTTCATAACGGACTTGTGAGAGGTCCTCCAGCCTGACAGCATATTTGGTAATCTGGCGAAAAATATCCAGAGAATCGAAGCCTTGCAGAGCGAATTGCCGCGGTCCTTTCACCTGGGCAAGCGCAACCTTGGAATTCCCACCAACTACAATCATTGGGGAAGAATCGACATAAGCTCCGGTTATGCCTGTAATGGTATTCAGCGCTCCAGGCCCTGCGGTAACGTAAGCGACGCCAAGCTTGCCGGTCATCCTTCCGTAAGCCTCAGCGGCCATTGCGGCAGCCTGCTCGTGGTGACAGCAGACATATTCCTGCTTGCCATGCTGGTAGAGCGCATCGGTCAGATGCATAATCATTCCCCCGGTGACCAGGAATACGGTCTCCCCGCCTTCATCATATAAAGAGTGCGTGATATAATCCGCAACCCTCATTCTCATTTATGCTTCCTCCTTCCTGAAACACAGCCATACCCATAGCATGCCGGCTTCACTTGACTTGATAAGCCTATTTATATGCGGATTTTGCGGGAATAGGTCCATAAGATTCACTTCATCCGGATTTTCTCCTGGACCTGACGGTTCAGATGGACTCATAACTTGTGCAGTTAGTGAATAACGTATATGTAAATGTCTTAATGAAAAAGGGGCTATTCTCTTGAACAATCCACCATCACTTCTGAAGGAGACGGGTTACATATCGAATCCATCCAGCGTTTCAATAGGTAGAAATGTCACGGTGCAAGGCGGGTATTACTGGAACATTCATGAACCGGCTTCGGGCAATACTCCCCAACTTACAATCAGGGATGGGAGCCGGTTAGAGACAGGTTTGCATGTGCAGTGCAGCCATAAAGTCCATATAGGCCGGAATGTGATGATTGGGCCTTATGTCAGCTTGACGGACTCTGTAGCGGCTTCAGTCAGACCAGGTTATCCAGGCTGGGCACAAGCGACAGATGTTCTTAAAACCAGCGGGGAACTGATAGTGGGCGATGGAAGCGTAATCGGTGCACACGCTGTAATTGACGGACCGGTCAAGATCGGGAAATTCAGTATTATTGAGCCTAACAGTGTTGTTGTGGATCATGTTCCAAGCTTTTGCAGAGTCTCGGGTAATCCGGCTGTTGTTACACAAGTATTCGTTCCTGAGTTACTGGAGTGGGTTAAAGTGAACAGTGATACGGAGAGAGAGTCCGCACTTGCCCGCCGCACAGAACATCCACTGCTGTCGATCGTGATTCCGACCTACAATCGCGTACATCATCTTGGCAATAATCTGCAATCCATCTATAATCAGGTCTCCGATGAGGATCTAGTTGAAGTAGTGGTGTCAGATAATGCATCGCCAGATAATACACAGGAGGTAGGCCGTGTATACACTAACCTATTCTCCAGTTTTCGTTACAGCCGCAATGAACAGAATATCGGTGGCGACTTGAACATCGCTTATGTCAGTACGCTGGCTAATGGCAGCTTCATTAAACTACAGGGAGACGATGATTACTGGCTGGATGGAGCGCTGATTGATTTCATCGGAATTCTTCTGGAGCATTTGGATTGTGCGCTGATTCATACGATGCCATTTCATCCTGATAACCGGGTTTATACTTTAGAGGGCGGTGACTTATTCCTGGCTCATACGAGTAATAATGCAATGCAGATTTCCATGAATACTATGAAAAAATCCGTGTGGGATCAAATTGAGGATAAAAGCAAATATGCTTATACAAGTATTAATCAAATCTACTGGTTCTATGAAATTCTAATTCTTGATCCTAAGTTTTGCATTATCAATCGTAATTTTTATCTTTACGCAGGAATAATTCCGGAGGGATACAACGTAGGTGAGGTATGTATTAAACATTTCCTGGATGCATTACACCATTATGAAGGCCGTACCTTGAAGAGTGAGACCATTCAAGAGGAAAAAAAGAAACGCTTCTACAATGTGATTCTACCGTTGTACGGAACAATTGTTAGAAATAGATTTGCCAGTGATGTGTCTAACCTTGAGCAGTATTACACGGACTATTATGCGAATGAAGATTATTATGAGGATGGCCTGCTGAAGCTGCGGGAGATTTCGGTGATGCGGCCATGATAAACAATAAGCGTAAGACTATTGCCATTCTAGGAGCCACGGGTCATATCGCCAAGAACCTGATTCTCGGTCTTGCAGCGGCGCAGGAATATGAATTGTATTTATTCTCACGGTCCAGGGAGAGAATGGTCCTTTTCCTGACGGAGAACCAGCTTCAGGAGCGTGTTAAGCTCTGTGAATACAATGAATTTGCACGAACGGCGGACTATGATGTCATTATTAACGGGGTGGGAATTGGAGATCCGCAGAACCTGGTTCAACATCCGTTCCAGGTCTTTCAGATTACTGAGCAATACGACAATCTGATTCTGGACTATCTGCACAAGAATCCGGCTGCTATATACATCAATCTGAGCAGTGGGGCGGTATACGGGTCTGAATTTGATCAGCCTGCTACGGACGGGAAATGGCTTAAGCTTGATCCCAACCATCTGTCCGCTCAGGAATTTTATGGGATTACCAAGCTGAACATGGAGGCCAAACACAGAAGTCTGAGCCAGCACCGCATTGTGGACTTAAGGGTCTTCGGTATTTTTAGCGCGTTCATTGATTTGAACTCCCGTTATTTGCTGACGGATATTATTCACCACCTTAGAAAGGGAGAGATACTGCACACCTCACCGGACAACATCGTTAGGGACTATGTGCATCCCGAGGATTTGATCCAGCTTATCAAGCTGTGTATGAGGGAAGAGGTAGGGAATGAGGTATATGATGTGTTTTCACTAAAGCCTGCGGCGAAGTTTGAGATTCTGGATTACTTTGCAGATCACTACGGGCTTAGGTATGAAATAGAAGATAACTCTTCCTATAACTCGATAACCGGCTCCAAGAATAACTATTATTCACTTAACCATAGTGCCACCCAAATAGGCTACCTGCCCCGTTACACCTCACTTCAGAGCATACAGACCGGTTACAGGCATCTGTCCCGAAATTAAATTCATGAATTCCCGCCCTTAGGGAATTATAGAATTCTTAGAGACCTCTCTAATTCTGAACACGATAAGGACGGAATTCATGAAGCAGACTTCTGAATCAACGGGCAATGAGAAGAAACTGAAGTGGTGGCAGCTCAGCCTGCTCGGTATTGCGGGGACGATTGGCACGGGGTACTTCCTCGGTTCGGGGCTGGCGATATCTATGGGCGGGCCGGCGGTGCTGCTGGCTTATCTGCTTGCGGCGGCGGGAACGTATGCCGTCTTCGATGCGCTGGCGCGGATGACGGCGGCACAGCCGGAGCAAGGCTCCTTCCGCTCCTATGCCAAGCAGGCCTTCGGCAACTGGGCGGGGTTCGGCAGCGGCTGGTTATACTGGTTCTCGGAGCTGCTGATTATGGGCAGCCAGCTTACGGCGCTGTCGATCTTCTCGCGGTTCTGGTTCCCGGGCGTGCCGATGTGGATATTTGCAGCCGGGTATGCGGTGGTCGCGCTGGGGATTGTATTCTTCGGCAACAAAGGCTTCGACCGGGTGGAGAACGTGCTGGCCGTCATCAAGGTGGCGGCTATTCTTATGTTCCTGGTGATTGCGGCCCTGCTTCTGGCAGGCTGGATTGGCGGTGGCAAGTTCACTCCGAAGGTGCCAATGAGCTATAAGGCATTGTTCCCGTCAGGGGGCATCGGGTTATGGTCCGCCTTCATCTTCGCCTTCTATGCCTATGGCGGGATCGAGGTGCTGGGAATTATGTCTTACCGGCTCCAGAAGCCGGAGGAAGCGCCGAAGGCGGGGAAGGTGATGCTGCTGGGGCTGGGAACGGTATACATCTTGTCCATTGGACTGGCGGTGATTATGGTGCCGCTTAGTGCTTTTAACCCGAAGGAGAGTCCGTTTGTGCTGGCCCTGCGCAGCGACCATCTGGCCTTCGTGCCCCATCTGTTCAACGGCGTGCTGATCATTGCAGGGTTCTCTACGATGACTGCGTCGCTGTATGCGATTACCTCGATGATGCTTACGCTGGCCCAGGAGGGGGATGCGCCCAAGGTGTTCTCCAGGAAGTGGAAGGACAAGTATCCGCTGCTGGCGCTGTGCCTGATCGCGGGCGGTCTGACGGGGGCTGTAATTATGGCACTGCTGCTGCCGGGAAAAGTGTACGAATACATCACCACCGCCGCCGGGCTGATGATTCTCTATAACTGGGCCTTCATCCTGCTCTCCTCGGGCAAGCTGTTGAAGCCAAGTACGCTCAGCGGCGTGAAGCGCTGGAGCGGGCTGGTGCTGATTCTGGCTGCGGTCAGCGGAACGCTGTTCCATAAGCTCAGCCGTCCGGGCTTCTATATCAGTCTGCTGATCGTAGCCTTAATTGCGCTAAGCGACTGGATACTCCAGCATTACCGCAATAAGCACAAGCAAGAGGGAGCAGGGGATGAACAGCGCCCAGAAGCGCATACGGGAAGCTTCCATTCCTTGCCGGGAGGACCCGGCTTCCGGATTAAGGGCATCCGGCTGCGGAAGAACAAGATCTAATGAGAGAACAGCAGCCGGGCCGCCTGAATCCCGAAATAGAAGCCGAAGCCGACCAGCGACAGGCCGGACAAGACAGAGATCGCCTTCAGTACCCGCCGGGTCAGGAAAGTGCGGAACAGGCTGGAGGCTGCCGCCATCGTCACATCCCAGAGCACAATGCCGAGGACAATGGCCCCGCTGTAGACCAATAACTGCTGCATCGGATACGCATTGACGGCCTTGGCTAAGATAGAGCCATAGATTCCCAGCCAGAACAGGATGGAGAGGGGATTAAACAGCGACATGAGGAATCCCGACACGAAGGATCTGGACAGCGAAGCTCCGCTTCCGCGCACCTCTGCTGCTGAGAGTTCGCCCGAATGCATGATGCTCTCCACGCCGCTGTAGACCAGCACGAAGAAGCCGAACAGCCACAGGAAGGCCTTGACGAACGGGGCATCCAGCAGATGAATTATGCCGAAATAAACAAGCAACATGTAGATAATATCGGCGCTGATGGCCCCAAGACCCACCACCCATGCCGGCAGGAAGCCTCCGCGCAGCCCCTTGTCCAATTGGGCGGCGTTAATAGGCCCGATGGGGGCTGACAGGGATAACCCGAGAACCATATAACCTATGAATATGTTAATGTTGTCCTCCTCCTTTTTATAATTAGCATATTCCGCAGAAGGCAATAATAGGACAACCAGACCTGAAGAAGGCCCGCGAAGAATCGCGGGCCTCTTGCTTTACAGATGCTGGAGCTGCTGCGTTACGCGTGGACCGTTTCAGGTCTCTTGACCAGCAGCGGCGGGGGAACCAGCCAGCCTTTTTTCTTCAGCAGATGCAGGTTCTTCAGGCCGATGGCCGCCTTGGTCAGATGATATTTGGCGAACAATGCGCCGATATCCTCACGGATGGACTGACCCATCGCCTGGCTGCACGCTACCATCCCAACCGCCAGACTGGCTGCAACCATGGCTGCAATCTCAGGGTCCGTGAACCGTGCGCCCACCGGAATATCCTCCAGTCTCGCTTCAGGCCGGTTCGGGAGTGCCGGAGCAGCAGCAATGCCCTGCTCTGCAAGCAGCGAGTCGCATTCGCTGATCTCCAGCTCCGCCTGGTCGATCATGGCGGCCAGAATTTTTTTTAGGTCGCTGTCCCCGGCGTGATACATATGAGCTCTGTAGCCGGATAAAGCACCCTTTGCTGCCATTGAGGTCTCCCACAGGGTAAAGATCTCTCCATAATGCATCGGCTCTTCCTTGGGGTTGCCGCCTAGAATTCCTGTCATAGGTAAGCTCCTTTACGGTTGGATTTGAACATGGAGTAGCATGTCCCGCAGGAAACGGAGATATTACAGTGCGAGGTTGTGACTTTGTTTACACGGATAAAAGGCTGACTGTCATGCCATAATAAGCAGATGTGAAGTCAGGGTGGAGGAATAGAAGCTTATGCTTATTAATGTGATCATCGGCTGGATCATTCCCTGGTGTATCGGCAGTTATTTTCTCAGAAAAGACAGCGCAGTCATCCTTCATATCGCACCGATTGCCAGTGTAATCGCCTTTGCATTCGATGAGATCGGGTACCATATGAAGTGGTGGAGTATCACCCCGACCGGACCTGGAGTTATTTCGTATCTTCCATATAATCTGGGGGTATTTCCGGTGATCTCCTGTCTGCTCATCTATACGGTGAGGAGGACATCCCTGAATCCGCTGCTGCTGATCCTGCTCTTTACGTGCGGCAAAACCTTGTTTGAGTTCTGTTTGGTCATTAGCGGCAAAGTGAGGTATGATCACGGCTGGAACCTGGGCTGGACGTCCATATCGTATGTACTGGCCTGTTCGTTGTGCTACGGCTGGTATCTGATGATTAAAGGCAGGTCCCAAGGGGTATAAATACAGCCGTTAGACCGACAATAAGCAGGATGCGAATATAAAAGAAGGTGGTTCGTCCATGAAGGGGTCAAAAGAATCCCAAGGGGAAAAGGGTTCAAAAGGGGCGCTAATCGCGCTCGCCTCCATCCCGCTGATTATGACACTGGGCAATTCGATGCTGTTGCCGATTCTGCCCCAGATCTCGAAGGAGCTGGGGGTGAGCGCTTTTGGGGTCAGTATGATCATCACGGTCTATGGCCTGATCGCCATCCTGATGATCCCGGTCGCCGGCTATTTATCGGACCGCTTCGGGCGCAAAAAAGTGATTCTGCCCAGCCTGATCCTGGCCGCCCTGGGCGGTGCCGGATGTGTGGCCGCTGCCTGGTTCTTCACAGGAGTGACGGCTTACTGGATCATTCTTGCCGGACGTTTCGTCCAAGGGATCGGTGCCGCAGGCGCTTTTCCCATTGTCATTCCCTTCGTGGGTGATCTGTTCAAGGATGAGAAGGAGGTGAGTAAAGGGCTCGGAATTATTGAGACCTCCAATACCTTCGGAAAAGTGGTAAGCCCGATCCTGGGTGCTTATCTGGGGACACTGCTATGGTATGCGCCGTTTATCGCCATTCCTGTGCTATGTCTGATCTCTTGTATTCTTGTGATCTTCCTCGTTAAGAAGCCCGAGGCGGAGGAGGAAGCGGAGAAGTCCAGCTTGAAGGAATTCCTGGACGGTATTAAGAGCGTATTGCATGAGAAGGGCCGCTGGCTGTACGCGATCTTCGCTATCGGCGGCATCTGTATGTTCGCCACCTTCGGGGTACTGTTCTATCTATCTGAGATCCTCGAATCGAGATATAACCTGCACGGGGCCTATAAAGGCTTTGTACTGGCCATTCCGCTTGCTTTGCTATGTCTGGCCTCTTACGGAAGCGGTAAGATCATCGGCAAAAACAAGCTGCTCATGAAATGGCTCGGCTTCGGCGGCATGGCCTTACTGACGGCTGCCACGCTGATTACCGGCTTCAATGAGAACATCTATTACATGGTCGGGTTCCTGAGTCTA
Organism: Paenibacillus sp. FSL R7-277; assembly: GCF_000517965.1. Classification (NCBI taxonomy): domain Bacteria; kingdom Bacillati; phylum Bacillota; class Bacilli; order Caryophanales; family Paenibacillaceae; genus Paenibacillus; species Paenibacillus sp. FSL R7-277. The sequence goes on from NZ_ASPX01000115.1 coordinate 29,324, forward strand.
AGCGGAATCGGGATCGGGGTGGTCCTGCCCTGCATGGATGCGCTGATTACCGAAGGTATCGAGAAGGAGAACCGGGGCACGATTACTTCCCTCTACAGCAGTATGAGATTCATCGGGGTCGCGCTGGGCCCGCCGGTGGTGTCCCTCTTGATGAACCGGGGACATTGGACTCTGTTCTTCACCATGGCGGGCGTCGGGGCCGTCGGCGGGCTGTTGAGCTTCTTCGCGGTAAGACCCAGCAAGGAGGATTCCGAAGGGGAAGGCCGGACAGAGCGGAATTCGTTCAAGCCGAAGAAGGGAAGTCCGCTACGGCAGCGTGCGCGGTAGGAAAGTTATACAGCAAATAAGGGGCGTCCCAAGCGGGAGGCACCTTATTTGCTCTTTTACATACGAATGCCGGCTATCTCGCAATCCTGTGAAAATAATACACTTTTGCTCCGGCCGGAAAGCGAGCGGAATTCACGGATTTTGCGGATCAGCTTTAATCAAATCCGTATCTCTCTGAATAGACTAACTTATATAAGAAATTATCATAGCAAGAGCCGACAGAGATTTTAGGAGGGCACCTATGTGAATGGATGGAACAGCAGCAGACCTGTGTTTGAGACGGATGAGCGGGGGATACATCTGAATACCGCTTGGGAAGGGCATCGCAGATTCGGCTATGACTTGGTCTGTCATATGCAGCCGAACCGGGTGGTGGAGTTAGGAACTTATTATGGAGCTTCTCACTTCGCCTTCTGCCAGGCCGTCAAGGATCATGGGCTTGCAACGGAATGTTATGCAGTCGATACGTGGCTAGGCGACCAGCATTCGGGATTGTACGATGAATCCTGTTATCAATCTGTGCTATCCTCGTCGGCCACCTATTACCCCGGGATCTCCCATCTGCTGCGCATGACCTTCGACGAGGCATTGCTTCAATTTGCAGACCGAAGCATTGACCTTCTGCATATTGACGGTCTTCATACTTATGAGGCGGTCAAGCATGATTATGAGTCATGGCTGCCGAAGCTGGCGGATAACGGCGTTATTCTGTTCCATGATATTGCGGCTATGCAAGACGACTTCGGCGTATACCGCTACTGGGAAGATCTACAGATGCAGTACTATGCATTACAATTCGAGCATAGCTATGGACTTGGCGTTCTGATGCCCAAGGGCTGCTCCCCGGTAACCTTGCACATGCACGCTAACTGGAATGTAATCAAGCCGCTGTATCCTTAATGAATACAGCATGAATTATCCTGCTGAATACAATTTGCTTCAATCAAGGTCACTTCCCTGCGGCGAGCATCCTGCGGATGGTCTGGACGACCAGCTCCGGCTGGTCATGAATGACCATATGCCCGCTCTTCTCGGCGACAATAAGCTCACTATTGGAAGAGAGCTTCAGCATGTTACGCTGGCCCTCCTGCAAGATAGCTTCGAGCTGTCGGCCCGCTTCTTCGGAAACCCCGAAGGATGCGTAATCCTGGGGCAAGCCCCGGGCGATCACCTTGACCGGAAGCGAGCCGAAGCTCTGTCCACGGATTGCATCCTCGGTTGAGCTGGCCAGGGCGGCTTCCTGCTCCTTGGCGGCAAAATAGCTTGGCGTGGATATGACGTTAATGAATTCCCCGCGGTCTTGCTCGGCAACCAGGCCTTCCAGGAGCTGATTCTGGAACAGCCGAAGCGCACCGGAGCGCTTGAGCAGGCTCAGCAGGGAGGCACTGGGGTTGCCGGCAAACTTCTCGGCGGCCAGAATCGGCTTCGTCTCGCGATCGTCATTCTCGGGTCTGGCATCAATAAGCACCAGCCCGGTCACTTCCTCCGGGTACGTCTGCGTGAACAGCCGGGCGTACATGCCGCCAAGGGAATGGCCGACCATCAGGTACGGGCCGGGAACGTCTGCATTCTTAAGGGCGGTGTGCAGCTCGTTCACAATATTGGCGCCTGAGCGTTCCGTATCCGCCTGCTCGCTCCAGGCATACCCGGCACGGTCGTAAGTGACCACGGTGGCATGTGCAGCTAACTGTTCAGGGATATCTCTCCACGACAGGCTGGTTTCGCCGCTGCCTGCTTCCAGAATGATAGCGGGTGCTCCCGCTCCTAACTGGCGAATGTGGAGGTTATAGCCTCCGGCATCCACCAGTTGACCTGGTGCAGGATAGCCTTTACGGGCGGAGCTGGAAGCAATGGCTTCATACAGGAAGCCCGACCCTGCGATAAGAACAAATGCAGATACAAGGATTAATATGATCTTGAACAGCCTGCTCCGCAATTTGCGGGAGCCTGGACGCTTGACAGGGACTGGATTTTTCACGTTGGCTAATGACTCTCCTTTTTAATACAATTGTATTATTTAAAATAGTATAGCAGCCTGTCCGCTATTCAAGCAAGCTCCGTTCTGTTGATCACCCGTTTGAATCTTCCTCGACAAGGGTAAAATACAGACAAATAACTTCGGAAGAGAAAGGCGGTAAGCTTATGCTGTGGGGATTAATCGGATTGATTATTGTGGCGTGGCTGTTTGGTTTTATTTTTCATGTAATGGGCAATCTGATTCATCTTCTGCTCTTTGTAGCGGCAGTTCTGTTCGTGGTCAACCTGGTCAAGGGACGGTCGCGCAGATAAAGGGGAATGAGCGGGTAGGAATAGGCAGCAAAGCATATGCCCCGGTGAAGGAGGCATGTGCTTTTTTATGTTCAGTCTGGCGGATGCCTGGACACCTATTCCCCGGTTGCCTATAATAAATGAAAATGAATGAAAATGTACATGGAGGAGATTCAATGCGCAAACCGATCATCGCCGTCGATATGGATGATACCATCTGCCATCTCGTGAAGCGTGCGATATACCACAATAACATTGAGTTTCCTACACATCCGCTTCGCTACGAAGATATGATGGATTGGAACACGGACCATCTGCGCCACCCGGACAGCACCATGGACCTGTTCTTCGGCCGACCCGGCCTGTACGAGGAACTGGAGCTGTTCGACGAATATGTGGTGGAAGAGATGGAGAAGCTGCACAACGCCTATGATGTTATTATTGTAACGGCCGCTGTACCGAAGACGGTGCTGGAGAAATGGAACTGGCTGCAAAAGCATATGCCGTATATCCCGGCCGACAATTTCTTCACCTGCAAGCGGAAGCATCTGATCGGCTACGATCTGCTGATTGATGACGGCCCGCATAACCTGCTGCCCGCCGTACAGGCAGGGAAGAAGGTGCTCTGCATCCCGCATCCGTGGAACCTGAGAGCACGTGAGCAATACTCTTTTCCGCTGATGACCTCCTGGGAGGGTGCCAAGGAACGGGTGGATGAGATTTTGCAGGCGTAGGCTGAACCTGATCTTAACCTGAACCTGAATAACCGCTTGAAGATGAGCCCCGTTTCTGCGGGCTTATTCTGCTATGTCCGGGAGACATTCGCCGTATGTACTGCCATAAATCCGCTGTCGAACATTATCAATATTTGCTGTATGATGGGTGTATCTTTGCGTTTCTTGCTCCAAGGAGGATTGCAGTTTTGTCTAAAGGGTTAAAGAGTAAGGTTAGTCAAAGTAAAAAGCTGAGTCTCACCACGCTGCTCACAGGTCTGGTGACACTGGTCGTTCTCCTAACTTCGAGTATTCTTCTGCTGGGTTCTTATGAGTCCAAGAAGCGATCCTTAATGGAGACTACGCTTCATCTGAATTACATCAATGCTGACCGTATGTCGAGGACTATGGATTCATTATTTCAGTCTATGTGGGGGAGTCTGGAATACAACGCCGCAAGGCTGTCTGACATAGAAGCTATGCCGGCTCAGCAAGTGAATGATTCCCTGGATTTGATGCGCAGCAGCAGCAATTTCTTCAATTCCATCACCGTGGTCGACGCCAGCGGATTCGTCCGTCATGTCTCACCTGCCAGCATAGGGACTACAGGCAAGCACATCACCTCAGAGAATAGCAAGGAAGCATTAGCGCTCCGTAAGCCGTATACCTCTTCTCCATACCTGACTGCCAATACCAAGCGGTTAATTGTATTTTTGAGCCAGCCCATCTTCGATGCTGCGGGTACCTACGCCGGAATGCTTAGCGGCACCATCTATCTTCAGGAGAATAACGTTCTGTCTGAGATTTTTGACAATGTACAGGAGGATGACTCGGGGTCTTATTATTATATTGTGGACTCCGAAGGCCATCTGGTGTATCACCCGGATAAGGCGCGGATCGGCACAGATGTCAGCAGTAATGAGGTTGTGCAGCAGCTGATGAATAAGCAAAGCGGAGAACAGCGTGTCACGAACACCCGGGGCATCGAGATGCTGGCTGGTTATTCCAGTGTGCCCGCCAACGGCTGGGGAATCGTGGTCGTCTCCCCGATTGGCCACATTCATCAGGAGCTGATGGGACATATTCGTATCCTGATCGGGTATACCTCCTTGCCGTTCATCATCCTGCTGCTGGGCGTTATTCTGCTGGCACGCAAGTTTGCGCGCCCCTTCGTCTATCTGGCAGATGTCGTGAGCAAAATGGGCAAGGAACAGATAGAATTGCAGGAAGCGAAGCGGTATTGGAGCCGGGAGGCTTACTTACTGACAGACGGAGTGTCGCTTGCCCTGGCCAATATTCAGCAGCAGACTGAGCAGTTGACCCATGAAGCCGAAACGGATGTGCTGACCGGTCTGATGAACCGCAGGTCCCTGGAGCATACGATCAGCCAGCGGATAAGCTCTGGTGTTCCCTTTTCACTGGTGCTGCTGGATATAGATAAGTTCAAGCTGGTCAATGACACGTACGGCCATAATCTGGGCGATGAAGTTCTGAAGCATGTCGTCCGGGTCATCGTGACTTCACTTCGGCCGGATGATATCTGTTACCGCTACGGCGGGGAAGAATTCGTTATTCTGCTGGCCCGGACCACGCCTGCTGAAGCCTTCAGCGCTGCTGAGCGAATCCGTCTTGCGGTTGAGCGGAGCCAGGGGCCGATTGCGGCGAAGCTTACGATTTCACAGGGGATTGCCCACTACCCTTCCCATGCCGCCGATCTTACGGGACTGCTTGTGAAGGCGGATCAGGCTTTGTATCTGGCGAAGAGCAGAGGGCGCAACCAGTCCGTGATTGCGGAATCCTAGCAGAATTTACTTTGAATTGTGACTGTCGCGCTTTGAAGGCTTTTGCGTTATAATCGAGAAAAATTTCCTGAAGGTGGAGCAATGTGAGAATTGGTACAAAAAGATTACGCCTTCAGACCACCATCACCCTGATGATCTGCCTGATCGTCGTGCTGGTGCTGCTGATTGTGTATGTAATGTTCGGCATGAGATTCTCCGAAGAAGCCCGGGCTTCTCTGGAGAACAAGGCCATCACCATTGCCCGCACGGTCTCGCGTACACCGGGGGTGGTGGACGGGCTGCTTGCAGAGTCCGATTCCGGCAGCATCCAGCGTTATGCAACCGATATTAGCGTCATCAATGACGTTCAATTTGTGGTGGTGATGGATATGGGCGGCATTCGCCGTTCCCACCCTGATCCGGCCCTGATCGGCAAGCATTTCATGGGCGGGGATGAGACCGATGCACTGCATGGCAAGGAGACCATATCCGTGGCTGAAGGCTCGCTCGGTTATTCAGTGAGAGCGTTCTCACCGATCTTCGCCTCTGACGGCAAGCAGGTTGGAGCAGTAGCGGTGGGCATATCGCTTGGCAGCGTCCGTTCCGCCGTTCAGCAGAACCGCTGGATTATCTACTCGGGCATCCTGGTCGGCGGGCTGATGGGGATATTCGGTGCCATCCTGCTCGCCCGCAAAATCAAGCGGATGATGTTCGGCATGGAGCCGGGCGAGATTGCCAAGCTGCTGGAGGAACGCAGCGCTATGCTGCAATCGACCAAAGAAGGGATTCTGGCCGTCGACAAGGACTCGCGGATTACCCTGGTGAATGCCGAGGCTCGCAGACTGATGGGCAGTGTCGGCTTGAACCAGGAACCGGTAGGCAGGCAGGCCGGGCAGTTCTGGCCGCTGCTGCGGATGGAGAAGGTGCTGGAGACCGGGGAAGCCTTGCAGGATAAGGAAGTGGAGCAGAGCGGCATCACGCTGCTGGTGAATGTGGTTCCGGTCAAGGTGAACGGAGTGATTGAGGGGGCCATAGCCACGTTCCGGGACAAGACCGAAATCAGTATTTTGATGGAGCGACTCTCAGGAATCTCCCTGTATGCAGAAGCACTGCGTGCCCAGACCCATGAATTCATGAACAAGCTGCATGTCATTATGGGGCTGAATACGATGCGCAGATATGACCGGCTGGAAGAATATCTGACCGATATTGTGCAGAACATCCGGACGGAGGCGGACTCCGTGGTCAGACAGGTCAAAGACCCGGTGATGGTCGGCTTCCTGCTGGGCAAGCTGAGCAGAATCAGAGAGGCAGATGTGCGGCTGGTTATTCTGGACGACGGTGTGCTGCCGGAAGCTGCGGATCATGAGACCGCACGGGAGCTGGTCACGATATTCGGCAATCTGCTGGACAATGCGCTAGAGGCCTTGCAAGGGGCGGACACTAAGCTGATAGAGATCGGATTCTGGCATAAGGACAATCTGCTTACCCTGAAGATCAGCGACAACGGCCCCGGCATCTCTGCGGAGGACGGGAATCATCTGTATGAACAGGGCTACTCGACCAAAGGCAAAGACCGGGGCGTGGGGCTGTATCTGGTGAAGCGGAGTGTAGCCAAGCTGGGCGGGACGATTGACTACCAGAGCCGGGCGGATCAAGGAACCGATTTTACTATACAGTTGCCTTATCTTGCGAAGCATGATGATAACCTGTTGAAGACTGATGATTAACTATGAAGAGTGTGGATAACTGATGAAGAGGGTTGAGACCCAATTATGATAAAAGTACTGATCGTTGAAGATGACCCGATGGTATCGGAGATGAACAAGTTTTATTTGGAGCAGGTAGAGGGCTTCCGCGCCCAGGGGTGGGCCAGCTCTGCGGCCGAGGCGCTGGAGCAACTGGAGGAGCAGCCGTATGATTTGATTCTGCTGGATATTTACATGAAGGACAGCAACGGGCTGGAGCTGCTGGCCGAGATCCGGCACAGGGGCATAAAGATTGATGTGATCGTCATCTCGGCGGCGAGCGACAAGGAGAGCATCCGCGAAGCGCTCCAGAACGGAGCGGTGGACTACCTGATCAAGCCGTTCGAGTTCCCGAGGTTTCGCGCGGCGCTGAACGGCTACCGGGAGCAGAACAAGCTGTTCCGCAGCCAGGAGCGGCTGAACCAGTCGGAGCTGGACCGGCTGTCCCGGTTCAAGCAGGAACGGATGACCTCGCAGGAGCTGGCGAAGGGCTTCACCCGTCAGACGCTCCAGACCATCTGGCGTGCCGTGGAGGCCTGCGGCACTGAGCTGTTCTCCGCCGAGGACATCTCGGCGGTATCCGGCATCTCCCGTGTCTCCGCCGGCAAATACCTGATCGGCCTGACCGAGATGGGCGTGCTGGAGATGGACCTCGTCTATGGCAGCATCGGCCGTCCGGTGCAAAAATACCGGATCGCTCCGAACGGCAAGGGATTGATTACTAAGTATATTTGAGTATAACTAACTAATCCTGGAGCTCCTGCCGCGCAACCTGCGGCGGGGCTTTTTGTGTTGCGCAGACATTGGAAGTGGGCTGGGAGCTGAAATGAAAGGGATAAATCCCCCGTTCCCAGCCCATTCCTGATAGCGCTTACTTTAATAATTTACAAAACCCCTTTATTACTTTCATAAAAACAAAAGCGCTTTCAAAGCAGCTATGATGAATTTGTAAAAGAGTTAAGGAGGTAAGGTTAACATGCAAAAAGCAATTCAACCCCCGCTTTCGGTACCGGAACAGCAGCCTGTTGTACTGAAGCAAGGAGAACAGGGTTTCGTCCAGAAGCTTCTGCATTTAAAAGTAGGCGTTATTCCGCTCCCGCTGTATGTGGTATTTGCACTCATTATTTTTGCGGCTTCTGTGCTTGGTGAACTGCCCAACGACATGATCGGCGGCTTTGCAGTAATTATTGTACTGGGGGTGCTGCTCAGTGATCTGGGCTTCAAGCTTCCGATTCTCAAGAATATCGGCGGTCCCGCGATCCTCTCCCTGATGATCCCATCCTTCCTGGTCTTCTGGAATGTGCTGGACCCTTCGGTGCTCGAATCGGTCAACACGCTGATGAAGACATCGAATTTCCTGTACCTGTACATCTCGATTCTGGTAGCCGGAAGTATTACCGGGATGAACCGGACTACGCTGATCAACGGCTTCATCCGCATCTTCATTCCGATGATGGCCGGAACCCTCGCCGCTGTGGCTGCGGGCCTGGGCGTAGGGATGCTGCTTGGTTATAGCGCACACCGGACACTATTCTACATTATCGTGCCTATTATCGGCGGCGGTGTCGGTGAAGGGATTCTCCCGCTGTCGATCGCGTTCTCGCAGATCCTCGGCGGGGAATCCGGCTCCTATGTGGCCCAGATGATTCCGGCAGCGGTGATCGGCAACGTGTTTGCGATTATCGGTGCGGGCCTGCTCAAGCGGATGGCTGACAAAAATCCGTCCATCACCGGGAACGGTGTGCTCGTAAAGTCGAAGGACGGCCAGAAGCTGGCGGGCAGCACGTATGACAGCGCGAAGCCGGACTTCCTGCTGATGGGCGCGGGCCTGCTGTTCGCCTGCGGACTCTTTATCACCGGACACCTGCTGTCGCCGTTTGTTGGCATTCCGGGTCCGATTCTGATGATCTTCGCAGCGGCACTACTCAAGATTTCCAAGCTGCTCCCGTCCAAAATCGAGCAGGGCGCTTATCAGCTCTACAAGCTGGTATCCGGTACTTTAACCTGGCCGCTGATGGTCGGCCTCGGGATGCTGTACATCCCGCTGAAGGATGTCGCCGCCCTGATCTCGCTTCCTTATATTATTGTCTGCGCTACTGTTATCGTGGCGATGACGATCACCGGCTATTTTACCGGCAAATGGGTCAATATGTACCCGGTTGAAGCGGCCATTGTTACCGGCTGCCGCGGCGGCCTTGGCGGAACAGGTGATGTAGCCATTCTGTCTGCCTCGGGACGCATGGAGCTGATGCCGTTCGCACAGATCTCCACCCGTATCGGCGGTGCAATTACAGTAGTTGTAGCCACACTGCTCATCTCCGTCTGGGGCGGCTGATCAGGGTCCTCAATCAGCAGACAAGACGGCTGAATCACATGAAATCGCATCCAATCGTGTCTAAATCGTGGACAATTTTCAGGTGTCAGCTTTTATCTTGCCAATCCGATAATTATCGCGGAGAATGACTAAGGGAGTATATGAAATGCAGAGTTGACGGGCCTGCATACGGGTCTGGTACGGTTCCGGATGCAGGTATATCCGCTATATATAGTAAGATCTGAGAATAGATGCAAGCAAACGGTTAACCAGTTGAATGGAGGAGTTATTCATGGAACTATTAGAAGAAATTATGCTGCTGCATAAAGGCGGTAAGCTCGAAACTACTCTGAAGCATCCGATTCTGTGCAAAGACGACCTGTCCAAAGTCTACACGCCGGGTGTGGCGAAGGTCTGTCAGGCGATTGCCGACGATCAGTCCCAGGCTTACGAGCTAACCACGAAGAAGAATACCGTAGCTGTCATATCCGATGGTACGGCTGTACTTGGTCTTGGCGATATCGGGCCGAAGGCGGCCATGCCGGTCATGGAGGGCAAAGCGGCGCTATTCAAGCAATTCGCAGACGTCGACGCCGTGCCGATATGCCTGGACACCAAGAATACCGAAGAGATTATTGCGATTGTAAAAGCGCTTGCCCCGACGTTCGGCGGCATTAACCTGGAGGACATCTCCTCTCCGCGCTGCTTCGAGATTGAAGCCAGACTAAGAGCCGAGCTGGACATTCCCGTCTTCCATGATGATCAGCATGGTACGGCAATTGTCGTGACAGCCGGACTGCTGAATGCGCTCAAGGTATGCGGCAAGGATATTAAGGATGTCAAAATCGTAGTCAATGGCATAGGTGCAGCCGGCATCTCCGTCTCCAAAATGCTGCTGCATGCCGGAGCGGTCAACCTGATCGGCGTGGACCGGGAGGGCGCGATTAACCGGCTGGCGGATTATGAACGCAGCCACTGGAGCGATTACGCCCGGATTACGAACCCTTATCTTGAAACCGGAAGTCTGTCCGATGTGATCAAAGGCGCAGATGTCTTCATCGGAGTCTCTGCACCGGACGTGCTGAAGCTGGAAGATGTGCTGAACATGGCCACAGACCCGATTGTGTTCGCCATGGCGAACCCGATGCCGGAGATTGATCCTGCCATTGCTGCGCCGCATGTAAGAGTCATGGCGACCGGCCGTTCCGACTATCCGAACCAGATTAACAATGTGCTGTGCTTCCCGGGGATATTCAGAGGCGCGCTGGATTGTGAAGCTACGGATATCAATGAAGATATGAAGCTGGCGGCAGCAGAGGCGATCTCCTCAGTGATTGACCCGTCTGAGCTGCATGAGAAATATATCATCCCGGACGCCTTCGATCCGCGTGTAGTAGAGAGAATCCGCATGGCTGTAGCTGAAGCGGCAGCTAAGAGCGGCGTAGCCCGCAAGGACCTGCTGGTCGGCATTAACTGATACCTATATTAATGAAGATACACCAAACGGCAAGCTCGTCAGATGAGCTTGCCGTTTTTTGCGGAATTTATATGGTTTAGGGTTTGTGATGATGGAATTGGGGTAATGAACGGGAGATTCTGGGCCGGATATGGGAATTCCGGCTGTACATAAATATGAACCTGGAGGGAACAAGATGAGTGAGCAAGAAGTGGAAGCTATCGGCTGGGATGCCATTGAAGATCAGATGAAGAGACTGTACGGGCAACAGGAGCCGAAGCATTATGCGGCAATGCTGCCGTATAGCCTGGGAGGCAATGACCCGCTGAACGGAATCAGCGCTTATGCTGCCGAGCAGCCTTATCCGCATTGGCATTTCGTAACCTTCGGCTTCACCGAGCTGTTCGAGAAGGAGTCTGAAGACCTTGAATACAGCGGCTACGGCTTCGAGCTGACCTTCCGTCTGGCGCGTAGTGCAGGCGAGCAGGATCCTCCAGCCTGGGCGATCAATCTGCTGCAGAACATGGCCAGATATGTATTCTCCAGCGGAAATATCTTTGCTTCCGGCCATCACCTGGATGCCAATGGCCCGATTTGCCTGGGGGCGGATACTCAGCTGACAGCGCTGGCGTTCACCGATGACCCGGAGCTTCCGGCTGTGGAGACGCCGAACGGCCGTGTAGAATTCTTGCAGATGGTAGGAATCACAGCGGATGAGCTGGAAGCGATGATGTCCTGGAATACCAACGCCTTCCTGGAGGCCAGTCAGGAGGTGCTCCCTCTCTACATCACCGATCTTGCCCGGGATTCGCTGCTCCGGCTTCCGGCCATTCAGGAAGCGGTGCGTCAGGGTATCGACCGTGACGGTTCCCAGACGGGCATTCTGTATGTGGATGAACTGGATTATGAGCCGGGTACAAGCCGCCTGTTCAGTGCAGCACCTGCTGTCCTGACCATAGGCGCACGGCAGGCACCGACTATAGCCAAGCTGCTGCGCGGCCGTCTGCTGAAGGGGAAGCCGCTGACGCTGACCAGCAAGAAGCTGCAGGTGATGCTGGAGTTGAAACCCGTTAACGGGACTGTGGTCAACGAGGATTGTGTCCGCATCGGCTTGACGGAAGAGGTGGTCCTGGAATTGGAAGAGAAGCTCCAGCCTAAGGAAGGGGAGCTCCGGCTGTCTGCCGCCAAGGAGTTGAAGGTGCAGATCCGCAAGACCTACATCAAAGACCAGGAAGGCAATGTGGTCGAAACTATCGGCTAACCGCGCGGACGGCAGCTTTCTTTTCGGCAAATCATACCCGTCTATCTCAGAGCCGTTTCATGACGAAATTAAACATAGCCGTATTCCGGCCTGGAGACCAAATCTTTAGCTTATCTTTAGACTTGGTTTAGTCTGAATTAAGAAACCCCGGCTATATTTAAGTGAACAAGAAACGCTGTTCAAAATAACGGAACGGGAGCCCACTATGGCCAAATTGAATTTGTTTATCCGCGTGTGTATTGCCGTGCTGCTGGTGCTGGGCATTATCTATGTCGGCTCACTGGTAGACTTTATTTTTACCCCTGTTATCTCGTTGTTCAATGTTGTGATGGTGCCGTTAATGCTGGCCGTATTCTTCTATTATCTGCTTCGGCCCCTGATCGACTTCCTGTCCTCGCGCAAATTGAAGCGGACGCTGGCGATCCTGCTGGTCTATCTGGTCATTGCTGTTCTGCTGCTGGGCTTCACGGTAGGCGTCTGGCCATCGCTGCAAAGTCAGCTGCTGAACCTGGTCAACAATATGCCGGGTGTGCTGAGAGCAGTGGGGGAGCAGCTAAGTAAGCTGGAGAACACTGAGCTGCTGTCGGGACTGATTCCCGAGAATATGAACCTGTCCAGCCAATTGATGGGCTATTTGAATACAGGCTTCTCGCTGGCAACGGGCTATGTGTCCGGGCTGTTCTCCTTTGTCTCTAATTTTGCAATTGTGCTGTTCACCTTCCCGATCCTGCTGTTCTACATGCTGAAGGAGGGTGGGAAGTTCGGCGATAAGCTCGTGAGCTTCTTCCCGAGACGCTATCACGAGGAAGGCGCGGGGGTGGTTGCCGAGATTGATAACGTGATGGGCAGCTTCATCGTCGGCAGAGTGCTGGTCAATCTGGCGCTCGGCGTGCTCATGTACATCGGGTTCCTGTTCATCGGCCTGCCGTATGCACTGCTGCTGACGCTGGTGGCGGTGCTGATGAACTTTATCCCTTTTATCGGAGCCATTCTGTCTACCGTGCCAATCTTCATCATCGGTCTGATTGAGTCCCCGTCTACGGCGGTCTGGTCGATTGTGGTCGTGCTCGTTGCGCAGCAGATTCAGGATAACCTGGTGGCCCCTTATATCTTCGGCAAAAGTATGGATATCCACCCGCTGACCACCATCATTCTCGTCCTGGCCGGCGGCGATTTCGGCGGAATCATCGGCATCCTGGTTATTATTCCGGTCTACATGATGCTCAAGATCATCATCGTCAAGCTGTATCAGCTGTTCATCCGCAGGCGCTGGGATGAGGAGCCGGCAGCGCCGATGGGACCGGTAGAGCCGATGCCCGGGGACACGGCGCCGCCTGCGGATGCGGGGGAGTAAACGGAATTGAAAAAGGCAGATTAAGGACCGATTAGCGCGTAGGGGGTCCATAGAAATTGCGAGGTTGGACGAAGCAAGGGTGAGCTTGGATGAAGTGAGAGTGAACAAGGGTGAGGTTGGGGCAGAGTAATGGAAGATTTGGGTGAGAGGTGGAAAATAGGCACTTATTTCACGTGGAGTGGACTGTTACAGGGAAGCAGTTGGAAAAAGTACATCTAATATTCCAATATATAAGGATTCGCCTAAAGTCGGCTCCAACAAGTGTTCTTTATCCAACTAATCTTGGAAAGTATGTCTGTAGCGCAAAATTAGATGGACTAAATCCACTTGCTTCCTCTGCTGCGTTCTGAGCTTAGCTTGATCCTCGTCCCACTATCAGATTAGGTATATAGATTAAAACAAACACACCGGAAATCAATCCATAACATGATTTCCGGTGTGTTTGTTTTGTTATATTCGTTTGTAATGTAATCAGCTACTTCGATGTTTTCTTAAACTTATAAGTATCCACTATACCTACTCCCGCATCAAAAACGTCCGCGTCCGCTCCAGCTTCGGGCTGCCGAAGATCTCCTCCGGTGTGCCGGATTCGGCAATGTCCCCGTTGTCCATGAAGAAGACGCGGTCGGCGACATCGCGGGCGAAGCTCATCTCATGGGTGACGATCATCATCGTCATGTTCTCCTCGGCGAGCTGGCGGATGACACGCAGCACCTCGCCGGTCAATTCGGGATCAAGCGCCGAGGTTGGTTCGTCGAACAGGAGAATGTCCGGGCTGAGCATCATCGCTCTGGCGATGGCGACCCGCTGCTTCTGCCCGCCCGACAGTGTGGAGGGATAGACGTCTGCTTTGTCAGCCAGGCCTACCTTCGAGAGCAGCTCCCGGCTCTTGGCCGTAATCTGCTGCACACTCTCCCGCTTCAGCGTGCGCGGGGCAAGCTCCAGGTTGTCCCGCACACTGAGATGCGGAAAAAGATTAAAATGCTGGAACACCATCCCCATACTTGAGGTGATGTCTCTAATATTCGCCGTACTGGCGTAGCGTCCATCCTCAACAAGCACTTTCCCGCAGATCGAGATGCTGCCTCCGGTGACCTCCTCCAGATGTACGAGACTGCGCAGCATGGTGCTTTTGCCGGAGCCCGAGGGCCCGATCACCGCAACGACTTCGCCGGGCTTCACGTCAAAGCTTATCTGGTTCAGCACACTGAGGCTGCCGAAGTCTTTCTTCAATTGACGTACTTCAATCATGCTACTCATAGCCAAACAGCCCTTCTACTCAAATTTGAAACGTTTCTCCAGCAGCTTGAAGAACAAGGTCAGCACCAGTGTCATCAGCAGATAAATAACGCCCGCAACGACAAAAGGAGTGACGGTAAAATCACGGTTCACCGCCGTCTTGGCGAAATTCAGCAGCTCAGGCACCGCCACGGCATACAGCAGAGCGGTATCCTTAACCAGCGTAATGGATTCATTGGCGACCGCAGGCAGCGCCACGCGGAACATCTGGGCGAGAATCACCTTGCGCAGCGTCTGCCACCGGCTTAAGCCCAGAACCTTGGCCGCCTCATGCTGGCCTTTATCGATCGAGAGCAGCCCGCCCCGGAAGATCTCGGCGAAATAAGCGCCGTAATTGAGAATAAAGCCCAGGCTGGCCGCTACAAAGCGGTCCATAACGAGATATTCCCCGATCACGGGAATCTGCGGCAGGCCGAAGCAGAAGAAGAACAATTGCAGCAAGAGCGGCGTTCCGCGCATGACGTAAATATAAGCGTGTGCGATCCAGGCCAGCGGCTTTAGCGTGCTTTTGGCCATCAGAGTGACCACCATCCCGAGCGGAATGGACAGCACGATCACAATCAGGAACAGCAGCACCGTGGTCCGGGCGCCTTCAAGCATCGGTCCGGAAATTCTAATAATATAATCGATATCCATGGCTTAACCGGCTCCTAAACGATAGCATCTAGTTCAATACCTTGTTCTCTCCGAACCACTTGGTTGAGATCTCAGCGGCGGTTCCGTCACTGTTCAGCTCATCCAGCGCCTTCTGCAGCTCTGTCAGCAGTTCATCATTGCCCTTCTTGATTCCAATACCATATTGCTCAGGAGCCAGTGATTCTTCCATCAGCTTATACGTATCCGGCTCCTTGGCTATGTAATATCTGGCGACAACCTCATCAATAACTACCCCATCCACACGGCCGGACTTGAGGTCTGTCAGAGCCAGGACATTGTCGGGGTATTCGGACACGTCCTTAAGCTCGGCTTTGATCGGACTGGCATCCAGGGCATCGGCGGCAGAGGAGAGGCTTTGCAATCCGACTTCTTTGCCGGCCAGATCCTTAAGCGCAGACAGCGATGAACCCGCCAGCACGACTACCACCTGGCTATTCTCCAGATAAGGCTTGGTGAACAGCACCTTCTCCTTGCGCTCGTCCGTGATGGTGTATCCGTTCCAGATCATATCAATCCGGCCGCTGTTCAGCTCGGATTCCTTGGCGGACCAGTCAATCGGCTGGAAGGTAACCTCCTTGCCCATCTTCTTGACAGCCGCTCGCGCATAGTCAATATCGAAGCCGACAAGCTCATTGTCATCATCCCGGAAGCCCATCGGGGCGAACTTGTCGTCTATGCCGATCACCAGCATCCCGTCCTTGCCGCCTGAACCGGACCCTGAGCAGCCTGTAATTAGTACAATAGCCATGATGGTTAATAGAACCCATATTCCCTGTCTCTTCATCTCTCTAATCCTCCTAGTAGATTGCGTGCCGCATCCGCCCGCTTTAGTTCGTTAATACGTTATCAGGCTATCATAATAGCATATCATGTGAGCTTATGTCGATAGAGTTCATAGAGGCAGATGTGTCCAAAATAAATCAAACTCTCCGTCCCGAAGCTGCCCGTGTTCATGTGTGCTTATCCTCCGTATATATAGAAACCGCCTCCATCCCGGAAGAGCCGGAAATGAAGGCGGTTACTGTTAACGGCGGTATGTTGCGGGCATCAGACTGGTGTATTCACACTAGCTTCCCTGATCTTGTTTTACCTTAATATTGCGTGTTGCCCGATTGGCTGGTCTTGCCCGAGGCAAAGCCCTTGAATAGGGTGGGCACATTGCGGTAGCGGGTATTGGTAATCCGGGCTGCGCTGCTGCTGCTGTCTGTGCGGAAGATGGAATCCTTGACGTTCGAAATGTCCGAGTTGTCCAGTGTGAAGTTCACCGTGTAGGAGGTGCCGCCGTTCTGGCGGGCCAGCTTGCCGATATCATCGGCTCTGAAATTCTTAATGTTGATGGTGCCCGCAGCGTTCGCCTGAAACACTTTATCGTAGGCTTTGTACGCACCTCCGCCTGTAATATTGACGGTGCCGGAGGCCTTCAGGGTCAGGGCATCCTCGCCGACATCCTGCCAGGTCACATTGGAGATGGTAGCATTCCCGTAACAGTGCACCCCGTCTGCGCCGGGAGCGCCGATAATTACATTTTTGAGTGTAGCATTCTTTTCCAGCCGGAAGATGGGCTTCTGATTCTCTGCCTGGCTGCCGTCTCCGAGCGTGCTCGGATTGGCGACGAACGTCTGGCCATTGCCGTTATACGTCTCACCGGCCTTCACTACAATCGTCGAATTCACCACAATTGGCGATGCGGCTGATACCTCGGGGGGACTGGCAACATAGAACGAAGACAACAGTGCAACCGACAGGAGCAAGCCAACTACCTTTTTCAAAAACATTCCGCCCTTCAACTGTAGAATTGAGGTCCGGCGTACCGGTACCTTGCGGGCAATCCAGCCAGATGTGCACCTCCGACTGCACCCGATATCTAACCTATTCAGAACACGTGTGCATAGAACATAAACCTTACATGGAGATCAATTTCCATATTTTCGACACAATTGGGCAAGGGTTGCAAGCTGAGAGATAAAGGTTAACAATGGTAGAATAACATAGACAATAGAAGCGGAGGAGAATAGAATGACTCAGGAAGAATTTGACGAGATGATGGAGATTCAGTGGCAGAGAGAGAAAGAAGAGAAGGTGAAGAAGTATAGCATTCTGAATACCTTGGCGCTAAAAGGGCAGACCGTGATGACCGGCTCGTCGCTGATGGAGTTTTTTCCGGTGAATGAATTACAGCAGACGCTGGAGAAGCAGACGGTGATCTATAACCGCGGGATTGCAGGCTATGTAACCCGGGAATTGCTTGAAGTGCTGGAGGTATGCGTGCTTGCGCTTGCACCTTCGAAGCTGTTCATTAATATCGGCACCAACGACATCAGCTCAGCGGACGGGGAGTATAAGCTGGAGAAGCTGCTTGCGAATTACAATGAGATTCTGACCCGAATTAGAGAGAGGCTGCCGGAGTGCAAGGTGTATGTCATGGCGTATTATCCGGTGAATGCCAAGGCCGAGTTCCCCGGAATGGATGAGGAGATGCGGGAGAACTACTTCAGAACGAGAACCAATGCGGCTTTATTGGAAGCGAACAGCGCGGTGGAACAATTAGCCGGGAAGCACGGGTATGAGTTCATTAATGTGAATGAGGGACTTACGGACGCTGAAGGGAATCTGAAGGAAGAGTATACGATGGACGGAGTTCATATGTATGGGAACGGGTACTCCGTGGTTCTTGATAATCTGAAAAAATACCTATAGCAGCCACACGCAGCAAGAGCAGCGGTCTTCCGGTAGCCGGAGAGGCGCTGCTCTTGCTGCTCACAACCCTCAGATCAGTTCCCGCCGCCGCTTCAAATACACATACAGCACAATTCCCGACAAGGAGCAGACCGCTGCGCACAGCCCGATGAACCCGTACCCCGCCTGGAGACCGCGCAGCAGGCCAAGCTCTGTTGTGCTGCCGTACATTCTTTTGACGGTCTCAATGACCCAGCCGATAATATAATTGCCGATGACACTGCCCAGGCCCATCAACGTGACCACAAAGGTAATAGCCGTATCGCTTCCGTTCGGGTAACGGCGGGCAATAAAAGCCATCACGGTAGGATAGATAATAGCGATCCCAGCGCCGGATAGGGCGAACAGAAAGGCGAGACGCTCCCCGCCGGCCAGGGCGGCGAAGGTGCAGACCGCCGAGAAGCAGGAGAAGATAATCAGCGAGAGCACGAAGCCGATCCGGTCTGTCAGTGCACCCAGCAAGAGCCGTCCCAGGGAGAATAGCAGGAAGAAGGCTGACAGTAAGCCGGAAGCGCGGACGGTATCCCAGGCGTAGGCTTTTTCCAGAAAGTTAACCAGCCAGCCGCCCACAGCCAGCTCTGAGACCACGCCGAAGGACAGAATCATCACCATCATCCAGAGCGCGGGATCGCGCGTCAGGGTACGGAAGGAGGTGCGGTCCTCATTCGGCAGATCATCCCCGGGAAACGTGCTTCGCAGCGCCGACAGAATCGGCAGCAGGCAGAGCGACAGCATGACCAGATACATCCCCCGCCAGTCCAGCGTATGACCGAATACACTCAGCGACATCACCCCGGTTGCCAGCAGCGGCGCTACAGTTGAGCTTAGGCCATAGAAGAAGTGGGATAGGTTCATCATCATCCCCGTGTTTTTGACGAATATGCGTGCCCCCAGAATCGCCAGCCCGATCTCCAGCATCCCGTTCCCTATGTACATCAGAAAGTAAGAGGAAGCAAACAGCGGATAGCTGTGGGACAGGAAGATCAGCACCCCTGAGAGGACCATGGAGGCGAACGAAATAACAGTAACGGCCTTAATTCCCCATTTGCGGACAAGAATAGCCGTGAACGAGCAGGCGATCAGATAGCCAAGCGCATTAAGCGAGAGCAGGGTGCCGAGCTGCCCCTCATTCAGATTGAAGGCGAGCTGAATCCGCGGGATGGCGGGCCCTTTAATATTCTCCGAGATGCCAAAGACGACAAAGCCCAGGAAGATAGTGACAAGTTGCATGATATAAACGGTATTGCGTTTGCTTGCAGAGTTGCGGGACTGAGCTTTCAAGGTAAATTGCCTCCTGGAAGATTGCGTGTTGGAATACGTGTATTGTAGTTATTTTACGGTGAAAGGGCAAGGGTTACTTGTTCAATCTCCCTACATAAAGAAAGCCCGCACAGGCAGGGGATGATAACTTTCCTGCGGTGTACGAGCATTTGGAGGAATTGGACCGGTTGAACCGCCTTTGCTCATTTTTTAGCCCTACATTTAAGAGATTCTAAATATGCTTACATTACTGTAAGTGTCAGATTGTCCTGTGATTTGCAAGTTTAACCCCGTAATCCCTTGTGCCGTGACTGGGAAAATAAGCTCTGTGTTGGCCGTAGTTACATTTATCAGACCACTGGCCGCCAGGGCCAGGCCGCCAGAGCCTGTAGTTCCTCCAGCAGCTTTATACAGATAGGAGGGGAAGGGGGTAATTGCACCGTTCAAAGTAGGTATAACAGTTATAATATCGGCACTTGCAGAGGTATCACTAATAAACAATCGAATGTTGTAGGCAACAAAATAAATGCCTGTTTCTGGTATCACTATACTTTGGTTACCGCCGGTACCTCCAAGGGTAATCCCCTGAGCAAATACCGTATTGAACGGGATATTAACCGGGACGCCATTAGTTACTGCTGTGTTATTGACCGGAACAAATCGTCCATGAGTGGCCAATATATTCGGCCCTGTGATTCCAGTAGCCCCAGTGAGGCCAGTAGCGCCGGTAAGGCCGGTAGCCCCAGTGAATCCGGTGCTTCCGGTGACTCCGGTAAGGCCGGTAGCCCCAGTGACTCCGGTGACTCCGGTGACTCCGGTAAGGCCGGTAGCCCCAGTGACTCCGGTGACTCCGGTGACTCCGGTAAGGCCGGTAGCCCCAGTGACTCCGGTAGTTCCGGTGACTCCGGTAAGGCCGGTAGCACCAGTGACTCCGGTGACTCCGGTGACTCCGGTGACTCCGGTCGGCCCTGTTGCCCCTTCTCCTGGACCAGTAGGTCCGGTCACTCCGGTTGGCCCCGTGGCCCCTCCCCCTGGACCGGTAGGTCCGGTCACTCCGGTTGGCCCCGTGGTCCCTCCCCCTGGACCGGTAGGTCCGGTCACTCCGGCTGGCCCCGTTGCCCCTCCCCCAGGCCCCGTAGGTCCGGTCACTCCGGCTGGCCCCGTAGCCCCTCCCCCTGGACCGGTAGGTCCGGTCACTCCGGTTGGCCCCGTGGTCCCTCCACCGTTATGTTCTCCAAGCAGTTCTTCAGATACTAAGCGGTGAGCGGTGACCAGTTGACCAGTACTACTCTTGCCCCACACCGAAATTTGAACGACATTGCTCAACTCAGTCACACTATCAGATGTAACAAATATAAATTCAAAACCATTAAAATCAGCATAATAATTCTTCGTAATGACTTGATTTGCTGCAAGCTGGACAACTTCGCTAACGTACAAGACCCTTGTTCCCGCATTCAGATAATACCCCTGAATAGATACAGAGAACGCCGAGCTCACGCTGCGATTATCGATTTTAACAGTAACCTGCTGAGTAGGCCTCACTCCGCTAACCGGGTTATTTTCGATCGGTCCTGTTGATAAAAAGGCCATTGCTTGATCACTTCCTGTCCGTATAATTGAATTTCGTTCCATCAGCAGCACACTTAATGATTAATATAGTAATATTCAGACTTACTGGTTTGGTGTGGACTTAGGAAGCCCCATATAACCGCAAAAAACCCGCAAGGATACTCTCCTGTGCAGGCTGTTACTTTTTCTTTAGCATATTTCAAGCTACCGCAGCTCGCTCGGTGTGCGCAGCTTGACCTGCTTGAACACACGGTTGAAGGTGCGGATATTGGTGAAGCCGCATTCCAGCGCGATATCCAGGATACTTTTGTCCGTATTAAGCAGCAGCCGCTCCGCCTGGTTGACGCGGATGCTATTCAGGTAGGCGACGTAGCTCATGCCTGAGATGCTTTTGAAGAAGCGGGAGAAATAGAACAGACTCATGTTAGCGTGGCGGGCAGCGTCGGCCAGCGTGATGGGGTGCATGTAATGGACGTCCAGGTATTCCAGCACCTCCTGCATGATCTTCATGTTCGTAATGCGCCGCTTATCCTTGTGGGGATTAACGATATCCAGCGGCAGCTGCCGCAGAATCAGGGCACACAGCTCGTGCAGCAGCCCGGTCATCAGCTGCTCGTGATGTGGAGGCTTCTGAAGATGCTCCTGCAGCAGCTCCTGCATGATCGCGGGCAGGCGGCCGCGAATTCGTGCTTCGTCCGGGCCGGACGGATGCTGCTCCAGAAAAGGGGAGGTCAGCCGCATATTAAGCGGCCAGCCGGCGGGGAACCCGATCAGCGAAGGATTGAAAATAATCATCAGCAGCTTGGACTGGCTGTTCTTGCTGTCATAATAATGAATATCCCCGCTGCTGCATACAGCCAGATCCCCGGAGTTCAAGAGCCGCGTCTCCGAGTTGATCCCCATGCGGATGGAGCCCTCCAGCACATAGACAATCTCCAGATCGTTATGCCAATGAGCCAGGAAATCTATATTGTGACTCACAAAAGCCGTGAAGGGAAACGCGGATTGATAGGTTCTGTTCTCGTGAAAAGCTCGCATGCTTACTCCTGTTCTCCACATTCCCGGCCGATGGTCAGGAAGCGGTTTCAATATTTTGCTGCTAACAGCATCATGCAACCTTAAATTTAGCAAAAAATGACCATTCCCACAAGCAAAATGACGAGCAAGAAGGCTCGTAATGGATTACAATTTCTTCAGGAAGACCTGATCTGAATCAATCTATAACCCAAACTTGGATAAATAGGACAAAAAGGAGAGGTTGATATGGCAAAGAAGGCATTGATTGTAAAAGGTGGATGGGACGGGCATGAACCGAATGAGGTAGGGGCGCTTTTTGCAGATATCCTTACGAATGAAGGCTTCGAGGTTGAAGTCTCTGATACGCTGGACAGCTTCAATGATGCGGAGGCGCTGAAGGCGCTGAACCTGATTGTACCGGTGTGGACCATGGGCGAAATCAAGGGGGAGCAGTGCTCGGCGGTTCTGGCGGCTGTGGCTTCCGGCGTAGGCATCGCGGGCTGTCACGGCGGGATGTGCGATTCCTTCCGGACCAATACGGAATGGCAATTTTTGACCGGGTCGCAATGGGTGGCGCATCCCTTCAACGATGGAGTGGATTATGAAGTGAACATCGTGAAATCCGGCTCCAGCCCGATTGTGGAAGGTATGCAGGACTTCATGGTGAAGTCTGAGCAGTATTATCTGCATGTCGATCCGGCGGTGAATGTACTGGCTACCACCACTTTTGGAATAAGCGAAGGCGAGCATTCGGCCAATGGTGTGATCACGATGCCGGTGGTCTATACGAAGAAATGGGGCCAGGGCAAGGTATTCTATAACGCGCTTGGACATCATGCGGATGTGTTCGATATCTCGGAGGCCAAGGAACTGATGCGCCGGGGCTTCTTGTGGGCAGCTAAATAAACGAAGGACAAGGTGGGATACAGCGTGCGTAAAGTTAAAGTTGGGATTGTTGGCTGCGGGAATATCAGCGGCATTTATTTTGAAAATTTGACCGGAACCTTCAGGAATACGGAAGTCTACGCTTGTTCGGATCTTAATCTGGAGCGGGCGCAGCAGGCGGCAGAGCAGTACGGAGTGCCGAATGTCTGGACAACAGCGGAGCTGCTGGCTTCGGATGAGATTGAGATTGTTGTGAATCTGACGACGCCAAATTATCACTTCGAGGTGTGTAAGCAGGCGCTGCTCGCAGGCAAGCATGTCTATGTGGAGAAGCCGCTGTCGTTGTCGCTTGAGAACGGAACCGAGCTGGTCGCATTGGCAAAAGAAAAGAATCTGTTCATCGGCTGTGCTCCTGACACCTTCCTTGGGGGTGGTCTGCAGACCTGCGCCAAGCTGATTGCAGACGGATATATCGGCGAGCCGGTGGCGGCAACGGCCTTTATGCTCTGCCATGGTCATGAGAGCTGGCACCCGGACCCTGAATTCTACTATCAGGCCGGCGGCGGCCCGATGTTCGATATGGGACCGTATTATCTGACGGCTCTCGTATCCTTGCTGGGCCCGGCGACTACGGTATGCGGCATGACTAAGACCTCTTTCCCTACCCGGACGATCACCAGTGAGAAGAAGTTCGGCAAGGTTGTAGAGGTTGAAGTCCCTACGCATGTGGCCGGAACGATCCAGTTCGCCAGCGGAGCAGTTGCAACGATGATTACCAGCTTCGATGTCTGGCACAGCACGTTGCCGCGCATCGAGATCTACGGCTCGCTGGGCACCCTGATTGTGCCGGACCCGAACACCTTTGGCGGCCCGATCCTGCTGCGCCCGGCGCATAGCTCCGAATTCAAGGAGATTCCGGTGGTTCACAGCTATGAAGGCAATAGCCGGGGAATTGGCGTTGCTGATATGGCCCGCTGTATCGGGACTGGAGAGACCCCGCGCGCTAACGGCGAGCTGGCTAATCATGTGCTGGAGATCATGCATGCCTTCCACACCAGCTCCGATTCCAAGCGCTATGCGGAGCTGACCACCACCTGCGACCAGCCGAAGCTGCTGCCGCTGGGACTGATTAAGGGATATTTGGAATAATTAATAGTAAGAGAGATATACAGAGATAAAAGAGGTACAGAAAGATACAGAGAGATTCAAAGAGGTATAAAGAGGTACAGTGAGGTAAAGAGGACTAGTAATAGGCAGCGTTCCTGTCTCCGGTATTCGGGGAGGGGCGCTGTTTTTTTATTGTTTAGGAAATTATGAGAGTGCACCCGATCTCACCTGACGCGTGCTAAATATGCTAATGAGGAGCAGTAGTGCACCTCATTATGCCGAATGCCGCCAGAAGTAGACGAATGGAGAAGGGGGAGGGCAAACTGCTGCGTCCCTCGCCGCGCCATCGCTCCGTTGCTGCTGCTTGAAGCAAGTGGAAAAAGGGCAATTGCTTTAACGCAGAATCACAAAAGTGGGAAAACGAGTGGAAAAAGTACATTTAATTCTGCCTGAAATGTCCAGAGGCAGGGAAATGGAACATAGTAGATGCTGTTTATCCAATTAAATGCCCTCCGAAGCCTATTTGACGAAATTTAAATGTACAATTTCCACCTACTACTTATACCCGCCAGCTTCCCGGCACCCACTATCTATCAACTACCCTACCCACCCACTATCTACCCTACCCGCCGACTATCTACCCATTACCCATTTGCTACTCCAACTACTAAATTACCCGTTAAATCATCTACTAGGCCAGCCCATATTGACAACCTGTATATACAGGTTTACACTGTGTGAGGTGTTTGATCTTGTATATACAAGTGTAATGAATGACAATAAAGCGATTTTTGCTGAGGACAACACAGAAATTCTACATGGAGGTGCTAACTTTGAGCCAAGCCCGGCATTCGGAATGGTGGCGGCGGTCCACCGTGTATCAGGTGTACCCGAAGAGCTTCAAGGATACGACAGGTAGCGGAACAGGAGATATAAGAGGCCTGACGGAGAAACTGGATTATTTGCAGGAGCTGGGGATTGATATTGTCTGGCTCCAGCCGGTCTATGTCTCGCCGGGACATGATAACGGTTACGATGTGGCCGACTATGAGCGGATTAACCCCGAATTCGGCACGATGGAGGACTTCGACGAGCTGATAGCGGAGCTGCACCGGTGCGGAATGAAGCTCATGACGGATATCGTAGTCAACCATACCTCGACAGAGCATGAGTGGTTCAAGCAGGCGATCTCCAGCCGGGATAATCCGTACCGCGATTATTATATCTGGAAGGACCCGGCGCCAGGCGGGGGAGTACCGAACAATTGGCAGTCGAAATTCGGCGGTCCCGCCTGGCAGTACGATGAGGCGTCAGGCCAATATTATCTTACTTTGTTCGACAAAACACAGGCAGATTTGAACTGGGAGAACGAGCAGGTTCGCATAGCGGTCAATGAGATGATGCTGTTCTGGGCCCGCAAGGGTGTGGACGGCTTCCGCATGGATGTGATTAACCTGATCTCCAAGGACCAGCGCTTCCCGGATGATGACGGGAGTGTGCCGCCGGGCGACGGGCGGAAATATTACACAGACGGTCCACGGGTCCACGAATACATCCGGGCGATGTATGATGAGGTGTTTGGCCCGCATGAGCTGATTACGGTTGGCGAGATGTCCTCTACAACACTTGAACATTGCATCCGTTACTCCAATCCTGAGCGGCGGGAATTCTCAATGACGTTCAACTTCCACCATCTGAAGGTGGATTATCCAAACGGCCGGAAATGGGAGCTGATGCCTTACGATTTCGAAGCACTCAAGCGGCTATTCAGTGAGTGGCAGACCGGGATGCAGCAGGGCGGGGGCTGGAATGCATTATTTTTCAATAACCATGATCAGCCGCGCGCCCTCTCCAGATTCACCGATGATGACAGGTACCGCGAAGAAAGCGCCAAGCTACTGGCAACTACACTGCATGGACTTCAAGGCACGCCGTATGTCTATCAGGGAGAAGAGATCGGGATGCCGAATCCCAATTGGAAGAGCATTGAGGAGTTCCGCGATATCGAGTCGCTGAATATGTACCGGATTCTGTGTGAGCAGGGGGCAAGCCCCGGGGAGGCTCTCGCTATCCTGCAGGAACGTTCAAGGGACAACTCCCGTACGCCGATGCAGTGGGATACAAGCGCGAATGCAGGCTTCACCACTGGTATTCCTTGGCTGAAGGTGGATGAACGTTACCCGGACATCAATGTGCAGAAGGAGCGGGAGCGGCCGGATTCGATCTTCCATCACTACCGCAAGCTGATCGCTCTGCGCAAGACGCATGCGGTCTTCACCGACGGCATCTACCGCAGACTGGACGAAGCACATCCCGAGGTGTTTGCTTATGCACGGATGGGGGACGGCGAGGCGCTGGTGGTGGTCTCGAACTTCAGCGGCAAGGATGTCCGCTTCCGGTTCCCGGAGGAGCACTGGGCGGACTTAAATGTAGCCGGGAAGGACAGGCTTCTGCTTGCCAATACGGATGAGCATCCCTCACTGACTCAAGAGCTTCAGCTTAGTCCGTATGCTTCATACCTGTGGCTGATCAGCCGGAACTAAAGGAAGCTGGCCCTAGAGAAATGTACTTAAATATAGAAGCAACGCGCGCTAAGAGAAGCAACAACTGGTAAGCATTCATCAACTACGCGAGGAGTGACAATATGGCTATAGACCGCAAAAATGTTGAAGATATCGTCCGGGCGGTTGGAGGCAAGGAAAATATTGAGGTTGCAACGCATTGTGTTACCCGGCTGAGGTTCTCACTCTATGACGAGAGCAAGGTGGATTCGGCGGCGCTGGACCGCAACGACCTTGTGAAGGGACAATTCTCTTCCCAGGGACAATTCCAGATTGTTATCGGACCGGGAACAGTAGATAAAGTCTATGATGAGATGATTCAGCTGACCGGCGGTGCGCGTTCCTCCAAAGATGAGGTGAAATCAGCCGCTGCCCGCAAGCAGAACCCGCTTCAGCGGGCGATCAAGACGCTGGCCGATATTTTTATTCCCATTCTTCCGGCCATCGTAACTGCGGGTCTGTTGCTGGGGATCAATAACCTGCTGACCGGCCCTGGGATCTTCTTCAGCCAGTCACTGGTGGATGTCTATCCGCAGTGGAAGGATATTGCGGCGATTATCAATACGATTGCCAGTACGGCGTTTACCTTCTTGCCGGCTCTGATCGGCTGGGCGGCCGTGACCCGCTTCGGGGGCAGTCCGCTGCTCGGGATTGTGCTGGGTCTGATTCTGGTTCATCCAGACTTATTAAGTGCTTACAGCTATGCCAACGCTTCTACGGAAGGGACGGTTCCAACCTGGAATCTGTTCGGCTGGCATCTGGAGCGGATCGGTTATCAGGGGCAGGTCCTGCCGGTCCTGGTATCGGCCTATATTCTGGCCAGCATTGAGAAATTTCTGGATAAGCGGGTCCATGATTCGATCAAATTGCTCGTGGTCGCACCCGTGACTCTGCTGATTACAGGGTTCCTGGCCTTCACCATCATCGGACCGGTTACGTTCGGCATTGCGAATGCCATTACCTCCGGGCTGATCTATATTTTCGATCATTTCGCCATCCTCGGCGGCTTAATCTACGGCGGATTCTATTCGCTGCTGGTCATTACGGGCATGCATCACACCTTCCTGGCCGTGGATGTTCAGCTAATCGGCAGCGAAGGAGGCACGTTCCTCTGGCCGATGCTGGCGCTCTCCAACATTGCCCAGGGTGCGGCCGCACTGGCTATGATGTTCGTGATTAGAGAACAGAAGACGAAGGGGCTGGCTGTTACCTCCTCCGTCTCGGCTTTCCTTGGAGTCACCGAGCCGGCGATCTTCGGGGTGAATATCCGCTACCGCTATCCGTTCATCTTCGGAATGATCGGCTCCGCGATGGCCGGAGTGCTGCTGACCGTGAATCAGGTCCGGGCCACTTCCATTGGGGTAGGAGGGATTCCCGGCTTCCTGTCGATCTTCCCTAACCAGTGGGGCGTATTCTTCATCGGGATGGCGATCGTACTGATTGTGCCGTTTGTTGCCACGGTGCTGTATGGCCGGGCAGTTGTGCAGCGTGCAGCGAAAAGCCCGTCAGAGGCAACAGATCTGACGGATGCTAAGCCTGCGTCCAAAAGCGGGGAACTGAACAGCCGCAGCTCGGTTCAAGGCTCGCAGGAGCAGGAGCCCGTAAATATTCTGGAGCTGGCGTCGCCGCTCAGCGGAACGGCAGTGCCGCTTGCGCAGGTTCCTGATCCTGCATTTGCCGAGAAGCAGATGGGTGAAGGGATTGCCATTGAACCCGCCGAGGGTAAGGTGTATGCTCCGTTTGATGCTACAGTGGCCCATGTGATTAAGAGCAAGCATGCGCTGATTCTGGAGCATGCCAGCGGAGTCCAGGTGCTGATCCATGTCGGGATCAACACCGTGTCGCTCAAGGGCAGCGGCTTCACCACACGTGCCAATATCGGCGATAAAGTGAAGGCAGGCGAGCTTTTGCTGGAATTCGATATGGAGGCCATCCGCGCCGCAGGGTATCCATTAATCACTCCAATCATTATCCCCGCAGGGCAGGATATGGTGGAGCGGATTGAGGAGAAGACCGGACCGGCAACGGCGAAGCAGACAAGTATTCTGACGGTTCATCTGAAGGGTTGATCTGAGCGGATCAGGCATACAATATAAGGAATGGAGGACAGCCCTGCGGGGCTGTTTTTCTACAATTATAGAATTATATACTCTGTCCTGCAGCCAGGGCATGTTACAATATAGGGCGGTGATGATCGATGAGAGAGAATATATTTTTGCAGATCTATACGGAATATAGCAACCGTATTCATTCCGGCCAGCTTGCGCCCGGAAGCAAGCTGCCCTCCGAGAGTGAGCTGGCGGAGGCTTACCAGACTTCGCGGGAGACGGTGCGCAAGGCGCTGAATCTCCTGTTCCGTGAGGGCTATATCAACAAAATCAAAGGCAGGGGCTCCTTTGTGCTGGATATGACGCGGATGGATTTTCCCGTAACCGGACTGATCTCATTCCAGGAGCTGACAGGGACGCTCGGGGTTACCTCGCGGACACTGGTAGAGGAGACGGTCCTGGAGCCGGCAGGCTCTCTGCTGGCCCGGCAACTGCACATTACTGAAGAGACGCCGGTATGGAAGGTGATCCGCGCCAGAGAGATTGAAGCCGAACGGATTATTCTGGACAAGGACTATTTCCGCTCAGATATCGTCCCATTTCTGAGCAAGGAGATTGCAGAAGGCTCTATTTATGAATACCTGGAGTCTGAGCTGGGTCTTAAGATCAGTTATGCCAAAAAGCTGATTTCCGTTGAGCCCTCAACCGGGGAGGATCAGCGCCTGCTGGACCTGAAGCAATATACGCATATTGTCGTAGTGCGCAACTATGTGTATCTTGAGAATACCGTGCTGTTCCAATATACCGAGTCCCGGCACCGGCTGGACAAATTTCAGTTTGTGGATTTTGCCAGAAGGGTTAGGCGGTGAACGGTCAGGCACAGGCAGGCGAGGGAGCATTCCTGAAATAGCTGAATATGAAGCACCATAAGGCAGGGCGTTCACGTATAAACGTGCGTTCTGCTTCTTTTTTATGACTTTTTGTAGGAATTGTCGACAATTTTCGATTATTTGTGAGAATTTTGTGAGAATGATTTGCTTTTATTAGGGATAGGCTTGCATTTCAATGATGAAGAATGGAGTGAGACAATGAAGCGTAAGAAGCTGCTCGCACTGCTAATGGTGCCCACAATGATCCTGTCTATGTTTCCAGCGCCCCTGGCTGTACATGCAGATTCAGCAGATTGGGGAGCAAGGGCTGCCTATGGCGGGGAAGGCGGAACAGAGCTTTTCCTGGGAGGCAAATTCATTGAACTGGGGATAAGCAACTGGGGGAATTTCGGTACGATGGGCAGTAAGCCCGCTAATTTCCGTGGAACGAATTCCAGACCTTATCTGGGAATGAGTGCGGATCATGACGGATATGGAACAGGCAAAGATCTGCCAGTCGATTATTATTTGCCGGGTACCCCTGAAGAACGGTTCGCGGTAGGATACCAGATCGCCGGAAATACATATGCGAAGTCCAATTCAGCGCAGATGCACTCGATGGATATGCCGACCACCGTTGTAAATACCTCGCAGACGGATAAAGGAATTCTGAGTGCGACTACGGTATCTACATGGACTGACACTATGGAGATTAAGCAGGTGATCAGCTTTGGGGAGAACCAGAAATTCTACCGCAATGATGTGACTATTACCAATCTTACAGATAAGAATTGGGACGGGGCGCGGTATATGCGCTCAATGGACCCGGATAATACGGTGGATCAAGGAGGGGCATATGTCACCTCTAATATTGTGACCCACACCATTGAGGAAGATCGTGCTGCAGTCGTGAAGGCGAGTACTATTGCTGATAATGATCCGCTGTACAAGGCCTTTAATTCAAGAGCCCCAATCTTCTTCTATTCCAGTGATCAACGGGCGAAGGCTTCCGTCTTCGGGTTTACCAATACTAACCCTTATGCGCTGGAAGCTTACAACAGTCCGAAGGCGAAGAACGTGGAAGTCAAGGCTGATGCAGGGATTACCATGACCTGGGATTCTGGTACGCTGGCTCCGAACGCAAGCAAGAAATTCACCTATTACACGAGTCTCGATGAGAGGGATTTCAGTGAAGTCATCTCTGACATTGAGCTGGATGAAGGTGCCAGCACCGAGCTGGTGGAAGCCAAGGCGAATGATGGAACCGTTACCGGCAACCAGAAGGTGAAAATAGTCGGTGCGACCCTTGCTGAATCTATTGATCCAAGCCATATCCGTATCAACAATCTGCCGGAAGGACTTGATTTCGCAGTAACCCGGCTGAGTGATACGGAGCTTAACTTCACACTGACTGGTGCGGCGGTTGATCACGGCAAGGATGCGACAACGAAGAACCTGTCCGTTACGGTCGATAAGGAGAATCTGCTGGGGATCTCCTCCGGTCTGACGACCAAGACCTTCAGTGTAACGTTCAGAGATCCTGCGGCGCTTAGCCTGAATAAAGGGATTGTATCCGAAGCGGTCTATGGCTCGGGTGAAATCACTGAGACGCTTGGCGTGACGATTACTGGCGGCAAATTCAATGAAACGATTGATGCAGCCGATGTGCAGGTGCATGGTCTGCCAGCCGGTCTTGGCACTAGCGTGACAAGAGTATCCGACACAGAGCTCACGCTTCAGTTCACCGGTGCAGCTACGGTGACCAGCGATGTCTACGGAGCTTATGTAACCGTAGCTTCCGGCAAGCTTGCCGGAAGCCCGGCGGACTTAAGCACGAACACCTTCAAATTCGATTTCTTGGACAAAGAGCCTTATCTGGTGGTCAAGACACCGCAGCTCTATGAATCGGATCTGAATGATGGCACGATCGGGGATGTGCTTGTTCTTGAACTGAAGAACGGTTCTTTCGATGAGTCGGTTATGGATGCCATCGAAGCGGTGAATTGGCCGCCGGGCCTTACGCCGGGCAAGATTACCGTGGATTCTCCGAACCAGATTACGGTGGCCATTACCGGCCAGGCTGCCAGCCATAAGACTGCTGACAGTGTGAACCGGGCAGCGGTTACGCTAGCAGGCATTCCGTCGGGGACCTTCGCTATTCTGTTCCGCTCTCCTCCGGCAGTGATTGCCGCGTCTCCTGATGTAATCCACGATGCGGGTGACGGCTCAGCGGCAGAGACGTTGACGGTGACTCTGCGTAATGGATTATTTACTGAAGAGGTCGAAGGCGGCGTAAACGTCAATAATATGCCTGAAGGCTTAAGCTTCAGCGTGGTGCGGGTTAGCGGCACGGTACTTGAGATTCATTTCACCGGTCAGGCGGCTGGAAAGTACGAGGCTTCTGCCTTTGCTTCAGTCACAGTTGATCCTTCTATTATTGTAGACGGGGTTAAGCCTGTGACCTCCAATAACGTTGATCTGCAGTTACCGGGTGCTGGTGTGTTGGTGAAACGCGATATGGAAGCCTTAACCTGGGAGTTGATCCGCAAGGACAATACCCTGCAGAGCTCTGTGCTGAGCGGATTAGATTTACCCCTAAAAGGAGCGGGCGGCAGCACGATTACCTGGACCTCCACCAATGGAACGGTCGTTGCCACAGACGGGACGGTGACAAGACCGCCGTTCAATACAGGCGATCAGCCGGTTACATTGACAGCGGTGCTGAAGAATGGGGCATCCGAGCTAACGAAGACCTTCGAGCTGATTGTCAAAAAGCAGGCCGGCACCGACAAACAATCGGTAACCGAAGATACTTACCTGCTTACCTGGAATACGATCCGCGAGGAGAATGTGAAGCAGGAATCCGTAACCTCTGCGGTGTATTTGCCGAAGAATGGGACGAATGGCAGCACGATCACCTGGACCTCTTCCGATGAAGAGGTGATTGCCACTGACGGAACGGTAACACCACCTTCCTTTTCAAAGGGGGACAAGCCGGTAACCTTAACAGCGGTCATCCGTAAGGGAGACAGCGTGCTGACCAAAGAATTCGTGCTTACGGTCATCAAGCGTCCAATGACAGATGAAGAATCTGTAAATGAGACCTTGGCCAAGCTGGACTGGGACATGATTCGGGAAGATAACGAGGAGCAGGAGCAGGTCCTGACGGATCTTGACTTGATTACCGAAAGTACCAGCGGCAGCACGATCACCTGGACCTCCTCCCAGGAATCAGTTATTACTCCGGAGGGTGTTGTGAAGCGCCCCGCTTATGCAGATGGAGACCAGAAGGTTACCCTGACAGCAACGGTGACCAAGGGCAGTGTGACTTATCAGAAAGAGTTCGTAGTGACCGTTAAGGCCAAGCGTGAGAGCATCGATGAACAGCTTGATGAAGCTATGAGACTGCTGAGAATCGGTTATCAGGGGCAAGATTCGGCCAAGAGTGTAACGCAGAATGTCGAGTTGATCTCCAAGGGCTACTATGATTCCGATGTAGTATGGACGAGCCACCGCAGCGATATTGTCAGCATCACCGGTGAGGTTCAGCGTCCGCTGAAGGATACGGTGGTAAGATTGACAGCTCGTGTGACCAAGGAAGGCTTCTTCCGGGAGCAGGACTTCTATATTACGGTCAAAGGAACGGCTACGGTCGATCTTCCTCAGGATGAATTGAATATTCAAGTGACCTATGCTCCGGGAGATTCAGAGGAGTCGGTGACCCGGAATCTGTTCCTGCCGAAGACAGGAGAGACCGGATCTGTACTGACCTGGACCTCCAGTAACCCGGATGTTCTCACGAATACCGGACGGATCAAGCGGCCGGGACCAGATGAACAGGATGTGACGGTAGAACTTACTGTGAAGCTGGCAGACCCTGACCGTCCGGGCGAGATGCTGGTCAAAACCTTTACAATTGTTGTCAAAAAGCTCAGCGACCAGGAAGCCGCAGAGGATGCGGCAAGAAGCACCGGAATCAACACGGCGGCCACTTTCGCGCCTGGTGATACCTGGGAGAGTGTCACTGAAGCCTTCCTGTTGCTTCAGACCGGTAAATACGATACGAAGATCACCTGGACCTCCAGTGAAACTCCGGTAATCGCCGTCCAGCAGGATGCGGACCAGGCCAAGGGAAATGTAACTCCTCCGGTCCAGGATACGAATGTTATTCTGACCGCTACCTTCACCCGGAACGGTAAGAGTGCAGTGAAGCAATACCTGCTGATTGTGAAGGCGAAAGGCGTAGTCAAGGAAGGTGCCGTTCGTGAAGCAACGTCCAGAACAGCCGGACTGTCTACCTCTAATGACGGCAAGCCGCTGGAGCAGGGCGTGACCATTCTAAGAACGAACCTGTCTAACGGAACGAAGATTGACACCATTGTGATTGATGAGAACGAAGTGTATAACCTTGTGGAAGGCGTGAACCCGAATGACCCGGATACAGCCAACCGGAGTGTAACCATCACCCATGTGGATGATCTGTCTGCGCGCGCGGATGAAATTGCAGTTGAAATTCCATCAACGGCCGTTTCGATTCTTGCCGGGCGCAAGGCTTCACTGGATATTGTAACTGCACTCGGCTCGATCCATCTGGATGCAGCCAGCCTGGCACAGCTTGATGCGAGTGCTACCGACCTGTATTTCCGGATTGTACCGGTGAAGGACCCGCAGGCGAAGGCGAACGTCCAGAGCAACGCGATCCTGAACGGTTCTTCCAAGCTGTCACTGGCCAGTGACAAGACACTTCAGAATCTTGGGTCACCACGGGAGATTGAGACTAACTATGACAAGATCAATACGCGGATTCAGCTTCCGTTGTCAGAGTTCGCGGATCAGATTCCGTTGCAAAGCTCCGGGGTGCGCGACGCCTTCCTGGACAGCTTGCGGGTGTACGTTGAACACAGCGATGGCGAGATTACAATCTACACGCCAGAAATTGTGTATAATCGGGGCGGCGAGCCTGTAGCGCTGGAGATTCAGATTAACAAATTCAGTACCTTCCAGATTGTACGGATTACAGATAAGGCTGCGGAGCCTGTTAAAGAAACTGAACCCGCACCTACAACTGCACCTGCAACTGTCCCTGGGGTAAAAGGCGAGACAGTTCCTTCGGCCAGTGTAGAGCTGACCGCAGATCAAGTGAAGGAATTGCAGAATAAGGGCAGTGAAATTGTGATCGAGTCGAAGCTGGGCACGATTAAGCTTGACGCAGCTGCTATCGATCTGGCAGCGCTCAGCAAGCAGTTTGGACTGAAGAATGACAATCTGGGTGGCATTGTCATCACAGCTGAGCTGGCAGCATCCTCTTCTGACAGCCTGGAAGCCTTCAAGCTTGCGGCCGCGAAGCAGAAGGTACAGCCTGGTAACACTCTGGTGAACTTCTCTATTAAGGCGAAGTATCAGGGACAGACGGTACAGGTAACCAGCCACGGCTGGGCGAAGTACACGCTTGAAGTACCGGCAGATATGAAGATTACCACTGGCGTATTATACCGGGATGGTGCAATCTATCATCAGCCGACATATGTAACCGTTAAAGACGGACGTTACTACGCTACGATCAACAGCCTGGAGAGCGGAGAATTCGGCTTAATCTGGAATCCGCTGGAATTCCCGGATGTAGCGAAGCACTGGGGTAAGCCGGATGTCAATGACATGGGCTCAAGACTGGTGGTAAGCGGCACGAAGGAAGCGGTCTTTGAACCGCAGCGGGCGATCACACGGGCTGAATTCACTGCCATGCTGGCAAGAGCGCTCGGCATTGTCACCCATGGGGAGCAGCCTGTTACGTTCAGCGATGTCTCCGCAGGCGGATGGTACGGGCTGGAGCTTCAGGTTGCCATCGAGAACGGCCTGATCACCGGTTATCCTGACGGAACCTTCAGACCGGACAACAATATCTCCAGACAGGAGGCCATGGCAATTGTCAGCAGAGCCTTGAGCATCACAGAACTGAAGTCTTCGCGCAGCGAAGAGCAGACTCAGCAACTGCTGAAGTCCTTCGCAGATTCCGCTTCGGTAGCCAAATGGGCGATTGCTAATGTGAAGCAGAATCTGGCAGCTGGTATTATTCTGGGCAGAGACGAACAGCGTCTTGCGCCGAACGAGAATATTACCCGCGCCGAGGCGTCGGCTGCCATCCGAAGATTACTGATTCAATCGAATCTGATTAATCCGTAAGTATAAGCATCACATAACCATTGTATAAGCAAGATCAGGGTCGTCCCTCAGCCAGATTATGGTTGGGGGACGGCTTTTTGTTAACTTTTGAGACCACTACAGGGTAGCCGTTAAACTCCGCAAAAAATGACCATTAACCCAAGCAAAATGGCGAGCAACCGGTGTGTTTTTCCAGTACAATCGGTTGTAGGCGGAAATTGCACATTTTTTCGGGGGAAGTTCTTTAGTCTGCGCATAGGAAAGTTCATTTCGGGCTTGTAAAATAACACTAGCGATTGTAAACGCTTGCTTTCATTCCAGAGGAGGGTATGATGCATTCCATGAATGTGCGGAATCCCGTAATTGCCGGGTATTATCCGGACCCCAGTGTGGTCCGTGTGAATGAAGATTTCTATCTGATTAACAGTACCTTTGAATATTTTCCGGGTGTGCCTATTTTCCATAGCAGGGACCTGATCGACTGGACCCCGATAGGGCATGTGCTGACCCGCCAGTCCCAGCTGGATCTGCGGACCACCAAGAGTTCGTCCGGTATCTACGCCGCCACCATCCGCTATCATGCCGAACGATTCTACATGATTACCACCGATGTACGGGGCATCGGCAATTTCTATGTGACTGCGGACAAGCCCGAGGGTCCCTGGTCTGATCCGATTCTGCTGCCGCACGGGGGCATTGATCCGTCCCTGTTCTTCGATGATGACGGGCGCGCCTATGTTACGGTGCAGAACGGTGCAGGCTATGAGTCGCATATTATCCAGTATGAGATTGATCCGTTGTCCGGCGAAGTGCTGTCGGAGCCGGTCAACATCTGGAGCGGAGATGACGGCCCGTGGGTCGAAGGCCCGCATCTGTACAAGATCAAGGGCGTCTACTACCTGATGACCGCCTCCGGCGGCACGGCGGGTGATCACCGGGAGATTATTGCCCGCAGCAGCAGTCCTTACGGCCCGTTCGAGGACAAGCCGGAGCCGATCCTGACCCACAGGGGACTGAAGGACCACCCTGTCCAATGCCTTGGACATGCCGATCTGGTCGAGGATACGTCCGGCCAGTGGTGGGCAGTCTTCCTGGGCATGCGTCCCGTGGAAGGCCGGTATTCCCCGCTGGGCCGGGAGACCTTCCTGGCTCCGGTCACCTGGACGGAGGACGGCTGGCCGATGATTGACAATAATGAAGGCACCGTTATAGCCGACGATGAGTCCAGCCTGGAGGAACAGGTGCAGCGCTTTACGCCGGAGAGCGGCTTCGGGCCAGAGTGGGCATTCCTCCGCGCTTATGAAGCGGAACGGTATTCCTGGACTGAACGCACGGGAAGCCTCACCGTGCGCGGGAACAGCTACACGCTGGACGATGAGGCGCCCGCCGTGTTCGCGTGCCTCCGCCAGCAGCATCACCGGATGGAGACAGGCGTCAGCCTTGACTTCACACCGGTGACCGAAGGCGAGCATGCCGGACTGGCTGCGCGGCTTAACAACCGTGGATATCTTTTCTGGGGACTTACTTGCCGCAGCGGCCGCCGGGTGATGGAGCTTGTAGTGAAGAACGGTGAGGAGCGGCAGGTTCACCAGTATGAGGTAAACGGTGAAGGTGCCGTTCAGCTTCGCCTCCGCTGCGACGGCCATTCCTACCACTGCTCCTATTCGGCAGATGGGGTGTCCTGGCATGAAGTCCCGGAGACGGTTCATGTATCGGTCCTGTCCCCGGAGGTCAACGGCGGCTTCACCGGTGTCTGCCTCGGCGTACATGCCTCGGGCAACGGTACAGAGAATGCCAGCCCTGCTTACTATGAAGGATTCTATTATTCCAATATCAAAGGAGATGCCTTATGAATCAGCAACAACCCCCTAAGCCTAACCAACCGATCGTAACTCACATCTATACAGCGGACCCGTCCGCCCATGTCTATGAAGGCAAAATCTATATCTATCCTTCCCACGATCTGGATCATGACGAGCCGAGCAATGATAACGGCGACCAGTATAAAATGGAAGACTACCATGTTCTCTCGATGGACAGCTTCGATTCTCCGGTGGTCGATCACGGCGAAGCGC
Organism: Paenibacillus sp. FSL R7-277; assembly: GCF_000517965.1. Lineage (NCBI taxonomy): Bacteria > Bacillati > Bacillota > Bacilli > Caryophanales > Paenibacillaceae > Paenibacillus > Paenibacillus sp. FSL R7-277. The sequence goes on from NZ_ASPX01000115.1 coordinate 66,791, forward strand.
TGCATGTGAGAGATATTCCATGGGCTTCCAAGCAGCTCTGGGCTCCAGATGCAGCTTATAAGAATAACACCTACTACCTGTTCTTCCCGGCCCGCGACCATGACGGCATCTTCCGTCTTGGTGTAGCAACGTCGGAGTCTCCCGCAGGCCCGTTCTCCCCGCAGCCGAATTATATGGAAGGCAGCTTCAGTATTGACCCGGCCGTACTAGTGGATGAAGACAACCAGGCGTATATCTATTTCGGCGGACTTTGGGGCGGCCAGCTGGAGAAATGGCAGACTGGCAGCTTCGTAGCGGATGCAGAAGGACCGGCACCGGATCAGCCTGCACTTGGACCGCAAGTTGCGCTGCTTAGCGACGACATGCTGTCCTTCCAGGGCAAGCCAGCCGAGATCTCGATTGTCGATGAAGACGGGAATCCGATTCTGGCCGGGGATGAAGAGCGCAGATATTTTGAAGGCCCATGGATGCACAAATATAACGGCGATTACTACCTGTCCTACTCAACAGGAACCACGCATAAGCTCGTGTATGCAATCGGCAAGAACCCGATGGGACCGTTCACGTTCAAGGGTGAGATCCTGTCTCCGGTCATCGGCTGGACAACCCACCACTCCATTGTGCAAGTGGAAGACAAATGGTATCTGTTCTATCACGACAGCTCCCTGTCGGAAGGCGTCAACCACAAGCGCTGCGTGAAATACACCGAGCTGAAATACAACGAAGACGGCACGATCCAGAGTATCAATCCTTATCCGGATGCGGAGTAAGCTGGCGGATAAATTAATGAAGGCAAGTAACATATGAGGTAACCATGAAGCAGCTCCTAGAGGGGCTGCTTTTTGGCGTGGCAAGGGTGCGAGTGAGGCAGATGTAGGCGAAATACCGAACACAATGTGCTGGTGCGGGGCGCTCGGGCTGAATGTATACGAAAAAGCGAACACATTGGACAGGTGCGGGTGCGAGTGGGTCGGATGTGTGCGAAAAACCGAATACAATGGCGGCGACGGAGACGCGCGGGCGGATTGTAGTCGAAAAACCAAATACAACTTTTCTTTAATTTGACCAGCGAATCTTTAATTTAGCTTCTATTAGTCCTCGCAGGTGCTGCTATATAGTAACTTTGATAACCATTACCCAGAAGGAAGATTCATCCAGTTATTATGAATGCGTTCTCATCAATCTGAAGAATGAGGAGAGTGAACAATGGTAGCTACATCCCGGACACACAGAATTCGTAAGCTGACTTCAGCGGTATTAGGTACAGCGCTGCTGGTGACCCTACTGCCGCAGACAGCCATGGCCGGAGACACCTGGCCGTTCAAAGGTGAAAGCGCACACGGTGCGAATCAGCCCAGCGTACACGGCTATACCAGCCAGCACATTGCGGACTGGAGTCCGCAGAGAGATCAGGACGCGGCGCTGCTGCGCTCCAGGGTGCCGTTGCAGCAGCGGATTGCACCTTTCCAGCAGACTCAGGCCAATCCGGCGCTGAATCCGGCGGTGCAGATGATGAATGTTGCGGGCGATTATGGCAATGCTTTTATCGAGAATGCCCCGTACACCAACAAGTTCGCCCAGTACCACTTCAACTTCTGGCAGTACATTGACTATTATTCCTACTGGCACGGAACAGCGACAGCGTATACACCGCCGGAATATTACGACGATCTGGCCCAGTCCGACTGGCAGCAGAAATGGTTCGAGTTCGGCATGCTGAACATTCCGAATCCGACATATACCGATGCCGCGCATAAGAATGGGGTTATGTCGCTGGCCGGAGTGTTCTTCTCGAACAATGACCGGGGGCAGCAGACCTATAAGCAGATGATCGTCAAGGATGCAGCCGGGAAGTTCCCGGTAGCTGAGAAAATGATTGAAATGGCCCAATACTTCGGATATGACGGGTACTTCCTGAATCAGGAGGAGCAGAATCCGAATGTGGCGACAGCGGATATTCCCGATTATATTGCTTTTATGAAAGCGCTACAGGATGGCGGGCTGTATGTGCAGTGGTACGATTCCCTGAATACAGCCACGGGAGCCAATGTCTTCGCCAGAACCTTCAATAACAATAATATCTCCATGCTCTACGATAAAGCGGCCAACAAGCCGGTGTCGAATTCGTTTTTCTTCGATTACGGTATGGGCAGCTCGCAGATTACCTCGGCGGCGAATTACTTGAATACCTTCAATGCGGCCCAGGGGACGAGCTACAATCTCTTTGAGACCGGCTTCGCGGGGCTGGAAGCCGGGCGCGACCGCTTCAAGAGTGTGCAAGGCTCAGCCTTGAGCAGCAAGCTGGCCGGGGGAATTCCACGGACCAGCCTGGCGACACTGGGCGCGGATTTTGTCCATGCTGGTCTGGATGAGGATATGAATCAGTCCTGGCCGGTCTCGAACCGCACGGATAACCAATACCAATGGATGACGAACCTGCGCGAGCAGCTATGGTGGTCAGGACCACGGGTAAATCCGAAGAATACAGCCGTGTCTTCCAATAATACGGTGGCCGATGTGTATGCCGATAACCGCTACTGGCCGGGGATCGCTTCGGTCATTGCCGAGCGCTCGGTAGTGAAGGATGCCAACTTCTATACCAGCTTCAATACCGGCCACGGCCTCTCCTATTACAAGGATGGAGCGGTGTCCAGCGCAGCTGAGTGGTCCAATATGAGCCTTCAGGATGTTCCGGTCACCTGGCAATGGTGGCAGGATACTACAGGCAACCGCCTGAACGTGGACTTCGATTATGGTCCGGGTTATGACCAGACTGCCAATTCGCGTATGAATTACCAGCAACTTGGCGGTTACAACGGCGGAAGCTCGCTGGCAGTGAGCGGGAATCTGAACAGCGAGAACTTCCTGCGTCTCTATAAGAGCGATCTTGCCGTACAAGCTGGTTCTAAGCTGTCCATCGTCTACAACAAGCCGTCTGCCGATGATGGCTCTGTCCTGAGTGCCGGACTGATCTTCCGTGACCAGCCTGCCCAGGTAGTGAAGGTTCCTGTTGCAAATAGCGGGAAGCATACCACGGGCTGGACCACAGCCGAGCTTAATCTTGGTGCTTATGCCGGCCGGGAGATCGCGGCCTTCGGCCTGGTGTTCACCCCTGGAGCCACACAAGCAGCCAATTACCAGATGAACATCGGCCAACTGCGGATTCATGACGGCTCGGCAGTCAAGCCATCCGCTCCTACTGGTCTTTCCATTGCCCAGGCGCTGTCCGGCACAGATGAGATGATCGTGAAGTGGAGCATGGACACCGATTACTCCAAGGTGAAGCAATACAATGTATACGTGAATGATATCTATGTGGGCGGGAAGTATGATGAGACCTTCTATATCAAGAAGCTTCCGGCCAAATCCGGCGTGTTGAAGGTGGCGGCTGTAGGCGCAGACGGGCTTGAGGGCGATCCGGCCACGCTGTCCTTCGACCTGAATGCTGCGGTATCCAAGGTGACTGCCGAATCCGCTGCGAATGGAGACTTCCTGGTAAAGTGGACGAATCCCGCCGCAGCCCAGGGAAGTATCAAGGTAACAGTGAAGTCGGTGAACTGGACTACCACGCCGCAGCCGGTATCGAAGGAATTGACCGTGCCGCAGGGGGCAACCTCAGCCTTGTTCCAGAATATGCCGGTGAACGGAGATGAGTATACGGTTACCGTTCAAGCCGGAAATACCGATAAAATAACCTATAACGGAACGTTCACCGACAAGGTGTCCGAGCCTTATGCAGAGAACTGGTCCTGGAACGGAAATACGCTGAACCTGCCGATGCCAAGCACCCGGGACTGGCGGTATATGTACATTAAGGAAGACGGCCAGAACCGGTCGTTCCCGGTCACCTATCTGTCCGGTGCTGCGGGCATGAAGCCGATGATTATCCGCGGCCGCACGACTAAGGCTGCGCTGAGCTTCACCTCTACCGCAGCAGTAGTTACAGTGGTCATGGAGGATTACAGCGGCAACAAGTCGCAGCCTGTATACCTTAAAGGCCAACCAACGCCGTAAGGCGCGGGTAGGGAATAAGTACCGCCCATTCTGCACAACATACACAAAGCGCTCACCCTCTGGCAAAATTAGCAGGGGGGAGCGCTTCTTGTGTATCCCGGCTAGCCGTGCCTGCAAGGCTATCACGTATGTTAGGAGGTGAATGATGCGAAGCCTTTCGCTGTACCGCAAGTATTTTAAAGACAATATGTTCCTGCGCTTCACGCTGATCGTGTCCTGTATCTTCATAGCCACCATTATCGCCTTCTCCATTCTGGTGCTGATGCTAATCTCGGATTCGGCAGTGCAGCGCCAGATGGATATCCAGCGCAAGAGCATGGAGAGCGTCAGCAATTATGTGGAGAACAAATATCAGTCCGTTCAGGATATGCTCCGTGATGTGTACAGGGACGCGAGTCTGGCCAGTAATACGACCTTCCTGCTGGAGAATCCCTTAAGCGATTATATCGAGCACCGGCTGGACCGCTTTCTGCTGGGGGAACAGTCTACCTCGAACGCCATCCAGTATTTCCAGAACAAGATTGACGATGATCCCGATATCCGCGGCCTGATCCTGTACAGCGCCAACCAGCAGGTCATGTATTATTACGACAACCGCCGGCAGTTCGAGCGGATCTCGACCAATGCGGCGCATTCTTTTGTCCCGGATTCGATGGTGCTGGGTGAGGAGAGTGTTGTCTCCGTTCCAAATATTTGGGTGCTGAAAAGTATAGGGATGCCGACAGCCCCAATGTTCTCTGTGAAAATACCCATCAACAATAAGTCCTCGCTGCTAAATATCGGGCAGCTGCTGGTCTACTTCGACTCCGAGGCGATCTGGCAGTCCATGAATAACTATAAGCAGGATTTCAAAGGCGACATCCTCGTGCTCTCAGCTCAGAATGAAGTCATCTTCGATTCCTCGGGTAAGGGGTACGGCCGGAAGCTGCCGAAGCTGCAAGGGATTAACGCCGGCGAGGAGGTTACAGTGGATGGAATGGTTGTCACCAGCCAGACGCAGAGCCAGGCCGGTTATACGGTGGTCAGCCTGATCTCGAAGCAGGAGCTGGCTGAGACCTACAGCAGTGCGCGGAGCACCATTGTGTCCATCGCACTCGTCTGTATTCTGTTTGCCGTGCTGCTGCCGGCGATGTTCATTTCTAATTTTGCCAAACGGACCCACCGCATTATCCGCTTCACCCGCAAAGTCAAGAACGGGGATCTGAACACCCGGATTGTGGACGGCAAGGAAGATGAATTAGGCCAGATTGCCAAAAGCTTCAACAGCATGCTGGATGAACTGAACCAGTATATCGACCAGGTCTATAAGGCGGAAATCAAACAGAAGCATACGGAGATCGCTACGCTGGAAGCTAGGGTGAATCCGCATTTTCTGTATAATACATTAGAGGTTATCCGGATGCGGGCGATTTCAAGCGGGGCGAAGGATGTTGGTGAAATGATCTACAGCCTGTCCATGCTGTTCAAGTCGTACGTCCGTCCGAAGCTGAAATATACGTTCAAGGATGAGCTGGAGGCTTGCCGTCTGTATCTGGAATTATTCCGTATCCGGTACAAGGACAGGTTCGCGTATACCATCGAATGCAGCCCAGAGCTGGAAGAGCTTCCTGTGCTCAAAATGTCGCTGCAGCCGGTCATTGAGAACTATGTTCTGCACGGCATGCGGACAGGTCAGACTGATAATGTGATCCGTATTGTGATCACAGCGGAGCCGGAGAATATCCGCGCGGTTGTTACGGATAACGGCAAAGGGATCGCGGAGGAGCGGCTGGCCCGGCTCCGCGAGGTGCTGGAGGATCACGGCGAATTGTCCGGGTCCGAGTCGTTCGGGCTGCGCAGCATTCATGAGCGGCTGAGACTGATGTACGGCAAGTCTTACGGTGTAGAGCTGGAGAGTGAGGAGGGCAGCGGAACAGTGGTTACGATTACTTTTCCATACCCGCTGAAGGAGGAGAACGCAGATGTATAAGGTGTTTATTGTGGATGATGAGCCGTTCATTCTTAGCGGCCTGCAGGATATATTGGACTGGGAGGAGCTGGGCCTCACGATTGCGGGGCAGGCGGAGAACGGGCAGGAAGCGCTGGAGCAGCTGCGGGAGATTCCCGCTGATATTCTGATTACCGATATCTCCATGCCGGTGATGACCGGCCTTGAGCTGATCCGCGCAGTCCGGGAATTCCGCCCGGATCTCAAGGTGGTGGTGCTGAGCGGCTTCGATGAATTCATGTATGTGAAGGAAGGCTTGGCGCTCGGGATCGAGAATTATCTGCTGAAGCCGATTAATCTGGAGGAATTCCAGCAGACGCTGGAGACGATTGTGGAGAAGCTGAACGTCTCCAGGCTGGATATGCAGTGGTGGGAATATACGAATTCCGTATTGAAGGATAATGTGCTGCTGCGCTGGCTGCGGGGGCAGATTGATCCGCAGGAGCGCTCCGAACGGCTGAATCTGATCGGCCTGCCGCTCACAAGCCGTTATGTGCAGGTTGCCCTGCTACAGGTCGAGCCGGCAATGGATACCTTCAGGAAGAGGGTATCCGATCTGGCAGAGGCAGAGGCTTCGTTCTTCATGTTCTGGGATTCGGACAATGATCTGGTGCTGATACATAACTATGAAGAAGCCTCCGCCGGAGCGGAGGAAATGGCGTTCATGCTGGAGGAGATTACCGGCTTATGCACCGGCGGTGAGAAGCTGCGCGCAGCAGTGGGCTCGCCTGTCTACGGGGTGGACGCCGCTCCCGCAAGCTACGAGCAGGCGAAGCAGGCGCAGGAGTTCCTGGAGATTCACCCGGAGCGCAGCATTATCTATTATGAGCAGCTGAGGGACCGGAAGGAGGATCTGGGGGCGGTTCTGCCGGAAGACTGGAGCGATTACGCCAAGCTCATTATGTCCAAGAATGTGGCAGGGCTGTCCGAGCAGTTGGAGCTCTATTTCTCGGCCCCCGCAATGGATGGATTAACGCCAGCGATGCTGGAGGAGATCTCGCTGGAATGGATGTTGTTCTTCCGGGTGCTGATCAAGGATATCCGCAGTGAAACGGAGCGTGAGTCTATTGCCGAGGGCTTGACGGCGATCCGCCGGGCGAATTCGCTGCCCGCACTGTCCGCTGCGCTCCGGCAGACCTCGGCTGGCATCATCGGGATGCTGGACCGGGAGCTGAAGAGCCCGGTGGTGAATCAGGTGCTGAATTATATCGCGAAATCGTACAGTGAGGATCTGTCGCTGAAGAAGCTGGGCTTCATGTTCAACATTCATCCGGTGTATCTGGGACAGCTGTTTCACAAGACGACCGGCGAATCCTTTGCGGAATATATGAACCGCTACCGGATCGATAAGGCCAAGGAACAGCTTCGCACGACGAACCTGAAGGTGCATGAAATCGCAAGAAGCGTGGGATACTGGGAAATGGGATACTTCTACAAGCAGTTCAAGAAATATGTCGGGATCTCCCCGACAGAGTTCAAGGGGCTCCTTTGAAGGCGGCTCTTTTTGAAAAGAAAAGAAATTATATGTTAGGTACGGAGTTATTTTTCTTTATTTCATACCTGAAAATATATAGTTTCTCTTCTATTTGAAACTGCTTTCATCTTATAAAGTTAAGGTATAGCCCAAGGAAACCAGCAGCCGGAAATGCCCGGCAGGCCTGAATTTTCCGGACAGCTAATTAAAAGGGGGTACGGCAAATGAGTAAGAAAAAGAAACACTTCTCCTTGTTGTTGACAACGCTTTTAACCGTTTCACTGGCGCTAACGGCGTGCGGGGGAAACAGTAAGAACAATGCAGGCGGGGAAGCAGCTTCGGGCGGCAACAAAGCCTCGGAGACTACCGAAAAGCCAGTGGAACTGATCTGGTATACGATCGGGCCGCCGCAGAAGGATATGGACAAGGTCCTCACAGAAGTCAATAAATACACACTTGAAAAAATCAACGCCACACTCGATATCAAAATGCTCGACTTCGGGGACTACACGCAAAAAATGCAGGTTATGGCGGCTTCCGGTGAGCCTATGGATATCCTGTTCACCTCGTCCTGGGCCTTCGATTATGTGCAGAATGCACGTAAGGGCGCCTTCCTGCAGCTCGATGATCTGCTGAAGAATCAGGGCAAGGGCATTGTGGATACCATTGATCCGGCCTTCCTGGAAGGTTCTAAGGTAGACGGCCACAACTATGCGATACCGGCCAACAAAGAGCTTCCGGCTCAAGAGGTGTTCCGCTTCAATAAAGAGCTGCTCGACAAATACAAGCTGGATTTGACCAGCGTGAAGACGATGGCCGATCTTGAGCCGCTGCTCAAAACGATTAAGGAAAACGAGCCTGGAGTCACTCCTTACGCGATGGTGAAGGACTTCATGCCGATTATGCCTTTTGACTATGTGATCGAGAAGATGCCGATGGCTGTCTATATGGACACCAAGGACTACAAAGTGGTCAACATCCTGGAAACACCTGAGATTAAGGAAGCGCTTAAGACCGTCCGCAAATTCTACCAGGCGGGTTACATCTCCCCTGAAGTAGCGACTACCTCATCGGTAGATGATTTGTACAAAGCCGGCAAATGGTTCACTGACCGTGCATCCACCCAGCCGATGGCCGACAACCTGTGGTCTGCAAGCTATGGGTATCCGGTAGTATCGACACCAGCCAGTCAGCCTTATATCTATAACTGGTCGGTAATGGGCTCCATGCAGGCGATCTCGGCTAACTCCGAGTACCCTGAGAAAGCGATGGAATTCCTGAACCTGCTGAACACTGACCCTAAGCTGCGCAACATGATCGACTCCGGGATCGAGGGCGTACATTACGAGAAGATCAGCGACAACATGATCAAGAACCTCCCGGATGCGAAGAACTACGACATGCCTACGTTCTCCCTAGGTAACATCATGATCAACTATCTGAACGAAGGCGACCCTGAGAACAAATGGGAAGAGTTCAAAAAGTTCAACGATGCCGGTATCAATGCTCCGCTGCTCGGCTTCAACTTCGATACGTCCAAGGTGACGAATGAAATCGCCGCTGTTCAGAACGTGAAGGAAGAATTCTGGGCACCTCTGATGACCGGATCTGTAGAATCGGAAGAGTACCTGACCAAGGCTAACGAGAAACTCAAAGCAGCCGGTCTGGATAAAATTATTGCCGAAGCTCAAACGCAGATCGACGCCTGGAAAGCAGCGAATAATAAGTAGCATTCTATTAGAGGATCGGGCGGGTGATTAGACTTGGCCCGATCTTTTTTGTAAATATAAGAATTTTCCGGCATAGGAGGAACTAGAAGTATGGGGAAAATAGGAAAGTCCGCCAAAGATGTATTAAGAAATAAAGTGCTGCTGTTTATGGTTCTGCCGGGCACACTGTGGTTTTTATTCTTCTCTTACCTGCCGATGGTGGGTACGGTCATTGCATTTAAGGAGTACCGCTTCAGCCGGGATGGCTTCTGGGCCAGCATCATCAACAGCAAGTGGGTCGGCTGGGATAATTTCAAGTTTCTGTTCAGCACCAATGATGCCTATCTGATCACACGCAATACCCTTTTATATAATATAGCCTTCATTGGCCTGGGCCTGATTCTGTCCGTGCTGATGGCGGTGGTGCTGTCCGAGATTGCCAATAAAAAACTAGCCAAGTTCTATCAGACAGGCATGTTCCTGCCGTATTTTCTGTCCTGGGTTGTTGTGGGATACTTCGCGTTCAGCTTCCTTAGCTCGGAGCGGGGGCTGCTTAATGCCATGTTCGGCAGCAATATCTCCTGGTACTCGGAATCGAAATACTGGCCGTTCATTATTATATTCGTATTCCTCTGGAAGGCCGTCGGCTATAACAGCGTGGTCTATCTCGCCGCAATTATGGGCATAGACAAGTCCCTCTACGAAGCGGCGATGATCGACGGAGCCAGCAAGCTCCAGCAGATCCGCAGTATCACGCTGCCGATGCTGAAGCCGATCATTATCATTATGACGCTGCTTGCGATCGGGAAGATTTTCTATGCCGACTTCGGGTTGTTCTATCAGGTGCCGAGAGATTCGGGGACGCTCTACAGTGTGACTAACGTCATCGATACTTATGTATACCGTGGACTTAAGACTACCGGCGAGATCGGAATGAGTACGGCTGCGGGCTTGTATCAATCAGTGGTCGGGTTCGTGCTGGTTCTTACCTCTAATTACATCGTGCGCAAATTCGATAAGGACAGTGCATTATTCTAGGGAAAATGAAGGAAAGTGAGGTCATCCAAATGTCTGCTAATGCTGCGAAATCGCGCGATTTCCATCGGCTGTCGCCGGTGCTCAATACCATCTTCAACTGTATCGCCGGAGGCTTTGCCATCCTGTGTATCTTCCCGTTCCTGTTCGTGGTCCTCATCTCGTTCACGGACGAAGGGGCGCTTGCGCGGGACGGCTACCGGTTAATTCCGGCCAAATGGAGTCTGGAAGCCTACAAATATGTATTTAGCTCAGGGGACACGCTGCTCCGTTCTTACGGAGTGACCATTGCGGTAACGGTCATTGGTACAATTGTCAGCCTGCTGATTATTTCACTTTATGCGTATGCCATTTCACGTAAAAGCTTCAAATACCGCAATTTCTTCGCGTTCTTTTCCTTCTTCACCATGCTGTTTAACGGCGGGCTGGTTCCGACCTATATTGTCGTGACACAGATGCTGGGCTTGAAGGACAGCATTTGGGCGCTGGTGCTGCCGCTGGCGGTGAATGCTTTTTACATTATGATTCTGCGTACCTTCTATATTACCAGTGTGCCGGATGCGCTGATCGAATCGGCCAAAATCGACGGCGCCGGAGAGTTCCGCACCTTCCTGAAAATCGTGCTGCCGCTGTCCTTGCCGGGCCTCGCTACGATCGGGCTGTTCAGCACGCTCGGGTACTGGAACGACTGGTTCAATGCCCTGCTCTATATTGATAATCCGAATCTGGTGCCGCTGCAGTCCATGCTGATGCGCATTGAGACCAGTATGCAGTTCATTCTTCAGAATTCGCAGAACAGTTCATTAAGCCTGGAGGCCCTCCGCAACATGCCGCAGGATACCTCGCGTATGGCGATGGTGGTGCTGGCAACCGGACCGATTATTTTCGCGTATCCGTTCTTCCAGCGTTATTTCATTCAGGGTCTTACGGTCGGGGCGGTTAAGGAGTAGGGATATATAGATTAAGATCAAAGGAGAGAGGGTGGAGCCAGGATGTTATATAGAGACCGTACACAGCCCGTCAAGGAGCGGACGAAGCATCTGCTCGGGCTGATGACGCCGGAAGAGAAGGTCGGCCAGCTGGTGCAGCTGTTCGGGTGGCAGACCTATAATCATACAGATGGAAAGATAGAATTGACAGAAGACTTCAAGCGCCAGATCCGCGAAGGCGGTGTCGGCGCATTATACGGAACCCTGCGTGCCGATCCCTGGACAGGGGTTACGCTGGAGAGCGGGCTGGATGCACGGGCCGGAGCGGAGGCTGTTAATGCGATTCAGCGTTATGCGCTGGAGCATTCCAGGCTAGGCATTCCGCTCTTGATCGGCGAGGAATGCTCGCATGGGCATATGGCCATCGGGGCCACGGTATTTCCCGTTCCGCTGCTGATCGGCAGCACCTGGAATGTGGACCTCTACCGGGAGATGTCCCGGGCGGTCGCGCGGGAGACCCGTGCTCAAGGCGGAGCCGTGACGTATTCCCCTGTGCTGGATGTGGTGCGTGATCCGCGCTGGGGCCGGACCGAGGAATGCTTCGGGGAAGATCCGTATCTCATCGGCGAATATGCCGTAGCGTCTGTGGAAGGACTACAGGGCGACCGGCTTGACAGCGCGTCCAGTGTGGGGGCAACCCTCAAGCACTTCGTAGCCTATGGCAGCTCGGAGGGCGGCCGGAATGCCGGTCCGGCACATATCGGCAAGCGGGAGCTGCTGGAAGTCGATATGTACCCGTTCCGCAAAGCGGTGGAAGCCGGTGCGGTCTCCATCATGCCGGCTTATAACGAGATTGACGGCGTGCCTTGTACCACGAACCGGGAGCTGTTGGAAGAGATTCTGCGCGGTGAATGGGGCTTCGAGGGCATGGTGATTACCGATTGCGGCGCGATCGATATGCTGGCCTCGGGTCATGATACAGCGGACAGCGGGGAGGATGCAGCCGTACAGGCACTCACCGCCGGGATTGATATGGAGATGTCCGGCGTGATGTTTGGCGGATATCTGCTTACGGCGCTACGCTCCGGGCGGCTGGATGAGAAGCTGGTGGACCAGGCGGCGGCGCGTGTGCTGGAGCTGAAGTTCCGGCTGGGCCTGTTTGAACAGCCGTATGCCGATCCCGATTTGGCAGAGCAGGTCATCGGAAGTACGGAGCATGCGGAGCTGGCGCGCAGCGTGGCGGCGGAGGGAATTGTGCTGCTGAAGAATAACGGAGTGCTTCCCTTGTCTGCGGCCCATGGAAAGGTTGCGGTAATCGGGCCGAACGCCGATATTGGCTACAATCAGCTCGGCGATTACACCTCGCCGCAGCCGCGTGATCGGGTAACTACGGTGCTGGCCGGGATACGGGCCAAGCTTGCCGCGCAGCCGGAGCGTGTAGCTTATGCGCCGGGCTGCCGGATCAAAGACAGCTCCACCGAGGGCTTCGAGCTTGCGCGTGAGGTAGCAGCCGATGCGGATATCATTGTGCTGGCCCTGGGCGGGTCGAGTGCCCGTGAATTCGGGGAAGGCAGCATCGATCTGCGGACCGGAGCCTCGAAGGTCACAGAGAATGCGCTTAGCGATATGGACTGCGGCGAAGGCATCGACCGGATGTCGCTTCATCTGTCCGGTGTTCAGCTGGAGCTGATGAAGGAGCTGAAGGCGCTTGGCAAGCCGGTAGTCGTCGTATACATCAACGGCCGTCCCATTGCCGAGCCGTGGATCGATGAGCAGGCGGATGCCATTCTGGAAGCCTGGTATCCGGGGCAGGAAGGCGGCCACGCCATTGCCGACATTCTGTTCGGCGATGTCAATCCGTCCGGCCGGCTGACCCTGTCCCTCCCTGAGGATGTAGGACAGCTGCCAGTGTATTACTTAGGCAAACGTTCCCGGGGAGTGCGCTATCTGGAAGGGAATTCGCAGCCGCGTTATCCGTTCGGCTTCGGACTCAGTTACACAGAATTCAGCTATAGCGGACTCCAGGTAGAGCCGGCAGTGATCACAGCAGACGGAACGGCTGAGGTTACAGTGGAAGTAGAGAATACAGGCTCCCGCAGTGGTGCGGAGGTCGTGCAGCTATATATTTCCGATCTGGTCAGCAAGGTGACGAGACCGGCTAAGGAGCTTAAGGGATTCCGCAAGATCGTGCTGGAGCCGGGCGAGAAGCAGAAGGTGACCTTCACGCTGAGTGCAGAGCATCTGAACTATATCGGGCCGGATTATAAGCTGGTGGTTGAGCCGGGAAGCTTCCGCATCGGGGTCGGCAGGAATGTGAACGATACGCTGAATATAGATCTTACGGTTACGGAGGACTAAAGATGGAGCAGATAAACATCGAACGGATTAACCGGTTCATTCGGGAATGCTCACAGAAGCAGTGGCTGGAATACCGGGTGCTTGATGACTGGAAGGTCTTCTCCACTATCTACCGGCAGCCGGGCCACTATGACGAAGCACAGCCTTATTCGGGCAGCGAATCGTTCGGATTGTTTCCGAGCGTGCAAGGTACCACCTATTACTTCCGCACTACTCTCGATATCCCGGCGGATTGGACCGATGCGGACACCGGGCTGATCTTCCACTCCGGCGGCGAAGGGCTGCTGCGTGTGAACGGAGCCTCGCGGCAGGGGATTGACCGCAATCATACCTATGCTTCCCTGAACCCCGAGACGGGCGGCAGACACCCGGAGATTGAGATTGAGCTCTATGATCCGATCCCTGAGCCGGATGATCCGCTCAATAAACAAGCGGTCATTCAGCCGCCGGTCCGGTCCATTACCGCAGCGCTTGTCAGAGTGAACCTGCCGGTGCAGTCGCTGATGTACACAGTAACCGTCATCCGGGATTCAATGCTGCTGCTGCCGGAGCAGGACTTCCGGCGCGTCCGCATGCAGGAGGTGCTGCATCAGGCGATGGATGCATATGTGAATTTGGGGCCTGACGTTTCGCAGTCTGGCAAGGAGATAGAGAAGATTGAGCAGGAGCTGGCCGCGAAGGTGCAGGCCATCGGCGGCAACAGCGAGGGCTTCATTCATATGATCGGGCAGTCGCATATCGACATCGCCTGGTTATGGCCTACCCGGGAGACGGTGCGCAAGACCAGCCGGACCTTCTCGACGGTACATGCCCTGATGGAGGAGTATCCGGAATACCGCTATGCCCAGAGCCAGCCGCAGCTGTTCGCTTATCTGAAGGACAATGATCCTGAGCTGTACGCGAAGGTGAAGGCGCGGATTCAGGAAGGCCGCTGGGAGCTAGTCGGCGGCATGTGGGTCGAGCCGGATCTGAATATTCCGAGCGGGGAATCGCTGATGCGGCAGATGCTGTACGGGCAGCGCTTCTACCAGGAGGAATTCGGACAGCAGTCCGAGATTGAATGGCTGCCGGACACCTTCGGCTATTGCGCCTCCCTGCCGCAGATCCTGAAGCACGGCAAGGTCCGTTACTTCATGACCACGAAGCTGGGCTGGAATGATACCAACCTGTTCCCGTATGACCTGTTCCACTGGGTCGGAATTGACGGGACAGCACTATTATCATATATGAACCATGGCGTGAATGAGAATACGCTGCCGAAGGATATCCACGAGCACTGGCAGTCCTATCGCCAAAAAGCCGTTCACAGCGAGCAAATGCTGCTCTACGGACACGGAGACGGCGGCGGCGGCGTGACGCGGGAGATGCTGGAATACCTGTCGCGCTCGGAGCTGATGGTGGGTCAGCCTGCCTCCGGCTACAGCACGGCGGCGGATTTCTTCGCAGGCATCGAGCAGGCAGCACCGGAGCTGCCGGTCTGGCAGGGTGATCTGTATCTGGAGCTGCACCGGGGAACCTATACGACCCATGCGCGGAACAAGCGCAATAACCGCAAGGCCGAGATTCTGTACCGGGAAGCGGAGCTATGGCAGACTCTGGCTGGACACCAGCTGACACCGCAGCGGCGGGAAGAGGTAGGTGAGGCTCTGCATGAAGGCTGGAAGCTGATTCTGCTGAACCAGTTCCATGATATTATTCCAGGCTCATCGATTCCCGAGGTCTATGAGACTTCGGAGAAGGAATACAAGAACATCTTTGTCCTTGGGGAGAGTACCTTGAAGTCCGTTATGGAGGCTGCCGTAGCGGATATTGATACACGTGGAGAGGGACAGCCTTATGTCATCCTGAACGGACTGGGCTGGACCCGGGATATGGTGGCCCAGCTTGAGCTTTCCTCTAAAGTGGAGCCTGCCAATGTCGCCGTCTATGACCGGAACGGAACACGGCTTCCGGCAGAGCTGACTACAGCAGGAAAGCGGGCAGTGCTGCGTGTGCGGGTGCCGGAGGTTCCGGCATTCGGGTATGCAACCGTATGGCTGCGGGAAGAGGAACAGCCGGGGGCAGATGCATCTGATGCAGGCAATAACTCAATTTCTGCCGCGAACTCCGCTACGTTCGAGGATCGCTGGGAGACCGGCTACTACCGGCTCCAGTTCAATGAGCTGGGCGAGATCATCAGCTTGTACGACAAGGAAGCCGGGCGTGAGATTGTGAAGTCCGGCGAAGCGCTGAACCGGCTGCATTTCTTCCATGACCGTCCGATTCTCTGGGATGCCTGGGATATCGACAGCCGTTATGAAGAGCAGCCCGCCGGAGCAGCGGTACTGCTGGAGAAGCGGCTGCTGTCCACAGGTCCTGTCTGCGATGTACTGTTCTTCCGCTGGAGCCTCGGCCAATCGGAAATCCAGCAGGAGCTGATTCTGTATCACGCCGATAAGCGAATCGACTTCAAGACGAAGGTCCAGTGGCACGAAGCCCACAAGCTGCTGAAGGTTGGCTTCCCGATTGATGTAGTGACCAGCAAGGCCACGTATGAGATTCCGTTCGGCGCACTGGAGCGGACCACGCACCGCAACACCAGCTGGGAGCAGGCACAGTACGAGGTCTGCGGACACCGCTATGCCGATGTGTCAGAGCATGATTACGGCGTAAGCCTGCTGAACGACTGCAAATACGGCTATGATACGCAGGGCAGCACCATCCGTCTGTCCCTGCTGCGCGCTCCGCGCTGGCCGGATCATTCGGCCGATCAGGGAGAGCATGAATTCACCTATTCGCTCTACCCGCATACCGGGGACTGGCGCGCAGCGCATACCCAGCGCAAGGCCGCTGAGCTGAACCATGCTTCGTATGCTGTGGCCTGCGAGGCAAGTGAGGGACAGCATCCGTCCACTGGCTCCTTCCTTCCCTACGAAGGGAAGCAGGTCGTGCTGGATACCGTCAAGCTGGCGGAAGACGGAAGCGGCAGCATTCTGCGGCTATATGAATCTGCCGGTGGACGCGAGACCGTGCGGATCAGCTGGCCGCTGCCGCACTCTGCTATCTATCTGTCCAATGCACTGGAGGAAGAGACCGAGCTTTTGCCGGATGAAGACGGCGTGTTGACGATAGACTTCCATCCGTTCGAGATTAAGACGATTAAGATTATTCATGCTGAATAGAGGTACACAACTATATAGATTGAACTTGAGATTTAAGTTAAGGAAAAGTGGCGTAGGGGAATTTTGGAACTGTAGGAGCGATAGCGTCCGCCTTTGTCTGCGGATTTCAACCGTTAAAAACGGAAAAAATCAAGAAATCTGCAGACAACAGCGGCCGGAAGTCCAAAACTTCTCTGGAGTCACGGCCAATTCCAAAACATATGTGATGAGAAGCTTCAAGTTAATTTCCTAAGTTCAGCTATACCAATAGATCAAGCAAGAAGGAGACTACTACCTTGGAACAATTCAGACTTCCCCGCATCGAGATGCCGGAGCTTACGCTGCCGTCATCCATTCAGGCCGTGCTGGCCGACGCCGAAGCGAAGCTGGCCCACCGGCCCAAGCTGCAACGGCTGTTCCGCAACTGCTTCCCGAATACACTGGAGACGACCACCAAGCTGCTTGATGACGGCACCACCTTTGTGATTACGGGGGACATCCCCGCCTGCTGGCTGCGCGATTCAGTGGAGCAGGTCATTCATTATGTGCCTTTTGCCGCGGAAGATGCTGATCTGCAGCGGATTATCGGCGGGCTGATCAAGCGCCATACGGAGTATGTACTGATCGATCCTTACGCCAACGCGTTCAATGAATCGGCCAATGACTGGCACTGGAATGCCGCCGATGTGACCGAGATGTCGCCGTGGGTGTGGGAGCGCAAATTCGAGATCGACTCGCTGTGCTTCGTGATCCGGCTGGCCCATGCTTACTGGGAAGAGACGAAGCAGACCGATTTCTTTACCTCTGATTTCAAAAAAATGCTCCGCGTCATCACCGACCTGTTCAAGCGCGAGCAGCATCATGCCGAGCAGTCACCGTACCGTTTCACCCGGAACAACGGGATTATGGAGGATTCCATCCGTAACGGCGGCCTGGGGATGCCTGTCAATTACACCGGCATGATCTGGTCCGGCTTCCGCTCCAGCGATGACGCCTGCGACTTCCATTACAACATTCCGGGGAATATGTTCGCTGTGGTGGCGCTGCGGCAGATGCAGGATTTCGCCGAGTGGGTCTTCCGGGACTTGGATTTCCTAGCCGAGCTGAAGGAGCTGGAGCAGGAGGTCGATCACGGCATCAAGCTGTACGGCATCTACCGCCACCCGGAATTCGGGCCAATCTACGCATACGAGACAGACGGATACGGTAACTATAGCCTGATGGATGACGCCGGAACACCGGGCCTGATGTCCATTCCGTACCTGGGCTATCTGAACAATGACGATCCGGTCTATCAGAATACGAGACGGTTCGCTCTGAGCAGCGAGAATCCGTTCTACTTCGAGGGCAAGGCCGCCAAGGGAATTGGCAGTCCGCATACCCCTCCGGGCTACATCTGGCATATGGCGCTGTCGATGCAGGGCATCACGGCAGACAGCAAGGAAGAGCGGCTGGCAGTTATCGCCATGCTGGAAGCTACTGACGCCGATACTGGCTATATGCATGAAGGCTTCCACGCCGACGATCCGGCTGTGTTCACCCGCAAGTGGTTCGCCTGGTCGAACAGCTTGTTCTCGCAGCTGATTTTGCGGGCGCTGAAGGAAGACATTCTCTAAACATACGGTCCGGCACGTAAGAGGCGGTCCTGGTAATATACTATTTTTTCACAGATAAAGGAGACCAGATCATGAGTACAATTATTGGAGAAGCACTACCTAACATCCCTTGGCAGGAGAAGCCTGAGGGCACGAATTCCCCGGTATGGAGATATTCCGCCAACCCGATCATTCCGCGCAACGCCATTCCGAACTCGAACAGTGTGTTCAACTCGGCGGTCATTCCCTTCGAGGGCGGCTTCGCTGGTGTGTTCCGCTGTGATTCGCGGTCGGTCAGCATGGATATCTTCGCGGGCTTCAGTGAAGACGGTGTGAACTGGAAGATCAACCATGAGCCGATCGTATTTGAGGGCGATGAAGAGATCACCAAGCGCGAGTACCGCTATGATCCGCGTGTCTGCAAGATTGACGACCGTTATTATGTCTCTTGGTGCAACGGCTACCATGGCCCAACGATTGGACTGGCGTACACATTCGATTTCAAAACCTTCCATCAGCTGGAGAATGCCTTCCTGCCGTATAACCGCAACGGAGTGCTGCTCCCGCGCAAAATCGGCGGCAATTATGCGATGCTCAGCCGTCCGAGCGATACCGGGCATACGCCGTTTGGCGATATTTTTTACAGTGAGAGTCCTGACCTGACCTTCTGGGGCAAGCACCGCTATGTGATGGGTACGGTTGACGGTGACGCTTCTGCTTGGCAGTCCAAAAAGATTGGTCCCGGACCGATTCCGATTGAAACCGACAAGGGCTGGCTGCTGATCTATCACGGCGTTATCAATACCTGCAACGGATTCGTCTACCGCATGGGTGTCGCGCTGCTGGATCTGGATCAGCCTTGGAAGGTAAAAGCCCGCTCGCGCAACTATATCCTCGGCCCGGAAGAGCTGTATGAATGTGTCGGCGATGTGCCGAACGTGACGTTCCCTTGCGCGGCATTGACTGATGCGGCTACCGGACGGATTGCCATCTACTACGGCTGTGCGGATACAGTGACAGGACTGGCCTTCACGACCGTGGATGAACTGATCAGCTATATGGATGAATATCCGCTGGAGATTGAGGGGTAACAGGTTATGACTACTAAACAGACGGCACATATTATCTCGCATACGCATTGGGACCGGGAATGGTATCTGCCTTATGAGCGCCATCATATCCGGCTGATTCAACTGGTGGACACATTGCTGGACACGCTGGAGCAGAACCCGGATTTCCGCAGCTTTTTCTTCGACGGCCAGACGATTATCATCGAGGATTATCTCCAGGTCCGTCCGGAGAACCGGGAGCGGCTCACGCGGCATATCCGTGAGGGACGGATATTTATCGGACCTTGGTACATTCTGCAGGATGCTTATCTCACCAGTCCGGAAGCCAATGTACGTAACTTACAGCTAGGACATCAGGATGCGGCAGTCTATGGGGAAGTGTCCAAAATCGGTTATTTCCCGGACACCTTCGGCCTGACCGGACAGATTCCGCAGCTTATGCAGCAGGCCGGCATCACTAACGCCTTTTTCGGGCGCGGAGTGAAGCCTACGGGCTTCAACAATATGGTCTCCGATGACGGCTATGAATCCTCGTTCTCGGAGCTGGTCTGGGAAGGGCCGGACGGCTCGCAGGTGCTGGGCATCCTGTTCGCCAACTGGTATTCTAACGGGAATGAGGTTCCCGTCGAGCTTGATGAGGCACGCCGCTACTGGGAGCGCAAGCTGGGCGATGCCCGGCAGTATGCGGCGACCGATCAGCTGCTGTTCATGAACGGCTGCGATCACCAGCCGCTGCAGACCGACCTTCCGGAGGCGATCCGCACGGCGGAGAAGCTGCACCCGGAGGTCAACTTCGTTCACTCGAACTTCCCGGACTATATCAAGGCAGTGGAAGCTTCACTGGCTGGCCGCAGTCTGTCCACGGTGAAGGGCGAGCTGCGCAGCCAGCGCACGGACGGCTGGGGCACGCTGGTCAATACCGCTTCCGCCCGGGTATATCTGAAGCAACTGAACCAACGGGGGCAGGCCATGCTGGAAAAGGTGGCCGAGCCGCTGGCCGTTATCGCTAAGCTGCACGGCGGGGAGTATCCGCATCATCTGCTGGATTATGCGTGGAAGACGCTGCTGCAGAACCATCCGCATGATTCCATCTGCGGCTGCAGCGTGGATGAGGTACACCGCGAGATGGTCACCCGCTTCGACAAAAGCTATCACACGGCTGAGGGCATCGTGGCGGATAGTATGCAGGCGATCACCGCAGCGGTGGACACCTCCGGCTTCGCCGCTTACGGCGAAGAGGCACTTCCGCTCATTGTAACCAATACCAGCGGCTGGAGCCGCACCGGTACGGTGACCATAGAGCTGGATGCGGCCCGCCAGTATCTGCGCGAAGGACTGCCGCTGGAAGAGAATGCCCGGCTTATGAAGGCTGTGGACCTGGCCGGACGGGTCCTGGTCGATGCACAAGGCCAGCCGGTTCCTTGTACGGTGGAGGATCTTGGCCTGTCCTTTGGCTATGATCTGCCGGATGACCGGTTCCGCCAGCCTTATAGCTGCCGCAAGGTGCGTCTGACCTTCGAGGCGGCGGATGTGCCTGCCCTGGGACTGCGCACCTATGCCTGGGTCCGCCCTGTTGGGGCGGCTTCCGCTCAAGAAGCCTCATCGCTGGTTCGCGGCGGACGTGTGCTGGAGAACGACACGCTGCGCGTCGAGGTTATGGCTGACGGCTCCTTCACACTGGAGCATAAGCCTAGCGGCAAGATCTATCGTGACCTTGGTGTCTACGAGAATACCGGTGACATCGGGAATGAATATATGTACAGAGCGCCTGCGGGCGAAGTGCCGCTGACGACTCTGGGCCTTAACGCGGATATCGCTGTTATTGAAGATACGCCATACCGGGCTTCCATCGAAATCACCCATGAATGGGAGATTCCGGCTTCGGCCGATGCCCTGCTGGAAGAAGAACAGCGGGCGCTGGTCTATTACCCGGAGCGGCAGGCTCAGCGCAGTGCCGCTACAGTAACCCTTAAGCTGCGGACGGTCTTGAGACTGGAGCGCAGCGGCAAAGGGCTGGAAGTGAAGAGTTTCATTAGTAATACCGCTAAGGATCACCGCCTGCGGATGCTGTTCCCGGCGGATCTGTCCGCAGCCTCGCACCGCGTAGATTCGATGTTCGAGCTGGCGGAACGTCCGAACGAGCCGGCGCCGGAATGGCAGAATCCCAGCAATGCGCAGCATCAGCAGTGCTTCGTGGATGTTGCTGGAGAGAATGCAGGCCTCACGGTTGCGAACCTCGGATTACACGAATACGAGATTCTGCGGGATGGCCGCAATACCATTGCCGTTACGCTGCTCCGCAGTGTAGGCGAGATGGGCGACTGGGGCTGGTTCCCTACGCCGGAAGCCCAGTGCCTGGGTGAACAGACCGCAGACATGCTGCTCCTGCCGCATAGCGGGGATGCGGTAACCTCCGGTGCCGCTGCGGCTGCTTACCAGTTCCAGATTCCTTGGACCTGCGCGCAGGCAGAGGTTCACGCGGGAACGATTCCTTCCGTGTATTCGGCCGTCCGCTGGAACGGCGGAACCGCTGCTTTCTCTTCCATGAAGCTGAACAAAGAGCGCGGCGATGTGCTGCTCCGCTGGTTCAACCTTACGGAACAGCCTTGCGAGCTGGAACTGGAATCTGTGCTGTCGGTTACCGCCTTCTATACTTCGAATGTACTGGAAGCAGAAGGTGAAGAGCTTCAGCCAGAAGAAGCCGCTTCGCTCAAGCTTCCGCTTGGCGGACATGAGATTACCACGGTCGGCCTCCGGCTGCGCTGATCCACGCGAAGAAGGAAGAGGTGAGAAGAGTATGGATATGAATATGGATGAACCATTAGATCAGAACGTCTCCGATACCTGCCCGCTCACCAGTGTACAGCAGCAGATTGCAGCGGCATCCGGGGAGCCATGGCGGCTGTCTGCCGGGTCCAAAACCCGGATTGTAGACAATGCCAGATCGGATAATAACCGTGTTCTGAACGAAACAGCCTTTATTGTGCTGGGTGAATACTCGGGCATTCTGACACCCGCTGACCAGATCATGACTATTGTTCATGGGGAAACGGAGACACCCGCTTCGGGTGATATCGTCATTGAACTGACGGATCATGAAGCTGCGGGAGACCTGGACAGCAAGGAAGCTTACGTCATTGACATCGGGACTTATGCGAAGATCACCGCATCAAGTGAACGGGCAGTGATGTATGGTCTGCGGACGCTGTTGCAGAAGCTGGCGGATGACGGCTCCGTACCTTACGGAACCATTGCCGATGAGCCTGTCATTCGAGAGCGTGCGCTGCATATCGATATCGGCCGCAAATTCTACAGCGAAGATTGGCTTCTGGAGCGGATCAGAGAGATGTCCCGGCTGCGGCTGAATACGCTGCAGCTGCATTTCTCCGAGAACGAAGGCTTCCGGCTGATGAGTGAGAGCCATCCTGAGGTGGTGTCGGAGCAAGCTTTAACCAAGCAGGAGATGAAGGCGATTATCCTTGAGGCACAGCGTTATCATGTGGATATCATTCCTTCACTGGATTCGCCGGGACATCTGGGGCAGGCTCTCCGCACGCATCCCGAGTGGCTGCTCAAGGATTCAGCGGGAACTCCGGCTCCTGGGGCCCTGGATATTACGAATCCGGCCGCCCGCCGGTTCGTGCTGGATTTGATTGACGAATATGCGGAGTTATTTGCGGGCAGCCGCTATTTTCATATCGGCGGGGATGAATTCATTAACTTCGCGGAGTTCGATAAGTATCCGCAGCTCGCGGAGTATGCCCGGAATGTGCTGAACATCAGCGGCGGCACGGGCGTGGACACTTATATTGATTACCTTAACGAGGTTGCTGAGCATCTGGAATCGAGAGGCTGGACGGTCCGTGCCTGGAATGATGGCCTCTATCGTGCGGATCAGACCCAGCGGGTCGCGCCCAAGCCGTCCATTCAAATCACGTATTGGACGAAGTGGCATCCGATGATGGCCCCGGTGGAAGACATTCTCGCCAAGGGACATCAGGTGATTAACTACAACGATGGCTACTTGTACTACGTGCTGGGCGAAAATGCGGGCTATAAGTATCCGACAGGCGAGAAAATCCGCGCCTCCTGGCATCCCGGCCTGTTCCCGGCCCGTACCGGAGAAGCCAAGCAGGAGTATACCGGAGCTTATCCGCGCGAACTCATCGGCACTACCTTCTCCATCTGGAGTGACAAGCCGGAGGCGCAGACCGAAGCGGAAGTGGCCGCAGGCCTCCGCGGCCCGCTGCGGGCGATGGCGGAGTTAGCCTGGTTGGGGAAGCAAGATGCGGGTGAGTAGATGGCTGAATAAATAGCTTAGTAGACAATAGTATTGCTTTCTATGATTGCAGCAACGGATACCGTCCGCTTCACAGGGACTTGTCCGTTGCTGTTTTTTTGCGTGAATTGGGAAAAGCGAACACAATGGGCAGTGCGAGGGTACGTGGTCCCAATATAGTCGAAAAACCGACCACATTGGGCACGCGCGGCGTCCATGGACTGAATGTATGCGGAAAACCGAACATATCATGATGCCTAAATATCTTAAATTCATTTTATATACATTTATGCTATCATATTACTCAAAAAAGACAGGCGGTGCAGGTGTGCAGAACATCAAAGTCTATCATTACGATGCGTTCAGCAGCATTCCGAACAAGGGGAATCCGGCAGGAGTTGTCCTGAACGGCGAGGGGCTCACGGAGCAGCAAATGCAGGAGGTCACAGCGAAGGTGGGTTTCAATGAGACGGCGTTTCCGTTAAAATCCAACCTGGCGGATCTCAGAATCCGCTATTTTACCCCGGGGCATGAGATTAATCTCTGCGGCCACGGGACCATGGCGTTGTTATATGCCATGAAGACCAAGGGTCTGCTTGGAGACGCCAGCGAGCTGACCATCGAGACCAAAG
Organism: Paenibacillus sp. FSL R7-277; assembly: GCF_000517965.1. NCBI lineage: Bacteria > Bacillati > Bacillota > Bacilli > Caryophanales > Paenibacillaceae > Paenibacillus > Paenibacillus sp. FSL R7-277. The sequence continues at coordinate 91,013 of NZ_ASPX01000115.1, forward strand.
CAGGAGTCTTGCCCGTCCGTTTCACAGAAGATCACGACAGCCTCTATATGACGATGAGACAGGCCAGTCCCCAGTTTCAACCCTTTAACGGATCGCTTGAGGACCTGGCCCGCTCGATCGGCCTTGAACCCGGTGATATTGATCAGACCCTGCCGACCATGTACGGCAGCACCGGAACGTGGACCTTACTGGTCCCGGTCACAAGCCTTGACGCCTTCACCCGGATGGTGCCGGACAACAAGCGGTTTCCCGAGGTGCTGAAGGAGATGCCCCGCTCGTCCATTCACCCGTTCTGTCTGGAGACGTATGATCCTGAGGCGCATATGCACGCCCGCCATTTCTCCTCCCCGTTCTCTGGGACCACCGAGGACCCGGTGACTGGCACCGCCTCCGGGGTGATGGGGGCTTATTATTCCAGGCATATCGGCGGACAAGCACCCTCCTTCGAGCTGCTAATTGAGCAGGGCCTTGAGATCGGCAGGGACGGCAGAGTCAGAGTGTCAGTGTCGGACAACGGCAACACTATAGAAGTGACTGGCAATGCAGTTTATGTGAATGAATTTGATGTGATGCTGTGATTTCCCTCATTCCTGTGATGTGTCAGTTCTCCCCCTTGCCATAATGTAATCCCGCCTGATAGGCCTGTTCCAGAAGCGCTTCATAATGCGGGGGCGGCGAATCCAGGGTCTCGTAAAAGAACTCAACCTTGGAGTCTGTGATTCCGCAGTAATCGGCAATTCCTACGTTCAGCAGACGCGTGGTGGCCTCATCATAATTACGTTTCTTCACCTGCTCCTCCGATACGCCTGCCAGAGCCAGCCATAGCGCACGATAATCATGCAGATTACTTGTGCCGTAGGCAACCCTGTTGTTCAGCACCCGGTCGATATACCCCTTCAGCATGGCCGGCAGATGCCACCACCACAGCGGAAAAACAAATGCCAGGCCGTCATGCTGCCGCAACCGCTCCATTTCCCGCTCTAATTCAGGAGAATAGGGCTGTTCCTGTTCACCTGCGGTCATATTGAGTTCCTCTCTCCCCTGTAGAACAGGGTCAAATCCTATCCCATGCAAATCCAATATCTCATAATCATGGCCGGCCTGGCTCAATCCCTCTGCGAAACGGCGGGCGACCTGGAAGGTCAGGGAATCTTGTCTTGGGTGTGATACGACGATTAATACGCTCATGCTTGTATCTTCACTACCTTTCTTAATAGCAGGTTTGTAGCCATGTTCCTTGGCTGATGCTATTATAAACAGGAATAAAATAATCCGGAAGGACGCACTTTGCTGTTCTATAGGAAGGTGTATGTTCCATAGGAACATTGAGGTACCCTACATAATGGAGGCAGAAGCAATGACTGAACAGAATGGCGATAGCGTTCCCAAAAAGTACAAAGTAGGCGTAGAGGCGGCGCTGGAAGTGATGGGCGGCAAGTGGAAGCCGCTGATTATCTACCATCTTATGACCGGACAGAAGCGAACCTCCGAGCTGCTGCGGCTCATTCCGGGCTTAACCCAGAAAGTGCTGACTGCCCAGCTAAGAGGGCTGGAGAACGATGAGATTATCTCACGGACCATCTACCAGGAGATTCCTCCCAGAGTGGAGTATGAGCTGACGGCCTACGGCTGGGGGCTGAAGCCCGCGCTGGACCTGTTATGCTACTGGGGAGAGGAGCATCTGGACAGGATCCATGGCGACAGGTCCAAGGTGCTGGAGGACTTTTAGGCATCAGAGCGAGACAGAGAGAAAAGGGGAAAGAGCATGGAATTTGCAAGTCTAACCACAGTCGTCACCCTCATTAACATCATTCTGGCACTGGGCTTTCTGTTCATTGAGCGCAGGGAGGCTGGATATACCTGGGCCTGGCTGATGGTACTGTTTTTCATCCCGATTCTGGGATTTGTCTTGTATATCTTTTTCGGACGCAATCTCAAAAAGAAGAATTTCTACAAGCTCTTCATCGAAGAGCAGGAATATGTCCAGGCCGAAGCCGACAAGCAGCTGGCAGCCTTCGCGGAAGGGGCGGATGACAGGTCGCAGCTGCTGACGAACTATGCCCAGCTCATCAACATGAATATCCGTTCGTCGCACGGCCTGTTATCCAGCGATAATGAGATTGTTATTTACAGTGACGGCCATCAGAAGTTCGCCGCGTTATTCGAGGATATCCGCTCTGCCCGCGCAGAGATCAACATTCAGTATTATATCATTCAGCCGGACCGTCTGGGCCGGGAGCTGAGGGATATGCTGATCGTGAAGGCCATGGAAGGCGTGAAGGTGCGGCTGTTATATGATGAAGTCGGCTCGAAGCGGATTTCACGGCATTTTTTCAGAGAATTACGTGCAGCAGGGGGCGAGGTTGAAGTGTTCTTCCCGTCCCTGCTCAAGCCGCTGAACTTCCGGATCAACAACAGGAATCACCGCAAGCTGTGTATTATTGACGGAAGCATCGCCTATATCGGCGGGTTCAATGTGGGGGATGAATATCTGGGGCAGGTTCCGAAGTTCGGCTACTGGCGTGACACTCATCTCCGGATTACCGGAAATGCAGTCAGCCATATCCAAGGCAGATTCATCCTGGACTGGCATCAGGCGGGGATGCATGAGCGCGGGGATTACGGGGAATTCGTCTTCAACATGGAGCCCCATACAGGGACAAGCCCGGTGCAGATTATTACAAGCGGCCCCAATTCGTCCACCGAGCATCTGAAGAATATGTACATCAAGCTTATTTTATCGGCTAAAAAAAGTGTGTACATCCAGACCCCGTACTTCATACCGGACACCAGCTTCATGGACGCCTGCAAAATCGCCCTGCTCTCCGGAGTGGATCTGCAGATCATGATCCCTAACAAGCCTGACCATCCGTTCGTGTATTGGGCCACCTGGGCGTATGCCGGAGATCTGCTGAATTACGGGGCCAAAATCCTGCTCTACGAGAATGGCTTCCTGCACGCCAAAACGATTGTCGCTGACGGAGAGGTTGCTTCTGTCGGAACGATGAATATCGATTCGCGCAGCTTCCGGCTGAACTTCGAGGTGAATGCCATTGTGTATGACCGGGCGATTGCCGAACAGCTCCAGGATATTTTCCTGAACGATGTCAGACTGTGCTCTGAGCTGACCGTTGAACGTTATGCGCAGCGCTCGCTGGTGATCAAGCTGAAAGAGGGGATTTCCCGGCTGTTGTCGCCTATTCTGTAAGGAGAGTGGAGCGCGGGCAGCTGTATTTTATTGAGGGAGGAATGACAAATGGGTATGCTGGGTCAATATGTCATGGTGGATGAGGATACACTGGAGCGCATGATGGAGATGGACGGTTCAGAGCTGATGAATACGCTGGAGAAGCTGATTGAAGGCGGAAGTGAATATTACGATATCGACAAGCTGTGGGAGGAGCTGCATCTCGCGCTAACTGGAGTCTCGGCCAGTGAACCTATCGAAGGCGATCCGTTAAGTGAAGCTGTTGTCGTGGTTCATGTGTTTGAGGTGGAAGAGGAGGACGGGTTCTTCGCGTGCACCGAGCAGGATGAATTGGAGGACATTATTGCGGCGATGCAGCAGGTGGACTTCGATCAATTGAAGACGGATGGTGTAGCGGAGGAGCTGAGGGCAGCTTTGAAGGTTGAATTTGCAGGCCTGCTGGACTTCTACGGGAAGGCGCTGGCGGGCGGGAAGCACGTGATTTTCAGTGTGGCTTGAACGGGATGGCGCGAAGCGCCGGGACCTCGTTAGGAGGGGGAACCGGGCTTCAGGTTTTTCTGGAGATAATATTTGCTCTGCCCTTCATGCGGACAATCTTTGATCTCGCCGAAGATCTCATACCCCTGCTTCTGATAAAAAAACGGCGCCTGCCAGCTCATCGTGGTCAACTCGCTTACCTTACAGCCGCGTTGCCTGGCTCTGTGCTCCAGCTCTTCCAGCAGGGCCTTGCCGAGTCCATGCCCCCTGTACCCGGGATCCACAGCCAGCAAGTGCACATTCAGAATATTCCAGACCATATCCCCGGTAACGCCGCCGATGAAGACGCCGTTCTCATAGGCCGCCAGGGAGATCACCTCGCGCTGATAGGGCGGAATGCTGCTGTCCATGCGGCGGCTGTGTTCCTCCAGTAAGCGGGAGATTTCCTGCTGGTTCTGAGCAAGATCCAGTTCTATAATGTTCATGGGTACTCCTCCTTAGTATTTGAATTCAATTATAGCCATTATATCAAAATAGAGCCTGCGGACGATGCCGCAGGCTCTATTTGTACATGGAGAACGGCGGGAGTGCCGTCCGTTATTCCGGGGAGATGTACATGTCTTGGAGTCCCGCAAAGTACCTGACTATTCATCGAAGCCAGGTCTCCGCTTTGTGTGTGGCGAGTTTAGTGCTTGTGTCCGCTCTCGGCATTCAGCTTGGCGATCAGCTTATCGCCTTCGACATCGAGATTCGGCAGCAGGCGGTCCAGCCATTTCGGCAGCCACCAGGCTTTGTCGCCGAAGACGGCCATGACGGCCGGAACAAGCGTCATCCGGATGATGAAGGCATCGATCAGGATGCCGAAGGCCAGCGCGAAGCCGATCTGCTTAATCATCGCATCAGGGGCGAAGATGAAGCCGGCGAAGACGGACACCATGATCACACCTGCGGCCAGTACGACCCGGCTGGCCAGATCATAGCCGTGAATAACACTGTCCTTGCCATGGCGGCCGTGGACATAAGCTTCACGCATGGAGCTGACCAGGAAGACTTGATAATCCATGGCGAGTCCGTACAGAATACCGGTGACCAGGATCGGCATGAAGCTTAGCAGCGGTCCGCCGGTATCGAAGCCGAACAGCGAATGCAGCCAGCCCCATTGATAGACGGCGGTGGTTACGCCGAAGGTGGCAATAATACTTAACACGAAGCCGACGGTTGCTTTGATAGGTACGATAATGGACCGGAATACCAAGAGCAGAATGATCAGCGACAGGATAACGATGATCCCGATGTATATAGGGAAGGCATCGGACAGCTTCGAGGACATATCAATATTGATGGCGGTGAAGCCGGTCACGCCAAGATTAATATTGTTGCCGGTGGTCAGGCTGGACGCTGGATCACGCAGCTCCTGTACCAGGTCTCTGGTTGCGGTATCTGTGGGCCCTGTCTTCGGAATCAGGCTGATAATGGCGATATCGCCGGTGGGACTGACACCGAGCGGAGAGACCAGGGTCACATTATCGTGCATTTGCAGCTCCTGAACCAGCTTGCCCAGGATCGGCATGGAGATCTTCTCAGACGGATTCTTTGTCTCAGCAACCAGCAGCAGCGGGCCGTTGAAGCCTTCACCGAACCCTTTGGAGATGACATCATAGCTCTGACGGGCCGGAGTATCCAGGTTCGCCGAGGCGCCGGATGGAATACCCAGCTCCATCTTGGTCACTGGAATGGCGGCTGTGCCAAGCACCAGCACCACCAGCACAATGATGGCCCAGCGGTATTTCACCGTGGCATTTGCCCAGCGGTGCGAGAAGCTGTGCTGCGCTTTTTTGGCAGCGGTGCTGTGCTTGGTCCGGGCTTTGGCGGTTACGATCCGTTCACCGACCAGGCCGAGCAGCGCAGGCAGCAGGGACAAGGCCAACAGGACATTGATCAGAACGCTGGCCGCAGCAACTAGGGCCATAGTAGACAAGAAGCCGATGCCGATGACGAGCATGCCGCATAAGGCGATAATAACGGTCAGACCGGCGAAGAATACCGCGCTGCCTGCGGTGCCCAGTGCACGGCTGGCTGCTTCGGCTGCGCTTAATTTCTCATCCAGGATCAGACGGCGCTGGCGGTTCACAATGAACAGCGAGTAGTCGATCCCCACGGCGAGACCAATCATCACGGCAAGAACCGGTGTAATATCGTTCATCTGGATCAGGCTGCCGAGGGCAAACGCACCTCCGACGCTAATGCCTACTCCGAGAAGTGCGGTCAGCAGCGGCAGCCCGGCGGCAACGACTGAGCCCAGCGTCATGAACAATACGATGGCAGCAACGGCTACGCCGATCGCTTCCGTGGAGCCGATGGCCGGCATGCTTTTGAGCGAGTCGCTTGGAATCGCGGTAATGCCTGAACCGGACTGTTCAACTTTGGTCACGGTATCGATGATGTTGTCCGGCACCTCCGATGGCAGAGATGTCTGCTGAACCGTGAACTGGAACTGGAACAGGGCAATGCTGCCGTTAGCCGACAGCATCACGCCGGGAACCGGAGCGCCGTCAACAATCAGCGGACCGAACGGTGCTGCCTGAGCAGCAGCGGCTTGACCAGCAGCGGCAGAAGGATCGGCAGCGGCTTGACCAGTGGCAGCGGAAGGATCAGCGGCAGCTTGACCGGCAGCGGCGGAAGGATCAGCGGCAGCTTGACCGGCAGCGGCGGCCGCTGCTTGTGCTGCCAGTTCGGCAGGGTTGATGACATATTCCATGTTGTATACATCATTAATAGCTTTTAGAAGCAGCGCTGTACGCTCAGGCGTATCAAGACGCTCCCCGTCCGGTACAGTGAAGGCGATACTAGCCTGGCCTCCGGCCGCAGCGGGCAGCTCTTTTGTCAGCTTATCCAGCACCTTTTGCGACTCTGTGCCTTCAATTTTCATCTCGGAGCTGGATTGAATGCCGTTGACTCCAATCAGGGTGCCTACAACTCCGAGTACAATGATCCAGACTGCAATGAAGGCCCAGGGCTTAGCATAAGCCGATTTACCTAAGCGGTATAGAAAAGTAGACATGTAGTGGTTTCTCCTCTTTATCTGTGAATTTAGAAGCCGTTGCGTAAATAAGCAAACATGGAATTCAGGTATTGTTCAAACGGCATAGCCCCGGAGTCCCCGCTCTGCTGCTCACCCGGCAGCATGACGTTCAGCCGTCCGTCCAGGATAGGCACGAAGGCCCCATAGACGGCACCTACCAGCAGGTGGGTATATCCATCGGCATACCGTCCACGGGTGAACTGCTCCAGTGTCTCCTGGGCGGTGATCTGCAAATGCCGGAAGACATTGAGAATGTAAGGCTCCAGGGACGGATATTGATTAGCCAGGGAGACGAACTGCCGCAGCTTATGCAGGAACTCCGAGGTGAATTGCAGCTTCAGCAGATTGTACAGGGCATCGAGCGGTGTAGCATCCGACGGCAGAGCAGCCAGCGGGTTATTCTCTTTCTCTTGGACAGCAATAATGCCAATGAAATAGGCGGCGACTGCCTCCTCCTTACAGGAGAAGTAATTCGCAAAAGTCCGCCGGGAATATCCAGCCTTCTGAACAACATCATCCACAATGAAGCCATCCATGCCATGCTCAAGCGCAAGCTCGAAGGCCGCTACGGCTAAGGCATAGGCGGTGGCTTCTTTTTTTTTGTCCCGCAGATTCAGTTTGGAATTCAAAAGTAAATGTTCCTCCTTTCCCTGAAATCTATAAGCTCTATAGAATCTATAGGTTCTATTATTGCTCAAAGGGAAAGATTGCACAATGAGCATCGAGTGACGGAAATGTGAATATTTTAAATTTGGAGTAATGGACTGAGAAAGAAAGGTGGGGGGAGGAGATTAAGTTAGGAGGGCGTGGGGAAGGGAGTGGGAAGTAAGTGAGTAAATGAGGAGTGAGAGCTAGAGTGGGAGTAAGTGAAGGAGAGTAAGTGAGTAAGTGAGTAGATGAGTGAGTAGATGAGTGAGTAGGTAAGTGAGAGTTAGTGTGGGAGTAAGAGTAGGGGAATAAGTGAGTATGAGAGTGGGAGGGGATTAGGTGAGCAAATGAGCAGTACGTGAGAGGAAGAGTAACATGGGTGTAAACAGACGATAGCGCGAGCAAATCCCCGGGCGGATAAGAGTAGAGCTGAAGAATGCGCCTTCATTCACGAAGGGACAGCATTATTGACTTCTTTTGTCATCCGTGAGGTTTTACATTAAATGGCTGCAGGCGTAAGATTCAATCAACAACCGAATGAAATGACACTGTTCTTGAAATGGCTGAATTCCGTAACGGGAACGGGGGAACCAACTGGTGCAGGTGGCTTAAGGATAGGCTGCTGAGTACCCGGGGTGAATCCTTGCCAGTGTGCTACTATGGCTCTGGTGAGGTAGGGCAATCTCGCTGCCCGAATCCGTCAGCTAACCCCGTAAGCCTCGAAGAGAGAGGATGAGCGCCATGATCGAGTAACCGACCACGGAGAGCCCTGCTGCTGCTGTGGTCTTTTTGCTGTGTAGGGAAGGGGATTAATCCCACTGAATGCCCTGAAAATGGGCTGGATGCAGAAATGAAGAGCACAAGTGCCCTTGAATCCAATTGCGCCTCTGCCATACACAACCAAGCAGCCTAAAGTGGAAATTAGGGGCAATAGTGACAGGTGGAAGCACAATTTAATCTTATAACAACACTGATTAGTCATTTATATGCCGCAATAGTCTTTTTATGTACCACATTAGTCAGTTTCCGCATCGCCACTACAGTCAGTTTTCTTATAGCCATATTACATTGAAAGGAGGGGTTCCCATCGCTACTGTATTTATCGTCTGCTTCTGGGTTGGCCTCGTGCTTATCCTAAGCGGCAGCATTCATGGGCACGGTCTGGTAGGCCACCTGCATGTAGGGGGAGGGGATGCTGGGGGGCCGGGCTTTCTCCCGATTCTTCCGCTGATGGTGTTTGTCACCGTCTGGGGCGGCACGGGGTATATGCTTGTCAAGTACAGCGGGATGCAGCTGCTCACCGTGGTACTGGTCTGTACCTTGATCGCCCTGCTGCCGGGCATCCTGCTCTACACGGTACTGGCCCGGGTGATGACCCGGTATGACAGCAGTATGAGTGAACTCGATTATGATCCGGCAGGCCAGCTCGGCTATATCAGCATCGCCGCAGCGGATGGGGCCGTGGGAGAGATGAAGTATGTGCTGCACGGGACCATGCGCTCCATCGGCGTGCGGGCCGAATCCGGTCAGTCGCTATTGCGGGGCGATCGGGTGATTATTGTGAAGACGGATAAGGGGATCGCAGCGGTCACTTTGTTCGAGAGGGAAATGGAACAAAACTAACGGGGAGTGTCGGAGCAAATGTTAATTTTATATGTAACCGGAGCTATTGTTGTTGTGATTCTGCTGGCGTTAACCAGTATTGTGACCGCGTATAAAAAGGTTCCGCCCAATCAGGCCATGATCGTATACGGTCTCGGCGGCAAAAGAGTGGTTCAGGGCGGAGGGACATTCGTCATCCCCGGCTTCCAGAACAATAAAACCATCTCCATGATGCTGATGAGCTTCGATGTGATCCCGGCGCAGGCCATGTTTTCCCGCCAGGGCATCAAGCTGAACCTGGAGGCGGTCGCCCAGATTAAGATCAAAAGCGATCCAACCGCTATTCTCACAGCCAGCGAGCAGTTCATTGACCGGCCGGAGGAAGACCGCGAGACGATTATTCTGCATTCGGTGGAAGGCCATCTGCGCGGCTTGATCGGGCAGCTCAGTGTAGAATCTATACTCAAGACCCCAGACGAAATCAACAGCAAGATGCGGGAGACCTGCTCAGAGGATCTCGACAAGATGGGGCTGGAGGTCGTCAGCTTCACCATCAAGAAAATTACCGACGACAAAGGGTACATCGACAATATGGGGGTGCCTGAGATTGAGCGGATTCGCCGTGATGCCAGCATCGCCAAGGCTGAAGCCGAACGCGATATTCAGATCAAGCAGGCCGAGGCGGAGAAGGAATCCTCCATTGCCAAAGCCAATGCGCATCAGGCGACGATTGAAGCAGGAACCGCTGCCCGTGCGAAGGAATCGCTGTTCGAGAAGGAGCTGAACATTAAGCAGGCGGACTTCAAGCTGGAGACCGAGGTGAAGAAGGCACAGGCGGATCTGGCGTACGAATTGCAGCAGAATAAGATCAAGCAGTCGCTGGTTACCGAACAGGTCAAAATCACTCAAATGGAGGCCGAAGCCAACCGCACAGTCCGGGAGATCGAGGTCGAGCTGAGACAGCGGGAGCTGGAGGCGACAGTGATCAAGCCGGCCCAGGCAGAGAATCAAGCAACGATCATGAGAGCGGAAGCCGCCAAGCAGCGGCAGATTCTGGAGGCGGAAGCCGAAGCCGCTACGACGACCAAGCGCGGACTGGCAACAGCGGAGGCGGAATTGGCAAAAGGGAAGGCGAATGCGGAGATCGTCCAGCTCGCCGGAGCGGCGGAAGCGGGAGCGCTGCAGAAGAAGGCTGAGGCGTACAAACAGTTCACTCAAGCCGCCCTGACCGTGGAATTCCTGAAAATCCTGCCCGAGCTGGCTGAGAAAATCGCCTCCCCGCTGGCCAAGGTAGATAAGATCACCGTCATCTCCCAGGACGGGGCTTCCTCAGGCGTGAACAAGATTACGGGTGATATCGCCAAAATCATGGCCCAGGTTCCAGAGCTGACCCAGACACTTACCGGCATGAACGTGACTGAGGCGCTCAGCGGGTTACTTGGCCGGGACAAGGAGCATGGACAGGAGTAGAAGAGGAGTAGGGGAGGAAGTAAGTAGTTAATGAAACGGCAGCAAGCCCCTTCCTGACTGCATCTCTCCACAAAAAAACAGGCGTCAATCTCCAAAAGGAGGCTGACGCCTGTGGTATGTCTGAAGCTGTAGATCAGCGCTGCACCGCTCTCAGGCGGTAGGTGCAGCTGGCGTAATCCCCGCGCAGGTCGGAGACCACAAGACCGATACGCATCAGGCGGTCACCGCCCAGCGGTGTGCCGTCAAAGGCGGGCTGGAATGGAGCGGAGCTGACGCCATCTGCAGGTGCAGAGGCTTCTGCGCCGCCGTGGACATGCCCGTTGCTGCCTTTTGCCCCCGTCTCAATGACATAATCCAGCTCGGGATTGAGTCCTTTGAGCGTAAGGCGCGAGATCGGAGGATTCGGTATGGCCAGCACGCGGAAATAAGCGACGAAGGCTTCGGTCTTGTCCTCGCTGACGAACATCCAGGCGGTGTCGCCACTACCCTCGAACGGACTCAGCAGACGGTACATATCCCCTTGCTGCACCAGTGTGCGGATCTCCTTGTACTGGGCAATCTGCCGGGTAGCCAGGTCCTTCTCCGCTTCGGTGAACTTTGTGAGGTCCAGCTCATAACCGAAGTTGCCGCTCATCGCCACATCCCCGCGTGTAGCTAGGGTGGTGATGCGGTCTACCTGATGGTTCGGAACATCAGACACATGTGCGCCCATGCTGCTGGCCGGATAGACAATACTGGTGCCATATTGAATCGCTAGGCGTTCTACCGCATCGGTGTTGTCACTGGTCCAGGTCTGCGGCATATAGAACAGGATTCCCGGATCGAACCGGCCGCCGCCGCCGGAGCAGCTCTCGAACAGAATGTCCGGGAAGCGCGAGGTCAGGCGCTCCAGCAAATTGTACAGCCCCAGCATATAGCGGTGGGCTGTTTCTTTTTGCCGCTCAGGGCTGGCTTTGGCAGAAGCTATCTCGGTCTTATTACGGTTCATGTCCCACTTGATATAGCGAATCGGGGCACTGGAAAAGACCGCGCTTAATGTCTCATACAGATAGTCGCAGACTTCTGGACGGGAGAGGTCCAGGATTAGCTGGTTGCGGCCTTCCGTGCGGCGGCGTCCTGCGGCATGCAGGCACCAGTCCGGGTGCTTGCGGTACAGCTCACTGTCCGGCGAGACCATCTCCGGCTCCACCCATAGACCGAACTGTACGCCTTCCTTGTTGACCCGGCCGGCCAGATCCGCCAGACCTTCAGGCAGCTTGCGGCGGTCCTCGAACCAGTCGCCGAGTGAGCTGTTATCCTTGTCGCGTCTGCCGAACCAGCCGTCGTCAAGGACGAATAGCTCAATGCCGAGCGGGCCTGCTGCTTTGGCGATGGTTGCGATTTTGTCCGCATCGAAGTCGAAGTAAGTCGCCTCCCAGTTGTTGACCAGAATCGGCCGGGCCTGATCACGGTGAACACCACGGCAGAGCCGGGTCCGGTACAGCCGGTGATAGGTACGCGACATGCCGCCGAGACCTTCACCGGAATAGACGAGCACGGCCTCCGGGGTCTGGAAGGATTGGCCCGGCTCCAGCAGCCAGGAGAAGTCGAACGGATTAATCCCGATACTTACACGGGTCTGTCCGAACTGCTCAACCTCGGCAGTGGCGGCGAAGCTGCCGCTGTAGACGAGGCTGAAGCCGTAGACATCCCCCTGGTCTTCATCTGCGCCGTGACGTAGCAGCGCAATGAACGGATTGGTCTGGTGGCTGCTTGAGCCGCGGCGGCTCTCCAGTGACAAGGCAGCGCCCGGAGTAAGCGGACGGCGCTGAACATGGCGCTCTCTGGCCCATGCGCCGCTCAGATGCAGCGTATCGTAAGAGGAATCGGCGAAATCGACGGATGCGCTAAGCGCCTGCTCCAGCCGGAGCGGGGCTTCGCCGTTATGCTCGAAGCGGACGGAACGAGTAATCGCGTTATGATCGGCGAATACGGTGTAGAGCAGTCTAACCGTTAGACCAGCGTAGTCATCTTTCAGGGTAAGCTCCAGTGTCTGTGCTTCTGCTTCATTCTCCGCATACACGGCAGGCAGTCCTTCGAGTGCCGGCTTGCCTGGTGTAATGGTATATCCCGCATATTTGAGTTCAGAGATCCGCGTGCCGTCAGCTAGCTGAACCTGATAGGCCGGCCGCCGGAAGTCGCTCGTTCCATACTGCGGATACTCCTGAGGCAGGGCATCCAGAGAGAGCGAAGGCCGCGTTAGCACCGGGGTTGGTGAGAAGGAGGCGCGTTCGCGCAGCTCCAGTGCTCCTGCCAGACTGTCATCATGACGGAGACGTGCGCCCCAGTAGACATGAGCAGGGTAACCCTCTACCAGTTGGATGATATAGCTCGTGTCTTTGGACTGAAGATGGAACAAGCCTAGTGATTCGTCTGCAAAAATGTTCATGATCATAACACTCCTTGTGTGATGGGATAAGGTTTGATGATCTGGACCAACTTGAGTGCTGCTCCTGCGGAACCCTTGGAACAGGCAAAACAACTATTACTGGGTAGCCGGGCTGCGGTTAATCCGCTGTCCCGCCGCTGGTCTCCCGGACAATCAGCTTCGTGCCGATCATCGTATGTGAAGGGGCTTCGCGCCCTTCGAACCGTTCGGCGAGCAGCTGAACCGCAGCTTTGCCCATCTGCTCGGGATAGGCGCGGACCGTTGTCAGCGGAGGCTGAACATAGGCCGCCATCTCGATATCATCGAAGCCGACGACAGCCATCCCGGCAGGCACCTGTATCCCGTGATCATGCAGGGCGCGCAGAGCGCCGACCGCCAGCGGATCACTGGCGGCGAAGCAGGCCGTAGGCCGCTTTACCCCTGCCAGCAGCTCGCTCATCATCCGGTAGCCGTCAGCACTGGTCCAGCTTCCGGTGCGGATCAGCGCCGGATCATAGCAACCCTGGCTCTGCATAATCCGGGTGTAATGATGCCTGCGGCGCTCCTCCTCGCTGCCGCCTCCGATGAAGGCGATCTCGCGGTGACCCAGCTCCAGCAGATGGCCCAGCGCCTGATCGACAGCCTGCCGGAAATGCGTGCGCACGGAGTCATATTCCGGGCGCTCCGAATAATGGTCGACCAGTATGGTGGTGCTTGTATCCGGGTGCAGCTTCGCAAGCTCTCCCGGCTGGAAGCTTCCGCCAACTACAATAAGCCCGTCACCTGTGGGCCGGAGCGGGGCTGGCGTGCTGTGTCCGCGCAGCGTCTGGCCGAGCCGGATGCCCAGCTCCTCACAGCGCAGCTCCACGCCGCGCCGGATCGAGCCGTAATAAGGGTCGTCCCGTTCCTCTTCGGCCGAACACCAGAGCAGAAGAGAGACAGTCTTGCTGCCCAGCTCGTTCTCCCGCTTCAGCTGCCGTACCCGTGAGGGCTTGTAGCCAAGCTGCCCGGCCACAGCGAATACCCGGCTGCGCGTCTCCTCACTGACTGCCAGAGACAGGTCATTATTTAGTACTCTTGATACGGTTGCGGCCGATACGCCGGCCTCGCGGGCGATGTCTTTAATCGTTGCCAAGCTGCTCACGCCTTTTTAGTTAATAAATTTACTAAATATTCATCTTCATCCTATCATCTCTTTAGAGTTCTTTCAAGCAGATTTTGAGGAGCGCTTACATTAGGGAGGGGGTGCCCCGCCCCAACATCCTCGCGGACTGGAAAGACCTTATCAGCGCCAAATTACACCATTAGGCAGGCCAGGCGGACTCAGAGGGCGTTAACTAACCCGTTACTCCTCATTTATAGCTGCAAATGGCAAAATAAGCGCTCCTGAGTCCGGAAACACAAGAAAAGTTGGTTTTTTCGCGTGATAGCGTCATCTGAGTCCCCTGGATGCCAAAAAAGCCTAGGAGGAGTTCGTACCAAGGTTACAGCAAGTCTTACTTTGTTGTTCGGCTCTTGCTCTTCGGAAACAGCTAGGCCTCAGCTCATGATTCCGTTTGTACGCAAATAAAAAGAGGCTGCCTATACCGGCAGCCCTGTCTACTTTTCCGCATTATTACGCCATCTCATCCATATCATTCTACAGTACGCTCACCGAATAAATGCCCCACAATCAGATCCGCGCACGCTTCAGAGGTATATCATGTGTGTTCCCCTCCCGCATTCCCTTCAATCTGCTGCATATAATCCCGGGGAGAGAGCCCGGTGACCTTCTTGAACACCTTGCTGAAATAAAAGGCGCTCTCATAGCCCAGCTTCTGGGAGATTTCGTAGATCCGGCCTTCGCCGCGGACCATCATTTCCTTGGCGGCGGTGATTTTGGTCTCTGTGATATACTCAACATAGTTCACCCCGGCGACCTTGGAGAACAGGTGGCTCAGATAGTTGGGGCTGAAGTTGAACACATCCGCGACTTGATTAAGCGACAGCTTGGTACCGAGATTTCTTTTGATATACTCCTGGACATTCTTCACCACCTGCTCCTTATAGCTCTGTCTGCGGGTGGCGAGCATCCGGACACAGCCGTCCCGGAACTGGACGAGCCAGCCGGTAATCTCTTCAATGGTATGCATCTGATAGATCGCCCGGTAGCCCTCCGGCTCCTGCTCGAAGATCTGCTCCACCATGTTCTCCCCGTCCGCGAGCAGGGAGGTCGCCATATATAGAATGTTGCAGGCGGCATCGGTGGCGGGAACGAGCAGATCGGCCCGTCCGTCGAAGATCTCGATCATCCGGGAGATGATGCTGTGCAGGGCGCGGGTATCCATTTCTTCAAAAGCTCTGCGGATCTCCAGCCGCGATTCCGAGAAATCAAACAGCAGGTGCTCCTGCAGGAGGGCTTCGCCTTCCGTGAAGAAGACGAAGGAGCGCTCCTTCACAGCGGCGGGCAGCGCCTTCCGGGCGGCGAGATAGCTCCCCTGCAGCAAAAACGGATCTTCCACCGCGAAGCCGATCGCCCCGATAATGGTCACATTGAAGTAATTATGCAGTACGGAGGCCATGTCCGCCAGCAGCTTCTGGATGTCTTGCATCCAGAGCTGCGGGTCCGGGCCCGGCACAGGCAGGGTCAGCGCGAAGTTGCGCAGATCCAGGCTGGTGACGTAGCAGGCGCTTCTGGAGGCCAGTGTATCCTTTGCCATCTGCACGGTGCTTGAGCATAAGGCCACCAGCTTATCCCCGCGCGGCGGGACGGTGTCCGGCCCGAGAATGCGGCAGGTACAGACCAGATAAGCCGGCGCGGAGAGGTCCACCTCTAGATCCTCCTTTTGCAGCAGATACTGGTTCTTGTTCTCGAACAGGCCGCTTAACAGCCGGATGAAGAATTTATCCCGCTGGGCCTGGAGATTGCCGCGATGGACCAGCTTCGGATAGCTCTCCATGGTCTGGTACTCCTCCAGGATACTGGTGGCCCGGCGGATCGATTCGGCCAGCGCCTCCGGGGTCAGCTCCAGCTTCACCAGGTAATCGGTAGCCTGGATCTCAATCGCTCCGCGCGCATACTGGAATTCCTCGTAGCTGGTCAGCATGATGAATAGCGGAAGCCGCCCGTATTTGCGGCGGACCGAGCCGGCGACCTCCAGGCCGCTTTTGATCGGCATTTTGATATCGCTGATCACAATGTCCGGGCGGAGGGTGTCGATCATTTCTTCCTCCTGTGCGCCGTTGTGGGCGATGCCGACAATCTCAATGTTATATTGCTCCCATTTCAGCATGGACTGGAGTCCGATGCAGACCAGGGCTTCATCATCTGCGATTAATAATTTGATCAAGCTCATCACATCCTTGCTCAGTATGCTATTGTTTTTGGGGTCCCCGCAAAGTACCTGAGTACTCATCGAAGCTAAGGCCTCACTTTGTGGGGGATTCTTAGCTATTCTCTCTGCCGGAAGGGGAGCAGCAGCTTCATTAAGGTATAGCGGCCGGGCTCGCTCTCAATGGACAAGCCGTACTCTCTGCCAAAAGCGAGCTGCAGCCGTTCGTTCACACTGCGCAGCCCGATATTCTCCAGCATTCCCTTAGCCTCGTCCCCGGGAACGGTTAGAATGGTGGCAATCTGCTCCTCCGTCATCCCTACCCCGTTGTCCTCGATCGTGATGAGCAGATCCGTGAATCCGCTCTTCGTGACCCGGACAACAATGTCGCCTCGGCCCTTGGGCTCGATGCCGTGGAAAATCGCATTCTCGACCAAGGGCTGGAGTGTGAAGCGCGGGATAAGCCCGCCAAGCAGCGCTTCCTCTTCAATCTCTGTGACCATGGTAACCGTGCTGCCATAGCGGTATTTCTGAATCAGGAAATAATCATCCAGCAAGCTCAGCTCATCCTTCAGCGGCATCAGCCGCCGGTTGTCCTTGGCGATGCTGCGGAGCAGCCGGGATAGGGAGGTCGTCATCTCTGCAATACCGGTGGCGTTCTGGATCGTAGCCATCCATTTGATCGAGTTCAGGGTATTGTAGAGGAAATGCGGATTAATCTGGTTCTGGAGCATCCGGTATTCCAGCTCCTGCTTCTGCTTCTCGTCCGCGAGCCGGCTGTCCATGAGGGCTACGATATCCTGGGACAGGCGGTTAATGCCCCGGCCGACATCGCCCAGCTCGCTGTTCCATTCAATACCCGAGTCCAGCAGGAAGTTGCCCTGGGCAATCTTGTCCATACGCTTCTTCAGCTTCTCGACTGGAAGGCTGATCGTGCGGGTCAAATACAGCGTAATGATCGCGCTTAAGACAAGCACGAGCAGACAGACGCTGAGCAGGACGAGAATCCATATATTGCTCCGGGGCGCGAACTGGTCGCTGGATAAGGTCTGCGAGAGCATGACACCGCTGCGTACCGGATACGATACCACGATATGGCTTTCCCCATCATCTTGCATTTTCACCATGGACAGCTCGGTATCGGGGCCGACAGGCTTGTCACTGGTATAGGCTACCGGCTCATACGGCTCTTCAATAGCTTTGACCTGATCTCCGTTAAGCTGATAATGATGATCGCCGAGCGTAAGCAGCAGCCGGGAGTGCTCCGGCAGGGCATAGCCCTTCAGCTTGTCCGTAATGACGGAGGTATTCGCGAGCAGGTAGACGGTGCCCACCCGGGTAGCCCCCCGGCCATAGATCGGGAACACGAAGGGAATACCGTAGGAATTGGAGAGCGGGTCCTTAATGACGCGGTCCCATTGCTCTTGGGCATCATTCGTCAGACCGGTCACTTGACCGATATTATGGATCGTAAGCGGAATGGAGGTGCCGAAATTCTCCACCTGCAGGAACTTTCCGCTGTTATCTGTGGCAATCAGGCGGCGTACATAGCTATAGGAGCGGTTGATCCGCACATCGTCCTGCATCGCGTTGAACACATTAAGCGCCTGCTTGGGGCTGGCCTCCGCCGAACCGAAATATTCGGTAAGCAGGGTGTTCGTGGACGAGTTGGTGCTGCTGGTCATCGCCAGCGTAGTCAGGTCAATCAGATCCTGTTCGATAATATGGGAGACGAGCTGAAGGTTGAATTCCGTCGCCTGGATCGTTGTTTTGCGCTGGTAATACGTAATCAGTTCGTAGCTAAACCAGGACAGCAGCGTCGCAATCAGCAGCGCAAAGGCGGTCATGAGCAGAATAATGCGGCTTTTAATAGTAGATTTACGTACCGTGGTGAACACTCCTTCATCTATAACTGGACCTATTTAAAGCGTTTTCAACTACCATAGCATATTCCTGCGTTTCATTATAGAGCCAGGGGGAGAAGCTGAGAATTTTACAGGTTTCGGATAAGAAATTACAGGTTTGGGGCAGGATGTGCGGAGAAGAGCACAGAATAGTGAATGAACTGTGTTTGATTTTGCATCCCCATCGCGTCTGAAAAGGCTTACAATTTGAACTAAGGCCGGAGCAACAGATGCCGGCTGCTGAAATATCATCAGAAGATAAAGGGGATAATCGAATGAACTTGAAAAGATTCTACGGCATGACCCTTGCCACCGCGCTCTCCGTGAGCATGCTGGCCGGATGCTCCGGCAATAACAATACGAAAGACGCTGCTGCCACTGCCGCACCTGCTTCGGGCAACGCTGCAACCGCTTCCTCCGAACCAAGCCAGGAGCCGGTAACACTGAAATGGGCGCTGTGGGACTGGGAAGCTACTGCATACTACAAACCGCTGATCGATGCTTACAAGGCTGCAAATCCTAACGTAACCATTGAATATGTCGATCTTGGCTCCACCGACTATATGACCATGCTCAGCACACAGCTCTCGGGCGGAGCGGATCTGGACGTCCTGACGATCAAAGACATTCCGGGCTACTCGAACCTGGTGAAGCAGAACCACCTGGAGCCGCTGAAGACCTACATGGGTGACAAATCGATCGATCCTTCCGTATACGGCGGTACGGTTGAGCAGATTGAAGTGAACGGCGAGGTGTATGCGCTTCCGTTCCGCAGTGACTTCTGGCTGATCTACTACAACAAAGCCTTGTTCGACAAAGCTGGTGTAGATTATCCGACTAATGATATGACCTTCGACCAATATGATGAGCTGGCCCGCAAGATGACCTCCGGCAGCGGCTCGGAAAAAGTATACGGTGCCCACTACCACACTTGGCGGAGCGCGGTTCAACTGTTCGGCATTCTGGACGGCAAGAACACCGTGGTCGGCGGCAACTATGACTTCCTGAAGCCTACCTATGAGCGGATTCTGAAGGAGCAGGAAGACGGTATCGTTATGGATTACGCGACTCTGAAGACCTCCAGCACGCATTACTCCGGCGTATTCTACAACAACTCCGTAGCCATGATGAACATGGGCAGCTGGTTCATTGCCACCCAAATTGAGAAGGTGAAGAGCGGCGAATCCCAATCTGCGGAATGGGGCATCGTGAAATACCCTCATCCTGACGGCGTTGAAGCCGGTACAACTCTGGGAACGATTACTTCTCTGGCTGTAAACCAGAAGTCCAAACACAAAGAAGCAGCGCTTGACTTCATGAACTTCGTAACCGGGGCAGAAGGCGCCAAGGTTATTGCTTCCACCGGTACGATTCCTGCGATCAAGAATGATGAAGTGATCAATTCCATCACCTCTATCGACGGCTTCCCGGCAGATGAGAACAGCAAGGCTGCACTGAATACCGTTCAGACTTACCTGGAAATGCCGATTCATGAGAAGAGTGCGGATATTGAGGTTATTCTGAATGAAGCGCATGACAACATCATGACTAAGAACGCTACGATTGACGAAGGCTTGAAGGATATGAATGACCGTGTAGGCCAGCTTTTGAACAATTAATGTGAACCTGTAATGTTAGTGTCCTGAAGGAGGGGCGGGCGAAGGCCCGCCTTCCATATAAATAGAGGACATCGCAGCACTCACATTAACAGGTATCGATGTAATTCCCACTTTGCGGGGATGTTATATAAGGTTTGGAGGAGAACGAATGCAGAACGAAACCATATTGCGTACAAATAAGAGCCCAAAAAGCCGGTTGTCGCGCGGACTCCGGGATAACCTGGTCGCGTATAGCTTTATTGCGCCGAACTTTATCGGATTTGCCCTGTTCACCCTGGTACCGATGATTTTTGCCTTTATTCTGGCCTTTGTGAAATGGGACGGGGCCAATCCGATGAAGTTCATCGGGCTGGACAACTTCTCCCGGCTGATCTCGGATACCACCTTCCACAAAGCCTTGTGGAACACGATTGTCTACACCGTCGGAGTCGTGCCGCTGACCATGATCGTTGCGCTGGCCCTGGCGATTCTGCTCAATCAGAAGATTATGGGCCGTAATTTCATGAGAACGGTCTTCTTCTTCCCTTACGTGGCTTCGCTGGTAGCGGTTGCGGCGGTATGGAACTTCATCTTCAGCCCGACCATGGGTCCGGTGAACAACATCCTGCACTTGATTACCGGCATTCCGCTGGAGGACCTGCCCCGCTGGGCGGCGGATAAGCAGTGGGCGATGTTTACGGTAGTGCTTTTCACCGTGTGGAAAAATATGGGCTACTACATGGTCATCTATCTGGCCGGTCTCCAGGGCATTAATCCAGAGCTGTATGAAGCGGCTGAGCTGGACGGGGCAGGCCCGTGGAGAAGATTCCGCAACGTGACTGTGCCACAGCTGGCACCAACCACCTTCTTTGTCCTGATGATTCTGGTCATCAACTCGTTCAAGGTCTACGATATCTTCATCAACCTGTTCGCGGGCGCGGATAACCAGCTCAATAATGCTACACGGGTCATGGTCTATCAGATCTACAACACGGCGTTCCGCTCGCTGGATTACGGATATGCCAGTGCCATGGCGATTGTGCTCTTCCTGCTGGTACTCGGCATTACCATCGTCCAGTTCCGCGGCGAGAAGAAATACGGACAATAGGGGGATCTATAAGATATGGTTGGTAAAAGTAAAGGACTTAAAATCAGCTTAATAGTGCTTGTATATGCCCTGTTAATTCTGACCGTGCTGGCAATGCTGGTGCCGTATATCTGGATGCTGTCGTCATCGCTCAAGCTGAACAAGGATGTCTTCTCCTTCCCGATGCAATGGATTCCGGCGAATCCGCGCTGGGAGAACTTCGCGGATATCTGGACACGGATTCCACTCGGACGATTCATCTACAATACAGCGAAATTATCGATTATTGTTACCATTCTGCAACTGCTGACTTCCAGCTTCGCGGCGTATGCTTTCTCCAAGCTGCATTTTAGAGGCAAAAATGTGATCTTCCTGGGGTACATCGCCACGATCGCGATCCCTTGGCAGGCCTACATGGTGCCGCAGTTCATTCTGATGCGCTATATGGGACTGAACAATACCCACCTGGCGATCATTTTGCTACAGGCTTTCTCGGCCTTCGGTGTGTTCATGATGCGCCAGTTCTATCAAGGGGTGCCAGATGAATTATGTGAAGCGGCCCGGATTGACGGACTGAGCGAATACGGAATTTGGGCAAGAATCATGCTTCCGCTGTCCAAGCCGGCGCTCTCCACGCTGACCATCTTCACCTTCGTCGCCACCTGGAATGACTTCCTCGGGCCAATGATCTATCTGACCGATACGAAGCTCAAGACCATTCAGATCGGTCTGCGGATGTTCATCTCACAGTATTCTGCGGAGTATGGCCTGATTATGGCGGCGAGTGTGGTGTCGATCATTCCGGTAGTGATTGTATTCTTGGCGCTTCAGAAGTATTTCGTGCAGGGCGTTGCTGCTTCGGGGATTAAGGGGTAGTGGAGTCAGATTTTAACTATATAAGACGCACTTAAGTTTTGAACTTGAAGCTGCATCGTCGCTGCGGTGAACATTTGGACTTCCGGCCGCTGTTGTCACCAGATTTCTTGATTTAAACCGCTGTTCGCGGGTGAAATCCGGTGACAAAGGCGGTCGCTACCGCTCCTACAGTTCCAAATTTCCCCTCCGCTTCTTTTGCTTTTTGTTAATTTCTTTAGTGCTTCTTATGCAGTGTAAACCACTTGCACGTAATACAACTATCCTATCCAGTCCCAATCGGGGATTGAGGTGAGTAGAGTATCCGCCTGGCAGTTGCAGTTTTTCGCAGTCTGCCAGGTATTTGTATACCCGCATTGTGAATTTAGACGAAGGTCTGCCCAGGTCAATTATTCTTCTAGCGACATGCTGAATGCGCTTACTTAAGTGAGGAAGAGGAGGATTAATGAATGAACAGAAAGAACCGCGTTAAGAAAAGGCTATTCTCCGTGCTGATGTCCGCTACACTCGTAGCCGGGATGTTCCCTGCCCTCGGTCTGCCGTCGGCGTCGGCGGCTGTCGTCGATACGGTCTATGCTGCGGCTTATATGGGCACCAAGACTACCGCAGGTACGACACTTCCGGCAAGCATCGAGATTGCAGGTCAGGCTGCGGCGGTGAACTGGAACATCGGCGAAGATACCTTCGATGTACCGTATGATACGGTGGCAGTTACCGGAACCGCGAACGGCGGACCGGTGGTTGCCAGTGTGGAGGTGGTTCCGCCAGCCAGCAGTCCGCTGGTCTACTTTGTGGACAGCGGCAGAGGGGGCGATTCTTTTGGCAATGGTCCTTCTGCTTCACCTCTATACGAAGCAGTCAGAACACTGACCGGCAGTGAGCTGCTTAACCCGTCACCGGACCAGAGGTATGTCGCCGGTACCACAGACTGGGGATTCGATGATTCCATTCATAAAGTGAAAAATTCCAAGAACGGTAATCTTACCGATCCTGCCGCTGATCCAAGCCTATGGGTTGTCGGGCTGCGTGCAGACCCTGCCAGCAACGATATTATCTATAAATTGAAAGCGCTTCAGTCTGGAACCTATACGCTTAGCAGCGGTTTCTATGATTGGTACGGCAGCCGAGACCGGGTCATTCAGCCCCGGCTGGAATACCAGAATAGCAGCGGGGAGACCAAGACGATCCCGTTTGCTCAGTTCAACACGAATAGTACGAAGTTTATTTCCGGTGAATTTACCATTGCCGCAGATATTGACACCAGCAGTCCGATGACGCTGACCTATGCTTATGTCTCCGGGGAGAAGCCGATTCTTAGCTGGTTCGCTGTTGCCAGGGGCGCGATCAAGCAAGAGATGGATGACGCCCGTCAGACCGCAGCTTCTACAACCAAGATTCTGCTCGATGGGAACGATATCCGGCAGGATAATGTCAACGGACTGACCTTCAAGGGCTTCGGCGTACTCAGCGGCAACAGCACCAGTGCCCTGCTAATGGACTATAAGTCTGAGCAGCCAGAGGCCTATGCCCAAATGCTGAAGATTCTGTTCGGCGGTGATCGCCCGCTGATCGACCATGTCAAGATTGAAATGGGCAATGACCGCAATAACTCTACCGGTCCTGACCCTTCAACGATGCGTACGGAGGATGAAGAGGCCAATGTGGCCCGGCATCCCGGCTTCCAGCTTGCGGCGGATGCCAAGGCCGTCAATCCGGCGGTCAAGGTGAGCTTCCTGCGCTGGAATGCTCCAGCCTGGGCTAACAATAACGACAAGATTTATACCTGGTACAAAAAGACCATTCTGGCCGCATACCGCGAATACGGCTATATGGTGGATTATGTGAATCCCCATATCAATGAGCACGCGCCGGATCTGGCCTGGACGAAGCACTATGGCGAGAGGGTCAAGAATGATACTGAAGATTTCAAAAACGATCAGGAGAAAGAGCTGTACCACAGTATCCAGCTGGTGATTTCCGACGAGGTCGGCATCGGCTCCTTCGGGGATGCCATGGTGAACGATTTGTCGCTGCGTGAGGCGGTAGCTGCTGCCGGATTCCATTACAATACCGATGATGACAGCAAAGGAAATTTCAAACGGCTTGCCGATGAGTTCGACAAGGAAATCTGGAACAGTGAGGCACAGGCCACCTTCAGCAACTCGGCCTTCCGTCCTAATAATAATATGAAGGACCCGTCAGAGGCAGGTACAGGAATTGGCGGCACCGGCGGGCCGCTGGAGATGGGCAATACCATTATCAAGGGCTTCGTGAATTCCCGGCGGACGCATTTCATCTATCAGCCGGCGATTGGGTCCTTCTATGAAGGTGGACAATACTCCTTCAAAGAGCTGCTCAGTGCGCGTGACCCGTGGTCGGGCTTCATTCATTATGACGCGGGGCTGGTCATTCTGAAGCATTTTAACGGATTCGCCAAGACCGGCTGGGAGAATGAAGACAATACGGCTGGCATCTGGAGAGCCGTTCCTGAGGCCAGCTACACCGGGGCAACGGGCACGAATCCGGTCAGCGGACGCAACGGCACTCCGAGTTATATGACGCTTGCCGCTCCTGACAAGCAGGATTTCTCGACTGTAATCATCAATGACAGCCAGTATGAGAAGATCTACAAGCTCCAGGCCGTGAACATGGGCTATACCGGAAATCCTTCCCTGGAGGTGTGGGAGACCCGCGCGGCGGACAAAGGTCAGGCTTTTAACAGCAATTATATGAAGCCTCTTGGTGATGCCCATGCCGATGGCAGCGGCCTATATACCATACGTGTGAAGCCGTTCTCGATTGTAACCGTAACCACACTGGATAACCGCACGGATGAAGAGTTCGTTACGCCGCTTCCGGTTGAAGGAGAACGTACGGTGCTTGACACCGATGCAACCGGGTTCGTACAGAATACGGAGGATCAGATCCTGTATGCGGATGACTTCAATTATGGGGACAGAACCGTTCCCGTTATCGGAGAAGGCGGTACAATTACAGGCGTAGAGAGCTATGTAGGCTCACGCGGCGGTTCGTATAGTGTAATTCCGCGCTATACCCAGGACCTTAACGGCGCATTCGAGGGGTATCTGGTTGACGGCACGGATAACTACGTCCTGCGGCAGCAGCTGGACCAGACGACCACCGGAGTAGGCGGCGCCTGGAATGGCGGTGATCCGGTCACAGTAATCGGGGATTACCGCTGGACCAATTACAAGGCGAGTGCCGATGTGTCTTTTGAACAGAACAGCACTTATGGAGGGAACAATTACGCAGCGGTTGGAGCCAGATATCAAGGCGGGCCGCAGACGATTAACGGCACCCCTTATGCGCTCAAGTTCTGGTTCGATGGTGGATGGCAGCTGCTGTCCAGCGGCACCGTGGTCGCCAGCGGCAATGCGGCCACCGGCTCCGGCGGCGTGAAGATTGACGGATTTGATACCGCACATGACGCGTGGCATAACATTGCCATTCAGGTGGCCGGTGACACGGTGACTGCTTATTTGGATCAGGTTGAGCTTGCCTCCTATACCGATCCGAATCCGAAGCTCTCCGGACGCGTGCAGCTCGCGAGCGGCTTCTACCATGTCCGCTTCGACAATCTGAAGGTGGAGAAGGTGGAGGGTTATACGCCTTATTATTCAGAGCAGCTGGATAATCTGGAAATGTTTGATCTGGCGCAGTCACCTGGGGCGAAGCTGGCATACGAGGGTGCCTGGGCCCATGAGAATGGCAAAGGCATGTATGTGTATCAGCGGTCCCTCTCTACCAGCCAAGGGGCTGGTGCGGTGCTGAAGTATACTTTTACCGGCACGGGACTTGATATTCTGGGACCGAATGACGGCTCAGCCAAGCTGGAAGCTGTAGTGGACGGCGAACTTGAAGTGGTCTCAGGTGCTGCTTCCGCAGCGAGGGAGCTGTATCAGACCTTCACGCTGCGCGGGCTGAAATACGGTGAGCATACTGTCCAGATCAAGGTGCTGAGCGGAACCTTGGCCGTGGATTCCGTAGCGGTCATCGGCGGGGAAGGAGCGGGCAGCCCGGATAGAGCGGGACTTCAGCAGGCGGTGAGTGCTGCGCTGGAGATCAGCAGGGAGGATACTTTCCCCGAGAAGGACTGGAATATCTTCGTTCATGCACTGGGCGTAGCCCAGGCAGCACTAAGTGATCCGGTTCTGTACAGATTGGATCAGGAAGGAGCTGAGCAGCTTGAAGCCCGCCTGACCTTCGCCCGCAATCTGCTGACTACGGGAGATGTGAGAGAGCTTGCCGCTATTGCGGATATGGCAACCTATGCAGGACAGCTGCCGGAGCTTCCCGCCAAGGTGGAAGCCACACGTGCAGACGGCACGAAATTACTGGTGGCCGTGAAGTGGAATCTCGAAGCGGTCAGCTTCAATACTCCTTATGAAAGGGTGGCTGTAACCGGCACCTATGGAAGCTTGAAGACCACAGCTTATGTGGAGGTAGTGCCACAAGGGCTTGTGTACTTCCTGGATCCTGGAGTCTCGGCGGACGGCGACACCCCGCCATTTACGACGATTAAGAATTTTGCAGGCGAGGGCTTGCTGAATAACAAAGCAGACCAGCTGTCGGCAGATGACACGGTATGGGGACATACCAACACGGGGGCGAACTATAACCCTAAGGGGCTGGGCGGTGCTGTAGTCATTACCGATAAGGCCCAGACAGGGGTATACAACTCGAATACGAAGAATACGCCGCTCGTCTACAATCTGCCGCTCTCTGCGGGCCCATACACGATTACTTCCTACCATCTGGACTGGTGGAACAATGCCAGCCGGACCATGGATATTACACTCAGCTATTTGGATGCTGAGGGCAAGACCGTGAATGAGACCGTTAAGACCGGCCTGGTTGCTGGCCCGAATGGGGTCATGGTTCAGCATGATTTTACGCTGCCGGTCAGCGGTACGGTGAAATATTCGGTGAACAATACGTTCAGTCAGGCGGCTCTGATCAGCTATCTGGCTGTAGCCAGAGATAAGACCAGTGTGGAGAATGAGCAGGCTGTCTCTGAGGCGAAGAGCATTCTTGAAGGTGCTGAGTACAGCGTGAAGAAGGAGACAGCGGGAAATGAAGAGGCTGTACGGACTTGGCTGGCGCAGACCATCGGCGGATTGCCGGGCTTCAAGGGCACAGGGGTTACCCTGGGGGACATTACCTTGTCTGCATTCCGGGGAGCAACGGAGGATACAGAGGGCAGCTTCACTTTCTCGGTAACCTTAAGCAAGGGAGAAGCATCGGCAGAGGGTGCTGCCAGCGGAACGATTACGCTGCCGGTACCGGATAGGGTTCCGCCGGTGATTACCCTGAATGGTGAGACGACAGTTAATCTACTGGTCGGAGCGGAATATACCGATGCGGGAGCTACCGCCAATGATGATCAGGACGGGGATATCACTGACCGTATTACGACAACGGTGACCAGCGAAGTGTATGGCTTGACTGAACTGGATACATCCAAGGTCGATATCTATACCTTCCATTATAATGTCAGTGATACGGCGGGCAATCCGGCTGCTGAGGTGACAAGACGGGTAGTGGTTGCGCTGGACCCGGATGTAACGAAGCCTGTAATTACCTTGCTTGGTGAAGCATCCGTTGAATTGGAGCAGGGTGCAGACTATACGGATGCCGGAGCTACAGCAGCAGATGACCGGGACGGCGATATTACAGACCGTATCGTTGCAACGATTACGCAGGATGGGGAGACCGTGTTGACGCTGGATACTTCAGCAGCAGGCAGCTATGTGTATCATTATAATGTGACGGATACAGCGGGCAATACGGCTGCTGAAGTGACAAGAACGGTCACTGTAAAAGAAGCGGAGCTGCCGCCGGAAGTAATTCCAACCCCGACGCCAACTCCCGCTCCGACAGCAACACCGGCTCCTACAGCGGCGCCGGTATGGACAGCGGCACCGGCCGTAACGCCTTCGCCAACTGCAGCACCGTCCCCTTCACCGCAGACGGAGAAGGTTCTTACATCGGCTGATTTCCCGGCACCGGCTGGCGGAGCTATAACCGTTCACCTTACAGATGCTACAGAATCCGTGCTGCTTCCAGCGGGTTTAGCCGGAATGACTGGAGAAAATACCCTGCGTTTTGCCTGGAACACAGTTGCCGTTGAGCTGAGCCCGGAAGTGCTGAAGAGCATCCGGGAGAAGGCCGTCGGAGCTGGAGGACAGCCGGAGGGAACGGCAATCAGACTCTCTGCCGTGAAGACAGCGAGAGCAACTGCGGAGCAGCTGATGAACAACCCGGCGGTTAACGGGTCCGTCCGGTTATTGGCGGCAAGCGATGTAATCCGCTTCAGCCTGGAGGCTGTGGCTGCGGATGGCACTGCCGTACCGGTCACAACGTTTAACCAGCCGCTGACGATTACCTTCACGGTTGATCCTAATGCTAACCGCAGCTTACTCGGCGTCTACTATATTGCTGCCAGCGGTGCCGTGGAATACATGGGCGGCACGCTGACAGACGGTAAACTTACCGCTGGTGTGCAGCATTTCAGCCAGTATGCGGTGCTGGAGTATGACAAGACATTCTCGGATGTCAGCGGCAATAGCTGGGCCAGCGGTGTTATTAAGTCTATGGCTGCAAAGCATATCATCGAAGGGATTTCCAGCACCGAGTTCCAGCCGCAAGGAGAAGTCACAAGGGCGCAATTCGCCGCGATGATTACACGTGCGCTCGGCCTTAAGTCGGCAAGCCCATCCGCATTTGCCGATGTGGATGCCAAGTCCTGGTACGCTGAAGCCGTGGCGGCAGTGCATGAAGCGGGCATCGTGCTCGGACGTAGTAAGGATGCCTTCGCTCCTAATGAACGCATTACCCGCGAGGAGATGGCGGTCATGATCGTGCGGGCGTACGCCACCCTCCCGGGAAGCCAGACAGGAGATTCAGCCGGAAGCTCGTTCAGTGACTATTCCCGGATTCGGGATTGGGCGAAGAACGCTGCCGTTACCGCTGAACAGGCCGGCCTGATCCAAGGACGCGGCAACCAGCAATTCGCGCCGCAGGAGACCATGACCCGTGCCGAGAGTGCGCAAGTCATCGCTAATCTGTTGGGGCATAGGTAAGCTGGGTGTATAAGCTGCATCTCTAAGTTACCGGCTTAACTCCATACTAACTATACAAGTCAAACAGAGCAGCGGTTCTCCAGTATTGGGGAACCGCTGCTCTGCGTATACATACTGAAATGAAAGGGATAAATCCCTCCGAATCCGCCGAAAGTGGGTAGCGGTTGCTTGAAAGTTGTACCTACTGTCGATTAATCCGCTATAAGGATTGATTGCTATAACCGGAAATAATATTCTTGACGGTGATACGAGTGTCGTTTGGGAACCCAATCGGGATAGCGGGCAGGGCCGTAGCGGTTGCCAGATCAATCGGACGGATCGCATTTGCTTCCCCCACATAAGCCTTGGTGTCTGAGAAGAACGCCAGGTCGCCGACATAATAGAGAGGAACAAGCCAGGAACTGGCACTGTTTACATTATAGATTTGTAGGCCACCGGTTGGGAGAGTAGTGGGCTGAATGGTGATGCCAACATAGCCTTGCGTACGCGACACACGAATTTTATCCTGACCTTTGTAGCTGGGGATATCTCTGAAATTATCATAGGTGATGTGATTCTCCCAATCAATGTCCAAATTAGTAAATCGCTTCAGATAAGCTCTTTCTCCTTGCGTGGTGCAGAATAACAATTGGTTGTCCAGATAGACGCCGGATACCGTATTGTCCAGCAAGCTTAACGAGTTAGGCAAGCCAATCTCATCATCTCCAAAATAGGTAATCATGCCAATCGTTCCAAGGGTGATTTGCGTGTGTCCATCCGGGTGAACAGTTAAGGGGTTGCGGGTCTCGTCTAAGGTAAGTTCAAATCCCAAATTGTACCGGGTAAAGTTGTCATCGTCAATGGTAATGGCGATTACATAATCTTTTTTATCGGCAACCTTGCAGGCAAGATAGACAAAGTCGCTATTCTCATTGCCCGCGAAGGCGAAAGGTCTGCCTTGGCCGACGTCCACATTGGTTATAACTGTATCCGTGTTGGTATCAATAATCGTAACGTTATGATCTCCGGAATTGGCAACATAGACTTTGTTACCGTAAGGAGCAGCGAAGATAGCAACAGGATTGGTAACCCTGCTGCCAACAGTACCAACACGAACGGTTTTGATAATGTTAAAGGTATCCGTATCAATGATGGTGACTGAACTCGAGCGGGTATTAAGGACGTAAAGCTTCTTCTCTGCAGGATCCATGCACATAGGACCAGGGTTGATGCCTACTGGAATCCGCTTGATAACCTTATCTTCTACAGGATCAATAACAGCGACATATCCAAATGCATAGTCAATTTCATAAGTCACATAGACGTAAGGGTCACCTGAGGGTAAATTCCTGTTGTTTGCCTTGTTCGGATTCATAGATAAATCTCCTTTCTTGTGGCACTTCTAGTGGACTCGCCGGGCCCGGCGGACCGACGATCAGGGTGGGCAGGCGCGCCAGATTGTATCCAGATGCCACAGCCGGTTGTCTGCCGTAAGTTAGGTTAATGACCCGTATAATTGTTTACTGTAAGGATTGATTACTATAACCGGAAATAATATTATTGACTTTGAGGCGATCCGTGACGACCCCAAGCACGATAGCAGGCAGCGCCGTTGCGGTTGCCACATCAATTGGACGAATGGAGGTCCCTTCTCCCACATAGATCTTGGTATCATCGAAGAACGCCATATCGCCGACATAAGGAAGTTCAACCAAATGGTTATAGCCTTCATGTAAGTCAATGATTTGCACACCGCCTAATGCGGAATCCGTAGGTTGAACGGTAACGCCAAGATAAGCTTGCGTACGTGAAAGACGGATTTTATCCTGCCCTTTGTAGCTGGGAAAATCCGCAAAACTCTTATGGGTGACGATTCCATTCTTATCAATGGCCAGATTACCGATTACTTTCAGATAGTTTTTGTCTTCGCGCATGGTGCAGAATAATCTTTTGTCGTCCGTGTAGACCCCGGATACCGTATTGTCCAGCAGACTTGACGTACTGGAGTACCCAATAGAATCATCGTCAAAATAGGTAAGCATACCGGCAGGTCCAAACGTGACTTGGGTGTGTCCATCGGGATGAACGGCCAAGGGATTGCGGCTCCCGTCAAAGGTAAGCTCCATTCCGTCTGTATAGGGATGAACGGTATCGTCGTCAATGGAAATGGCGATAACATCATTACTCCGGCAGGCAGCATAGACAAAGGAGCTGTTCTCATTTCCAGCAAAGGCGAAAGGCCAATTAATCCCTCCTGCCAGTTGCACATCTTTAATAACCTCATCTGTGAGGAAGTCAATAATGGTAATGCCCGGATCTGATTGGGCTACATATATTTTGTTACCCTTAGGAGCAGCGAAGATAGAATTAGGATAGAACTTGACGAACGGATTGCCAATGTGAACGGTATTGAGAACCTTAAAGGTATCAAGATCAATGATGCTGACTGAATCTTCACGGGTATTAATGACGTACAGCTTTTTCTCAGAGGGGTCCATGCACATGGGACCAGGCTCGCTGCCCACCCTAATCCGTTCGATGATCCTATCTTGTACAGGATCGATGACAGCGACATATCCGAAATCAAAGCCAACTTCATAACTCGCATACACATAAGGATGAACTGATGATAGATTCCTTCTGCGGTTTGCCATATCCGTATTCACGAATGAAAAACCCCTTTCATATGCTTCTAGCTAGTGGACTCACCGGGCCTGGCAGACAGACAACCGGATGGGCAGGCGCGCCGTTTTTGTCCGGATGCCGCATCAGGTTGTCTGCTGTATGTTATGTCCGGATGCTCCGGCCCGAATAATCCATTTGTCCAATAAAGCCACAAAAAGGGCAGAGATTACCTCTTCACCCCTCCCGCCGTAAGTCCGCTAACAATGCATTTCTGGCAAAAAAAGAGCTGTCCTCTAGTCAGTTTCGACTTGAAGAGACAGCTCCACGTTAACGTACATGACCCTTAGGTTTGATTGCTATAACCGGAAATAACATTCTTCACTTTGAAGTACGTTGTCCCAATGGTAATCGGATTTAGAGGTCTTGCACTGGTCAGATCAATGGGTTGAACCGAGGTAGATCCTCCCACATAAG
Organism: Paenibacillus sp. FSL R7-277; assembly: GCF_000517965.1. Taxonomy (NCBI): domain Bacteria; kingdom Bacillati; phylum Bacillota; class Bacilli; order Caryophanales; family Paenibacillaceae; genus Paenibacillus; species Paenibacillus sp. FSL R7-277. Next base: position 122,861 of record NZ_ASPX01000115.1, read on the forward strand.
CTTTGGTGTCTGAGAAGAATGCAAGATCGCCAATGGAAGTAAGCTCAACAAACCGGGAAGTGGCACGGTCTACATCGTAGATTTGCAGCCCGCCCGTCGGGTGATCCGTGGCTTGAATGGTGACGCCAATATACTTTTGCGTAAGCGAAGTGCGAATTTTATCCTGACCTTTGTAACTGGGGATTTCTTTGTAATCATCATAGGTGATTTTCGAATTCACATCGATATCCAGGTTCTTGAATAATTTCAAAAAGTTCCTTTCTTCTCGCATCGTGCAGAATAACAAGCCGTTGTCCAGATAAATCCCGGATACCGTATTGTCCAGCGAACTAGTCGGTGCTGCTGCAACTAAACCATTATCAGGACTAAGAAAATCAAGGGCTCCAATATTTCCAAGCTCGACCAGTGTGTGTCCATTGGGGTGAACGGTCAAGAAGTTTCGGGTCGAGTCATGTATAGTGCCCGGTCCTGCTGGGCCAAGCGCCACATTAGGTCCATTATTAATAATTCTAATGGCAAGAGTAGAATCTCTTGTTGGATGAATTTCGTTGCAGGCAACGTAGACGTAAGGGCTATTCTCATTGCACGAAATGGCGAAAGACATCGTGTCTACAGAATAAAGATTTCCAATGAAACTAAGAGTAATGGCATCAAAAATCGTCAGGCAGGGATATCCATAGTTGGCTACATAGACTTTTTTGCCGCTAGGCTCTACGAGGATAGCAACAGGTTTGTTGTCAACTGGAACTGAACCTATAAGGTTAAAGGTATCTGTACTATAGACATAGACCATATTCGCAAGGCCATCCGCCACGTAAAGTTTATCTCCAGAGGGACTCAAGCACATAGCGGTAGGATTATAGCCTGCCGAGATCCGTTTGATGATCTGATCGGTAGTGGGATCAATAACAGCGACATATCCATTATTATTAATACTTACATAAGACACATAGACATAAGAAAGGCCGCTCCGTGTATTTCGGTTACGGTTTGCTGTTCGATTCATATTCATAGATAAAATCCCCTTTCATGCAGATCTGGCTAGTGGACTCGCCGGGCCCGGCGGACGGACAAGCGGATGGGCAGACGCACCGGTCCTGTGCCTTGATGCCGCATCAGGTTGTCTGCTGTAGGTTATGTCTGGATGCTCCGGCCCGAATAGTCCTAATGTCCAGTAAGGTAAAAAAAAGAGCTGCCCCCAAGTCCAGTTCGACTTGAAGCGACAGCTCAATTTTTATACTAAATGTGCATTACAAGGATTGATTGCTATAACCGGAAATAATGTTCTTCACGTTGACGCGGTCTGAGGGACTTGTGCCAATCGGAATAGCAGGAATGGGATTACTTGGATTTCCCAAATCAATCGGTTGAATCGAAGTCAGTTGTCCTACATAGGCAATGATGTAATCGTAAAGTGCTAAATCACCGACATAAGGGAGCGGAACAAACCGTGAGCTAGCAGCGTTTACATCGTAAATTTGCAGACCACCTGTCGGGAAAGTGGTGGGTTGAATGGTGATGCAAATCGTACTTTGATCACTTGTAACACGGATTTTATCCTGGCCTTTGTAGCTAGAAATCTCTGTGAAATGATCATGGGTAATGTTTCCTTGCTGGTCAATAAACAAGTTGTTGAATTTTTTCAGATAGGCTCTATCTTCTCGCGAGGTGCAAAATAACATATCATTATCCAGATAGATCCCGGATACCGTATTGTCCAGCAGACTTGAAGTTTTGGAGGGACCAATTGTAAGTGGTTCAAAATGAGTCAACATGCCAGTCGGCCCAAGTGTGACTAGCTCCACTCCGCCTGGGTATACGGTCAAGGGGTTGTGGGTCCCGTCAAATTCAAGCTCAATGTCATCCCCAACGGGATGGGCGGTGTCATCGTCAACGGAAATGGCGACAACATTGCCTTTATCATTATCTTTAGACTTACATGCAACAAAGACAAAGAGACTGTTCACCTTACCGGCAAAGGCAAAAGGGTATCCGCTTCCGCTAGGCAAATCCTCTTGCTTAATAACCGTATCTGTGACGGAGTCAATAATTGTAACGGCCTTGTCACCCGAATGGGCTACATAGACTTTGTTCACGTTAGGAGCAGCGAAGATAGCAACAGGAGCGCTATAGGTGGACGAAGAGCCAATGTGAACGGTTTTGATAATGTCAAAGGTATACGCATCAATGATAGTGACCGAATCCTGGCCCGAATTTACTACGTAAAGCTTATCCTCACTTGAATTCAGGCACATAGGACCAGGGTTAAGGCCTACTGGAATCCGTTTGATGACCTTATTGTATACAGGATCAATGACAGCGACATAGCCAAAATAGTAGGTAAGTTCATAACTCGCAAACACGTAAGGATTAATATTTGATGCTAGATTTCTTCTGCGGTTTACCATATTCGTATCCACGAATGAAAACCCCTTTCATGTCTTTCTGGCTAGTGGACTCGCCGGGCCCGGCGTACGGACAACCGGATGGGCAGGCGCGCCGGTTATTTCCGGATGCCTCATCAGGTTGTCTGCTGTATGTTATGTCTGAATGCTCCGGCCTGAATGATCCAAAGTCCTAGAAAGCCACAAAAAGGGCAGAGATTACCCCTTCACCGCTCCCGCAGTAAGTCCGCTAACAATGTACTTTTGGCAGAAGATATACAGGATTAGTACAGGGAGCGAGGTTAGCACAAGATCCGCGAAGATCAAATTCCAGTCCCGGCTGTATTTGCCGTAGAAATTGTATACCGACAGCGGCATCGTCCAGTCCGAGCTGTCCGTCAGGAAATAGAGCGGAATGGTAATGTCGTTCCAGACAGACATGAAGACCATAATCGCTACGGTGGCGTTAACCGGGACGATCAGCGGCGTCACAATCTTGAAGAAGACATCAAACGTATTCGCCCCCTCCAGAAAAGCCACCTCATCCAGCGCCTTCGGAATAGACCGGATGAATCCGCTGTACAGAAACACGCTGAACGCCGTGTTGAGCGAAGCATAGATCAGGATGACGCTCGTGATACTGCCATAGAATCCCATCCACTGTACGACACGGATCGTGGTAATCGTGGACATCGGCGCAATCAGGCCCATGAAGAAGAACATGTACAGGAAATTCGACCACTTGGTCTCCCGGCGCACTAGAATGAAGGAGGCCGCGGACGAGGTGAAGATATTCAGAATGGAAGAGACGCCGGTAATCAGCATCCCGTTCAGGAACGCACGCCCCAGTCCCCCTTCACGGAAGACCGTCGTATAGTTGGAGAAGTTCCACTTCTCCGGGAGCCGCAGGGAGAACTTCAGCACCTCGGCGCTTGTCATGAAGCTGCCGAACAGCATGATCAGCAGTGGCAGGATAATCAGCAGGGAGGCCAGGATCAGGAACCCTTCTACCAGATAGTTGCGCCAGGCCATTTTACGTGAAAAGCTCATTATTCCGATACCTCCTTACGCCGCATGAAGATCAGCAGGGGAATGGCGATGATGGTTACAGCAGCGAACAGCAGGGTATTAACGGCGGTTCCCAGCCCCCAGCTGCCTTCTCCGAAGGAGCGGAGGATGATCGTGCCGACTACCTGGGAGGCATTGCCCGGCCCCCCGCCTGTGAGGACGAATACCTCAGAGAACACCTTGAGGCCGCCAATCAGGGTGAGCATCAGATTGATGTTGATCGCAGGAAGCAGCAGCGGAATCGTGATGCTGCGGAAGCTGCGCCAGGAACCGGCGCCGTCAATGGTGGCGGCTTCATAATACTCTTTGGAGATCGACTGGAGTCCGGCCAGGTAGATCGCCATTTGGAAGCCGGTATGCTGCCAGATGGACACGAAGGCAACTGTCCAGATGACAAGAGCCGGATTGGTCAGCCAGGCCTGGCTCAGCGAAGGCAGCCCCACAGCTTCGAAGATACGGTTAATCGTTCCGTCGGAGCGCAGCATGGGCGTGAACACAATGCTAATAACCAAAACGCTTAGGATCGACGGAGAGTAAAAAATAGCCCGCAGCAGATTTTTGGATTTTAGCTTCATGTTCAAGCCGACTGCCAGCGCGATCCCGAGCAGGTTCTTGCCTATAACGGTGACCACGGCGAAGATGGCCGTATTCTTAATGGCGAGCAGCAGGGTTCTGTCGGTGAAGATACGCTCAAAGTTGTCCCAGCCGATAAACTGGATATTCTCTCGGTCCAGCCGCCAGTCGGTGAAGGAATAGAAGAGTCCGGTAAGCGCGGGCAATACGAAAAAGACAGAATAGATCAATAGCGCAGGCCAGATCAGGTAATACGAGTATAGTCTCTTGGATACTTTCATCTCTTCACACTCCTATATAGCCAGGGACAGAACAAAGCCCGGACGGACTTTATTCTGCCTGTTGTATGGTTAGTCAGATCGGTTTAAAATCCTTCAACCCCTTTGTCCTTCATCAGCTGGCTGAATTTCTCATCCCAGGCTTTGAGTACGCCCTTGGCGTCCAGGCCGCCGGCAAATTCATCCTGAAGCAGACGGTACAGCTCGCTGCGGTCCACGATCATATAAGCATCGGTGGTCAGTGTAGTCTTCTTAGGTGTGATGTATTGATCGACAATCTCCTGCTTGTAATCCGGCAGCTTCGGTGTAGTGACATCGCTGAAGTTGGAGACGGAGCCTTGGCTGTCCACCATCTTCTGGGCGACCTCCTTGCTGGCAAGGAACTCCAGGAACTGCTTCGCTTCCGCCATATGCTTGGCTTTCTTCGGAATGAACAACTGGCCGCCCAGCGGGCTTGCGCCAAGACTTGCGTCTTCAGAGGACGGGATGGCGAACAGGCCCAGATGCACATTCGGGTCTTTCTCGGCCACGTTCACAATCAGCCAGTCGCCCATGAACATCATCGCCGTTTCCTTGTTCAGGAATTTGCCTACCGCCATATCGTAGCTGTCGCTGAGAATGTCGGTGTTGGTATAGCCTTTCTTGTAGACCTCATACTGCTGCTCCAGGAAGGTGGCGAACTCGGGAACATCGGACCACTTCTTGCGGCCGGCATTGATGTCATCGAACAGGGAAGGTTCATTCTTAGCCGCCCAGTCGGCAAAAGCAGCAGCCGGCCAGATATTCGCCGCCCAGTTATCCTTGAACGGCATGAAGACCGGTGTAACGCCGCTGGCCTTGATTTTCTCACACACCGCCAGGAACTCCTCGTAGGTATTCGGAATGCTCAGCCCCAGCTCCTTGAAGATATCCTTGTTGTAGACCACTCCCTGCATGCCTGTATCCTGGCTGTAATGGAAGCTGTAGACATGGCCATAAGCGGAGAGTACGTCCTTGTTCAGCAGCCGGCTCACCCAAGGCTCGTTGTCGAGAATCTCGAAGTTCCGCTCCAGGTTAAGATCGGTGGTGGCACTGGCGAGATTGTATTGAATCAGGTCAGGCACCTCGTCAACGGCCAGCTTGGTCTGAAGTACGGTGGCCGTCTGCTCCGCCGGAAGCAGCTGAAGATTGACCTTGATATTGGTTTTCTGCTCGAATTCATCCAGCACATCCTGGGCTACAAACGCCGAATCCTGCGAGCTTTTGGAGATGGCCAGCTCGATGGTTACCTTTTTGCCGCCGCTGCTGCCACTACCGCTGTTTCCGTTTCCGCCGCTGTTGGTAGCCGAAGCATTGCCGGAGCCTGAATTGTCAGACCCGCATGCCGCCAGCGTTAAGGTCATTACACCGGCCAGTACGCCTGTTGCGATTTTTTTCAGTTTGCTATTCATGTGATCGCCCCCAATAGTGAATTTTCTGTGGATTGAATCCGTTTACATTTTTGATTATAGAATGAGGACTGCGCAAGGTACATGTTTGTACTTGACTCTTTCTGTGTAATATTCTGAACTCCGGGACGGCTTGTCAATTCGCCCGATTGGTTGTAAAGTAGGCAGCATCCTAAGGTTCAGGGGGGCTCGGCTTGGCTACTATTGTTCAGAAATTGCGCGGAAGCAGGGTTCAGGCCAGTCTGCAAACGAAATTCTTCTTCACCTTCATGCTGCTCCTGCTGATTGTGCTGGGCTGCTTCCTGGTCTACGTGAATTATATGGTGATCCAGCCGCTCAAGGACAAGACGGAGAACGAAATGAAGCTGGCTGCTGCCCAGGTCAGCGATCAGCTGAACCTGTATATCAATAACCAGAACCAGCTCTCTCAGCGGATTCTGTCGAACAAAGAGGTGTTCACGCTCCTGTCTGCCAGTGATTATTCACAACTTACCCTTGAAGGGCTGACCCGAAGCCGCAGGCTGAAAGACATCATGTTCCAGGCCCTGGGGCCGAGTCTGAACATTGAGGATATGATGATCTATGATCTGACAGGGGAACGTGTGACCTCTTATATCGGATACGCAGATAGCCCGGCTTCGCTCAGGCCGTTTCTGGAAGAGAGCAGCAACCTGCCGACCTGGAATGCAAGCGGTTACGCGCTGTACCGGCAGGGGGCGGATGCCATCTCTTTTGTGCGGGCGATCAGGAACCAGAATGGTCAGGTGTTCGGCTATCTGGCGGTGCAACTGGACCAGCGGTACTTGAACAGATCTGCTGCGGGACTGGCGGGCGGCAAGGTCTATATTATGGATCAGGACCAGCGGCTGGTCTCCAGCTCTCCGGCACTACGTGAAGGGGAGAAGGTCCCCGAATTCGCAGCGTCTCCCTCTGAATCTACAGCAGCTAACGGAATCTATCTGAGCAGCGGCCAGAACTATGTGGCGTATCACCGCTCTGCTGAGACGGGCTGGACTACCTACGTGGTGAACCCCAGGAATGTGGTGCTGGGCCCGGTCAATTCGGTGAAATATATCTCTATTCTGCTGATCACCGCGCTGATTCTGTTCTCGTTCATCTTCATTTACTTCTCGACCCGGAACCTGCTGCTTCCGATCCGCAAGCTGCGCAGCCAGATTCTGCGGATGAACTACAGCAACTTGAATATGAAGGCGGGCCCCCATACCCACAACAATGAGCTGATTCAACTGAATAGCGCTTTTCAGGAGCTGCTGGAACGGTTACAGGAATCCATAGAACGGGAAAAGCTTGCGCTGCACGAAGAAGTGAAGTCGCGGAATTCTGCCTTGCAGGCTCAGATCGCCCCGCATTTTATTCATAATGTGCTGTATCTGATCAGTATTGCCGCCCAGGAAGGGAAGAATAGCGTAGTGACTGAGATGTGCAAGCATCTCTCGGACAGCCTGCGCTATATTGTATCTTCGCCTTACCAGCATGTCACTTTGACCGAGGAGCTGAAGCATACCCGGCACTATTTGTCGCTGATTCAGCATAATTTCGAGGACGACCTGGATTGGGAGATTGACGGGGACGGTGCGCTTGAGCGGATTGAGCTGCCCCGGCTGGTGATTCAGCCATTCGTGGAGAATTGTATCGAGCATGCTTTTAAGAATACGGACCCTCCTTGGAGGATTGATGTGCGGGTGAAGGTATATAACGGCCTGTGGGCCATCGAAATCCGGGATAACGGGGAAGGCTTCGCGCCGGGCCGGATCAGGGACATTCTGGACAACATTGAGAGCTCGGATTCAGGGGTCTATGAACTTCAGCATCATACTACGGGAATTGGCAACATGGGGATTGTGAATACGGTGAACCGGCTGAAGCTGATGTACAGGAACCGGCTATTCTTCAATATTTACAACCACTTAGACGGGGAAAAGGGCGCTACGGTCCAAATTATCGCATCTATGAGTAAAGACTTCTACTAGAACCGGGGAGGGACCGCTATGTATACCGCTATCATTGCCGAGGACAGCAAGCCGATTCTGCGGAATATCGAAGCTTTGATGCGCTCCACGGAGCTGCCTGTGCAGATTGCCTTCACCGCGTCGAACGGACTGGATGCACTGGAGTACATCAAGGCCAACCCGGTGGATATCCTGCTGACCGATATCCGCATGCCCAAGCTGGACGGGCTGGCGCTGATCGGGCAGTGCCGGCAGGTGAATCCGGCGCTCAAGGCGGTGCTGATCAGCGGCTACAGCGACTTCGAGTATACGCGCAAAGCGCTAAACCTTCAGGTATTCGACTATCTGCTGAAGCCGGTGGAGCGGGAACAGCTGGCTGAGGTGATGCAGCGGCTGGTCGCCCATCTGGAGGAGCAGGGGGGCAGCAGGAAGGGATTGCCGGAGGGATTGGTATCCCCCGGGCAGCCGCGGCCCAAGAGCAGCGAGGAGCTGTTCCGGCAATTGGAGCAATATTTGCAGCAGCATCTCTACTCCCAGCTCTCTATCACAGAGGTGGCGCTTCAGTTTCATGTCAGCCCGTCCTATGTCAGCCGGATCTTCAAGCGGCATTCGCAGCGGACCTTTGTGCATTACTACATGCAGCTTAAGATTACTGAAGCCTGCCGGCTGATCGCAGCCAAGCCGGAGCTGAAGGTGAAGGAGCTGTCGGAGGCGCTGGCTTTTGCAGACCAGCATTATTTCTCTAAGGTGTTCAAGGAATATATGGGTGTAAGTCCTACAGAGTATAGGGGAGGGGAACGGGGGTAACTAACAAAAAGCAAAAAGAATCGGAGGGGGAATTTGGAACTGTAGGAGCGTTAGCGACCGCCTTTGTATTTGGATTTCTACCGCGAAGAGCGGTTTTAATCAGGGAATCCAAATTGGGCAGCGGCCGGAAGTCCAAATGTTCGCCGCAGTGACGACCAAGCTTCGAGTTATATCGTTCATTTTACGGCAGCGCTGAGGATAGGCGGTGCCGTTTTTATTTGCCGTATTTTCCTGGAGGAATGCCCGTGATGTTCTTGAAGGTGCGGATGAAATTGGCATAATCGTTGAAGCCGGACAGGTAGCAGGTATCGGACACGGAGTTGCCGGCGGACAGAAGCTGCTTGGATAACGCGATTTTTTTAAGCAGGACATAACGGTAGATGGTGCCTCCGGTCTGCTGCTTGAACAGATGGCTGAGATAATATTTATCCAGATTCAGCTCCCCGGCGATATGCCCCAGCGACAGATTCAGGTGCAGGTGGTTGTCGATATAACTCATGGCAGATTGAATATGGGAAGATATGATGCTAGGCACTACGGCACGGGTGCGGCTGTACAGCTCGTTGACCAGCACCAGAATCTGAATCAGATACGTCAGGGCCAGCACCTCGCTGCCGTACTGCTTGCGCTCCAGGGCTGTAATCAGCTGTGAGGAGAGGGCGGTATATTCTGAGAGCAGCGGCTCCTCCATCCGGGCCAGGTTATTCTCCCCGGGCTGGCGGTTCTGGAAGCAAGCCAGCAGATTCGTGGTCGACGTACAGAACGGATAAACCAGCGGTGCTTTGAAATGAATGGTCAGCCGCTCATAAGGCTCGGGGGAGCGGTTGATGATTTTATGAATCTCATGATTGTTGAATAACAGGACGTCGCCGCGCACCAGCGGATAGCTGTACTGGTCCACGAAGCCGTTCACGCTGCCGCCGAGGAACAGGAAGATTTCATAGTGGTCATGGATATGGAAATCCCGCGTCGGCGAGATCGGGGAATTGCCGATACCGGCCAGAATATCGCCGTCGAACGATTCATAATACCGGGCATGCTTCATCGTTACTGCCCCTTTCTTGTTGATCACAATATACGCAATAAATCATCATTATTCGCAAAGACATTGCTATAATACCACAATACACTAGAGAAGAAGAATACCTGAGAGGGTGGAACTAGGGATGAGTGGGATAGAACAGCGTAAATACTGGCTGGATACGATGCTGCGGATTGGAACGCCGGTCCTGGAGGCGCTCTCTGCGCGGAAACTGAAAGAACAGTTACCTGCGGAGTTTCATAGCGGGCGCAGTCAGTTTGCGCATCTGGAGGCTTTTGCACGGCTGGCCTGCGGAATAGCTCCCTGGCTGGAGCTTCAGGGACTGGAGGGTGAAGAGGAGCGCTTAAGAGCCCGTTATGCCGGGCTGATGCTGGAAGCGATTGATGCGGCGGTCGATCCACAATCGCCTGACTATATGGAATTCAAGACCGAAGGCCAGCCGCTGGTCGATGCCGCATTTCTGGCCCATGCGCTGGTGCGTGCACCGAAAGCGGTTACAGCCCGGCTGGACGCACGGGTCAAAGGCAATCTGATTGTGGCGCTTAAGCAGACGCGGCGGACCGCCCCCAGCGGCAGCAACTGGCTGCTGTTCAGTGCGATGGTGGAAGCAGCCTTATATTCTCTGGGCGACCCGGATTATGACCGGATGCGGGTGGGCTACGCGGTCCACATGTTCATGGACTGGTACAAGGGTGACGGAGTCTACGGGGATGGGAAGGATTTCCACTGGGATTACTACAACAGCTTTGTCATTCAGCCGATGCTGTTGGATGTGGTTACCCTTTTCGAACAGGAGAATGAGGAGTATGCCCGGCTTAGACCCTTGGTCCTGCAGCGGGCGCAGAGATATGCATCCGTGTTGGAGCGCAGTATCGCCCCTGATGGAACGTATCCGTTCCTCGGGCGTTCGATTGTCTACCGGTTCGGGGCATTTCAGCTGCTGTCGCAGGCGGCGCTCCAGCATTTCCTGGAAGACTCGCTGCCTCCGGCCCAGGTGCGCTGCGCCTTGACCGCAGTCATTAACCGGATTATGCAATACCCGGGCACGCTGGATGAGAACGGCTGGCTGCAGCCGGGGATCTACGGCTATCAGCCGGAGCTGGCCGAGAGCTACATTAATACAGGCAGTCTGTATCTGTGCGCCGCTGTTTTCCTGCCGCTGGGCTTGCTTCCTGCTGATCCCTTCTGGTCGGGCGAGGATATGAAATGGACGGCACGGAGAATCGCGGACGGCGAGAATGTGATGCGGGACCATGCTTTGGAATAAGGGATACAGACAGACTGAACAGGAGAGGGAGCTTAGGCATGAACATACAGGAACTTAAGGCAATCGCAGAGAACATGAAGCCGGCAGATCTCAGCTTATATTATCCGCAAGGGGATTCGGCCGCTTTTTGGAGTGAGGCGGGATCTTCTGAAGTCTTACAAGCCAGTCTCAGTGAGATTCGTGCAGAGGCACGGAGGCTGGAAGGGCAGCCTATACCGCTGCTGACGTACAGTCTGTTTACCCTTTTCCGGCAGACGGGGTCGAGACTGGAGTATGAGCGGCCTTATTTTGAACGGAGAAGAAGGCTGAATACGTATGTGTTCCTAAGTCTGCTGGAGCCGGAGAACACAGCAGCTCTGGAGCAACTGACAGATATTCTATGGGCGATCTGCGATGAGTACACATGGTGCGTTCCCGCCCATCTTCCTGAGAAGCATGAGGCTGCTGAGATCAACCGCCATATCGATCTGTTCTCCGCCGAGACAGGCTTTACTTTAAGTGAATGTCTGCTGCTGGTCGGGGAGCGTCTCCCGCTGCTGCTCTGCTCCCGGATACGCAGTGAGGTGGAGAATAGAATCTTCCAGCCGTTCCTTGCGCATGGCCCTTATTTCTGGGAGACCTCCACTCACAATTGGGCTGCGGTCTGTGCGGGCTCTGTGGGTGCGGCTGGACTGCTCCTTGTGAAGGACAAGGACATGCTGGCGGAAATCTTGCTGAAGACAGAGAGCAGCATGAATTATTATCTGCAGGGCTTCGGGGCAGACGGGGCCTGCCAGGAGGGGCTGGGCTACTGGAATTACGGGTTAGGCTATTTCACTTATTACAGCGATCTGCTCCGTGCAAGAAGCGGAGGCCGGCTGGATTGGTTCAAGCAGGAAAAGGTGGCACAGATCGCCCGCTTCCAGCAGCAATGCTTCATTGACGGCAGTTACGTCGCCAATTTCTCCGATTCCGTGCCCCGGGTGCGCGTGCATATGGGACTTTCCCATTATCTGGCGGACGTCTACCCGGATGTCCTGCGCCCGCCGTCTGCGCTGCGCGCCCCGTTCACGGAGGATCACTGCAGCCGCTTCGCACCGGCGCTGCGCAATCTGATCTGGACAAGAGCCGGGCAGGAGGAGGAGTCCTGGGAGGCGGGCAGCAGCTATCTGCCTGATGCCGCTTGGCTCGTATCGCGGCATGTCTCTGGGGCGGGCGCCTTCGGCTTCGCGGCCAAGGGCGGCCACAACGACGAGCCGCATAACCATAATGACCTGGGCCAATTCATTCTGAGCGGCCGGGGGGAGATCTTCGCGGCTGATCTGGGCAGCGGAGAGTACACGGCGGACTATTTCGGTGCCGGCCGTTACGGCTATGACTGCAACGGGTCGCAGGGCCACAGCGTGCCGATTATTGACGGCCAGTACCAGGGGGCAGGACGGGAGTTCCAGGCAACGGTGCTGCATGCATCGGCGGCGCAGGCGAAGGATGAGCTGACGCTGGAGCTGGCCCGGGCGTACCCGGTAGCCGGACTGCAATCCCTGGTCCGTTCGCTGGTCTGGCATAAGGAGGAGCTGCCCCGTCTGGAGCTGACAGATACTTACCGGTATGACGGAACTCCGGCAAGCTGGACGGAACGGTTCGTAACGTGGCGCAGACCGGAGTTGACGGGTACAGGGCGAGTACTGCTACCGGGTGCCGAAGGCCACGGCGTTCAGGTGATCTACGATCCGCAGATCGTCCGGCCGGAGATTACCGCACATGTGTACCAGGATCACTATGGCCAGGACACGGTGTGGCATACTCTGGACTTCCAGGTTCTCCAGCCCGGAGCAGATGGCGTATTGGTGTTTACTTTTGAATTTATGTAAGACGCACTGCACGGCTATATCATTCACACAAAGGCGGGATTCAAATGAACAGAACCATAGATCAGGCTTGGGTAGATGAGGCTTGGAGTAAGGCACTGGAGAAGACGAGAACGAACAGTATCAGCATCGGGGCGGAGTTCCCGCATGCCAGTCAAGGCGGAAAGTATGTTCTGGAGGTACCAAGCTGGTGGACCGCCGGCTTCTGGCCGGGCATGCTCTGGCAGCTCTATGCCGAGAGCGGCGATGAGAGCCTGAAGGCAGTAGCCGAGCGCTGCGAAGAGCGGCTGGATGAGGTGCTGGACGGCTACGTGAAGCTGGATCATGACCTTGGCTTCATGTGGCTGCTGACCAGCGTCGCCAATTACAAGCTGACGGGCAGTGAAGAATCACGGGTCCGCGGGCTGAAGGCCGCCAACTATCTTGCCGCCCGCTTCAACCTGAAGGGCCGCTATATCCGGGCCTGGAATCCCTGGAGAGAAGGCGAGGACAACAGCGGGGTCGCCATTATTGACTGCAGCATGAACACCAGCCTGCTGTTCTGGGCCTCCGAAGTCACCGGAGACCCGCGTTACCGGCATATCGCGGAGGCGCATATGGATACGGTGCTGGAGCATTTCATCCGGCCGGACGGCTCCGTCTATCATATTGTCAACTTCAACCCGGAGACGGGCGAAGTGGCAGAGAAGCTGGGCGGACAGGGCTATGCGCCGGAATCGGCCTGGTCGCGCGGGGCGGCTTGGGCGCTCTACGGACTGGCGCTGGCCTATCATCATACCGGCAAGCTGAGCTACCTGCATGCGTCCAAGCAGGTTGCGCATTTCTTCCTGACCCGGCTGCCGGAGGATCAGGTGCCGCATTGGGATTTCCGCGCTCCCGGCGATGTCGGGGAGATCCGTGATACTTCAGCCGGTTCCTGCGCGGCAAGCGGTCTGCTGCTGCTGGCCGGGCTGGTGGAAGAATCAGAGGCTTATATCTACCGGAACGGGGCGCTTAGAATTACGGAATCTCTCTACCGTAATTACGGAACTTGGGACCATCCCGGCGAACAGGGGCTGCTTCTTCACGGCACCAGCAACTATCCTGAGGACCGGAACATTGATGTGCCGCTGATCTACGGGGATTTCTTCTATGTCGAGTCACTGGCCCGGATCAAGGGAGCAGGCCCGTTCTATTGGGAGTAGGGGGAGTATGATAATGACGAACAATAAGAGGACTCCGCTGGTTGAAAATCCGGGAACAGGCGATTCGGGGACGGGCAATCTGGCGATTCAGAGCAATCCGCTGAAGACCCGGGACGACCTGCTGGCTGCCCTTGACCAGCTCACAGAGCCGCTTCGGCCGCTCTATAGCAGAGGCTGCGCCAGACTTGAGATTGGGATTACCGGAGCAAGTTATCCGTCAGCCACCGCCGGAATGGAGGGCTTCTCCCGGGTACTCTGGGGACTGATTCCGCTGCTTGCCGGAGGCGGGAACAATGAGCTATGGCCCACTGTGCTGGATGGCATCCGGCACGGCACCGATCCGTCCCATGAGGAATATTGGGGCGATGTACGGGACTTTGACCAGCGGCTGGTGGAGATGGCTGCCTTCGGCTTTGCGCTTGCAGCAATCCCGGAGCACATCTGGTCCCCGCTTGCTCCGCAGGAGCAGGAGCATCTCTACAATTGGTTGAACCAGATCAATTCCCGTCCCTGCTATGACTGTAACTGGCTGTTCTTCAATGTGTTAGTGAATGTCGGCTTCCGTACAGTAGGACGGCCCTATGATGCAGTGCAGCTGGAGAGAAATCTGGCACGGATGGATGCGTTCTATCTGGGAGAAGGCTGGTATAGTGATGGTGTTAACGGACACTGTGATTATTACGGGCCCTTCGCCATCCATTACTATTCGCTGCTGTATGCGAAGCTGATGGAACGGGAAGACCCGGAGCGTTCCCGTCTGTTCAAAGAACGCGCCCGGCTGTTCGCGGCTGAATTCATGGGCTGGTTCGCCCCGGACGGCGCTGCGCTTCCCTATGGCCGCAGTCTGGCGTACCGGTTCGCCCAGTCTGCCTTCTGGAGCGCCTTGGCGTATGCAGAGGTGGAAGGCTTCTCTGCCGGTGTGGTCAAAGGCATCGTCCTGCGCAACCTGCGCTGGTGGTTCCGCCAGCCTATCTTCGATGCAGCCGGCGTGCTGACCATCGGATACATGTATCCGAATCTGGTCATGGCAGAGAATTATAATGCTCCCGGTTCGCCCTACTGGGCGCTGAAGACCTTCCTGCCGCTCGCTCTCGGCGAAGAGCATCCATTCTGGAGCGAACCAGAGCTGCCGCTGCCGGAGCTTCCGGCGGTGAGTGTGCAACATCCGTCGCATCTCGTCCTGGTGCGCGAGCCGGCTTCCGGTCATGTGGCCGCCTTCAACAGCGGGCATCTATCTACCAATGAGCATACGCATACCTCAGCCAAATACGAGAAATTCGTCTATTCTACAGGCTTCGGGTTCAGCGTTCCCCGTTCGGAATGGGGATTGTCACAGGGCGCCTATGATTCTATGCTTGCGCTAAGCGAAAGAGGAGATAACCTCTACCGGGTACGGCGCCGGAATCTGGAATCAGAGATTACGGACAACGTCCTGCGGTCGGTCTGGAAGCCATGGGCTGACGTCGAGGTACGGACCTGGATCATCGCGGGCCTGCCCTGGCATATCCGCATTCACCGGCTGGAGACAGGGCGGGCGCTGGATGCCGCCGAGGGCGGATTCGCGCTGGGCCAGGAAGCGGAGCCTACACAGCAGCTCAGCGGAATCGGCGCAGCGGCAGCTACAGCATGGGGTACGAGCGGCATCAAGGGGCTGACAGGCTACTCGAAGGCCGAGCTGATCTGGCCCAATGCGAATACGAACCTGCTTCGTCCCCGGACAGTGCTGCCTACCCTGACCGCTTCGCTTGAGCCTGGGGTGCATTGGCTGGCTTCTGCGGTATATGGCGATCCTTCGGCGAATCCGCCAGTGGATGGGGGAGGCACCCCCGGCCTGGTTCTGGAGCAGACCCCTGAAGTCTTGCTTAAGGTCAAATTCGCCGGAGATCGTATTACAGTGCTCACCTCTGGCGGAACAGAGATTAGCATTCCGGTGCAATAGGACAGCATTCTGGTAAATAGCGCAGTAGTCTGGTTAATAGTTCAGCATCGGCTTCTTAGCGTCATCATGCAAGAAGGCCAGCAGTCTCTCCGGTTGGAAAGGCTGCTGGCCTTCTATGCTCATGGACCAAATGTATGCGGAAAACCGAACACATTTGGCTAGCGCTTATCGATGGTACCTTAATCGGGACACGGCAAACCTTCAGGATGCGTTTACTCCGTATTGCTGCGGAACTGATTGGGCGTGAGTCCTTTATACTTTTTGAACACCTGATAGAAATATTTCGTATCATTATAACCGGACTGCAGAGCGATGTCCTCGATCCGCATGCCGGGATCTTTGAACAGCTGGCAGGCATGCTCGATGCGGACCTTATGCAGATAATCGATGAAGCTGATCTTAAGCTGCTGCTTGAACAGCAGGCTTAAATAGCCGGGCGTGATATAGATTTCCCTGGCGACAATCTCACGGTTGATATCCTTCATGAAGTGCTCGCCGATATAGCTCTTGGCCGCTTCCAGCAGCTTGTTGCTGTTCTTCTTGGACGTCAGATGCTCACTGACCCGCTGGGCCGTCTCCAGCAGCGACTGGAACAGATTATCCAGACTGGAGCGGGACAGGACATGGATCAGCTCGGTCAGATTCTGTCCGAACACCTTGTTCACGTTGACATTGTTTTCGATGCATAATTTATACAGGGCGAAGAACAGCGCGAAGCTCGACTTGATCACCTGGTCCCTGGACACCGTCTCGGGCTGCAGGGCTACATTGAACAGCGTGAGCTTATCGGCGATGTCCCCGGGAGAACCGCCGCGTACCGCCTTCAGCACCTCCTGCTCCTCATGCAGGGGATAGGAGGATTGAGAGGACTCGGCATCGAATTCGCCACTGTACTCCACGATTTTTGCGATGCCGGTGTAGTTGGTTGTATTCAGGGCCTGGCAAGCCTCCACGAAGGAGTGGCGCAGATGCTCAATATTCTTGTCGATACTTCCGATTCCGGCGGACACGGTGAACTTCAGGAAGCTGGCGATATTCTCCTGAATAACCCGGATATAACCGCTTAATTCCTCCTGATCCGGCAGCTCGTCCATATTGAGGATTAGCACAATATCGTCCTGATGCTCGAAGGCAACGCATAGCACAGTCTCCGGCAGCGACTCCTCGCAAATATTCTTCAGCCCGTACTTCAGCAGCTCCGTATCCTCATGCATATACTTCTCATGCAGCAGCTGGAAATTGTCGATGCGCAGCAGAATGATGCCGTACAGCAAATAGGGGAAAACCAGCTGGTTCATCTTCAGATTAGCCAGCAGCCGGGAATACGCGGGACTCTCGGTGAGAATGAGCTGGCTTAACGTCTTTTCCTTCAGCAGGGGCAGACTCTCCCGGAACCCTTGCCGCAGATGCTCAAGCGTGGTAATCTCCAGCTTCTCCGATTGAATCTGCTCCGTGATGGCCAGAACCGTGCTCAGAATCTCCTGCCGGCGGCTCGGCTTCAGCAGATAGTTGCTGACCCCGGATCTAATGGCTTGCTGGGCATAGGCGAAATCATCGTATCCGCTCATAATGACCGATTTGACGCTGGGGTATTTCTCGGAGACAACCTTGATTAACTCCAGGCCGTCCATTTGCGGCATCCGGATATCTGTTAGCATGATATCGACGGCATAAGTATCCAAGAGTTCAAGTGCCTCCAGGCCGTCTCTGGCTTCGCCTGCAATATGGATGCCGTGCGAATACCAGTCAATCAGGGTCTTTATGCCTACCCGCGCCCGCTCCTCATCATCAACAATAATCATATTATACAAGGGACATCCCCTCCAATCTGTATTCGTATTGTTTATTCGCTCCGGCTTCGTCTATTCTTGCATGTCAGTTACAATCACCGGAACTACGATCTCCACCCGCGTGCCTTCTCCGGGGACACTGGAATAGTTCAAGGCATAGTCACCTTTATAAAAATGCTTCAGCCGTGCCTGGACATTCTGCACCGCATAGCCACCGACATCCCGGGCCGTGTAGACATCCGTCTCATCAGGCATGCTGAGAATCTTTTGCAGCGTCTCCTCGCTCATGCCGCTCCCGTTATCCTCAATCACGAAGATCAGCTTCTCTCCGCGGCGTTGTCCGCTGATGCTTACCCGTCCGCCGCCGCGCTTGCGTTCAATGCCGTGGATCAGCGCGTTCTCAATGAACGGCTGAAGGCTGAGCTTCAGGATGACATAGGCGTACAGCTCCTCAGGAATGTCGATCACATACTCGAGCGATTCCTGGAACCGCATCTTCTGGAGCGACAGATACAGCTCAATCAGCTCTTTTTCCTTGGCTACGCTGGTGAAGCTCTTGCCCTGGTTCAGACTTAACCGGAACAGCCGGGAGAGGTTGATCACCATCTCGCTGATCTTGTCCTGTCCTGCCGCCTCCGCTTCCCAGAAGATCGTGTCGAGCATGTTGTACAGAAAATGGGGGTTGATCTGCGATTGCAGAGCCTTCAGCTCCGCTTCCTGCTCCTTTAGCTTCAGCAGATAGGCATCGTCCACCAGCGCCTTGATGTTGCCGACCATATTATTGTAGCCCCGGCTCAGCTGGCCGATCTCATCCCAATATTTGATCTCCACCTTCTCCTCGAACTGCCCGTTCTGGAAGCGCCGCATCGACAGCAGCAGCGTCTTGATCGGCGCTGTCAGGAAGGAGGAGAAGAACATCAGCAGAGGAATGCTCAGCACCAGGCTGGCTAATACCATCACAAGCACTGCCGATTTGATGGAATTAAGCTCTTGGGTCAACGAACGGAGCGGAACACTGTACAGGGTGATCCAGCCATCCTCGTTGATGTTGTAATTCAGCAGCGTATCCTTGCCTTCCAGGCTGACGATGGTGTTGCCGGAGAGAATGCCTGCTTTGGCCTGCTTCATTACGAAGTCTATGGCTTCGGGACTATAGGTCTCTTTGCCTGCCGACAGCAGCTGTGTGCCCCGTTCACTCAGAATGAGGATGCCGTGATCCTTGTCATACAGATTCGTCAGATAGGTTCTGCGGATGGTCTCCAGATTAATGCCGACGAACACAAAGCCGATCCGGTTCCCGTTCACAATATCGCGGATAATCCGGGTCATGCCGAGCTTGTCATTACGGTTACTCTGAATGAATACATTATTCGCTTCTGTCAGCGGGAACCAGTAGGAGGCACCGTTTAAGGCAACGGTCTGTTTATAAGTATCATTTGAGGTAATTTTGCTCAAACTATACGCACCGCTGCTGTCATCGGTGGCAACCTGAAACAGCGGCTCGGACAAGCTGCCGTACAGAGCCAGATAGTCGAAGCTTCCGGTCACCAGCATCTGGTTCATGATCGACGCGGTGGGTCCGTTATAGAGCTGGTTCTCGATCTTCGCCGAATCCGGGGTATTGCTCCTCAGAGTGTCCTGAACGACTGGAGCGAGGCTGAATACCGTGACCCAGTCGGCTAATGTCTTTTGCATACGGGCGAGATTACTGTCGATCTGCTTGAGCACACTCTGGTTGGAATTGCTCACCTTATTGATAATCTGCTGCTTGGAGATCTTATAGGAGTATGCGCCCAGTGTGCAGGCCACCCCGGTGATCAGCAGGAAGATCAGAATCGTTATCTTGTATCGCAGGTTCATATTCAAGTAGTAGCGCAGCACAGGATCACTAACCTTTTTGATTTTTATCTTATGCGCAATGCCGAATATACACAAGGGAGCTGACAAGCGAAGTCGACAATTTTCAACATTACTCTCTTTTTCTCTACTGACCCTGACTCTAGTGCTCTGGTACGATGTGTTCAGAAACAAAGAAAGCAACCCACGATCAATAACAAATAGGGGGAATTGACATGGTTATGAATTCAAAATCCACACGTAATATACTGCTGGTTACGGTCCTTGCGGCAGTCTCGGTGCTTAGCGCATGCGGAGGCGGCAATGACAAGAACAATAATGCAGGCAGCAGCACGAACGGCGGTACAACCGGCTCTGCGGACAAGGAAGTAACGCTGCGTCTGTTCTCGAACCTTCCCGACCGTAAATCCGGCCAGGGGCTGGCAGAGCAAATGGTAATCGACAACTATATCAAAGCGAACCCCAATGTCAAGATCGATATCGAGACCCTCGCCGAGGAGCCGTTTAAAAACAAGCTGAAGGCGTATATGGCCTCCAACGAAGCGCTGGATGTGACCATGGTTCACGGCGGAGCAGAGCTGAATACGCTGGTACAAGCCGGCTATGTGAAAGAGCTGAACCCTGCAGAATACGAAGGGGACACCTACAAATTCCTGCCGGGCGTCTACAAATCATTCACCTTTAACGACAAGCTCTACGGCTTGCCCCGCAACAGTGACTATGAAGTGATCTATTATAACAAAAAGCTGTTCGATGACAACGGCATCAAGATTCCTACCACTTATGCCGAGCTGTTGGAAGCGGGCAAGCAGTTCCGCGCCAAAGGCATTGAGCCGATGTCGATGAACGGTAAGGACCTGTGGAGCTTTGCGGCCTTCTTCCAGGATCTTGTCGTACGCCTCACCGGCGATCAGAACCTGATGCTGGATGCGGTAGCGAAGAAGAAGAATTTCACTGGCGATGAGAATTTCACCAAAGCTGCTGAGCTGCTGGCCCAGGCCAGAGACACCAAGCTGTTCCAGGAATCGTTCATGACAGCGGACTACGGCGCTTCCCAGAACCTGTTCACGCAAGGCCGGGCTGCTATGTGGTATATGGGCTCCTGGGAAGCAGGGATGGCAACGAATGACAAGCTGCCGGAAGACTTCCGCAACAATGTGAATGTACTGAAATTCCCGGTTGTCGAAGGCGGCAAAGGCAAGGACACCGATCTTTTGGCCTGGAACGGCGGAGGATATTCACTGGTGAGCAGCTCGAAGCATCCTGAAGAAGCCAAGAAGTTCTTCGATTATATGATGTCTGCCGATCAATGGGCCAAGATTGTATGGGATACCGGAGCGGCTGTACCGGCACAGAAATATGAGCTTACCGGCAAAGAGAGCGAGCTGCAGAAGCAACTGACTGAAGTTCTGACAGGGGCTACCAGCACAGCGGGTTCTATCGCCCTTGACTCCGGTACACCTAAGTTCAAGGATGATGCACAGAATGCCTTCGGCAAGTTCTTCGCTGGCGGGTCAACACCTGAACAGCTGCTGGCCGATCTTCAAAAGGCTGCGGAAACACAATAACAGATCACCACTATAGAGAATGAAAGGAGACGGGGCGGGAAGCATTCTTGCCCCTCTCTAATCTTAAGGATGGAGTTGGAGTTCCATGCAAAAAGTATTTAACAACAAAATGGCAATCTTTCTGTTCGTCTTTCCGGGGATTCTCCTGTTCGCCCTGACCTTTCTTGTGCCAATTGTGCTCAGCGCATATTACTCGTTCAGAGACACTTTGTCTCCGGGAACACCCTCGGCATTCATCGGATTCGCCAACTATACAGAGCTGCTGTTTCACGATTCCAGGTTCTGGCTGGCACTTAGAAATGCCGTACTGCTCGGTTTGGGCTTTATCCTGATCCAACATCCGATTGCCATCTTTTTTGCCATTATGCTGGACCGCCTGGGCGGTAAGGCAGAGAAGTGGTTCAGAACGATTTTCTTCATCCCATGTGTCATTTCTGTAGTCGTTATCTCCAAAATGTGGTTATCCCTGCTTGACCCGACCTTCGGCGCCTTCAACAAAATGCTTGATTCCCTGGGACTCGGCTTCCTTAAGCACGCTTGGCTGGGGGACAGCAGCACTGCGCTCGTCTCCATGTTATTCATCCTGATCTGGGCCGGCTTCGGCTGGGGATTGCTGTTCTATTATGCAGGACTCAAAGGCATTCCCGATGATATGTATGAAGCCGCTTCACTGGACGGAGCTTCCGGCTTCCGATTGCACTGGCGGATTACCGTTCCGCTGCTGTCACCGGTTATTACGGTGCAGATTACTTTGGCTATGATTACCGCCTTGAAACAGATGGAGACCGTGTTCCTGACCACTAACGGCGGTCCCGGCGATTCCACCCAATTCCTGGCCGTGTATCTCTATAACAAGGCGTTCTCGGCCAGCCAATATGGTTATGCCAACGCCATCTCGATTCTGTTCATCATTGTCTGCCTGCTTGCCACCTATCTCAGCAACAAACTGACCCGCAGTGATGCGACGGAATTCTAAGGAGGAATCACCATGACAAAAAGCACAAAAACCATACTATGGGTGTTCTTCCTGATCGTCGCCCTGGTTCAGCTGTTCCCGCTCATCTGGCTGGTAGATTTCTCATTCCTCAGCAGCAATGAATTCTACTCCTCCAGCGTCCTGAAATGGCCGAGTGACCCCCAGTGGCAGAACTATATCAATGCCTGGGTGGACGGCAAATTCCTGCGCTACTTCATTAACAGCGCCTTCGTGACCTCAGTGACCATCCTGTTAACGGTTATTCTGTCCCTTACGCTCGGCTATGCCTTTACCCGGATGCAGTGGAAGCTGCGCTCAGTCTTCTTCACCATTATCCTGCTGGGGATTATGATTCCGATTCATGCGACCCTGTTGCCTAACTTTGCCATCTTCAAGGCGCTGGGCTTGACGAATTCCTATCTCGGGCTGATCCTGCCATACACCGCAGTGTCTGTACCGCTGGGAACCTTCATCCTGACCGGCTTCATGCGCAGCATTCCTAGAGCAATGGAAGAGTCCGCTGTGGTAGACGGTGCGAATATTTACCGGATTGTCTTCCAGATCATTGCACCGCTTACCGCGCCTGCACTGGTTACGGTCATCGTCACAACGTTCCTGAACTGCTGGAATGAATTCATTATGGCATCAACCTTCCTGAGTAAGGATGCGCTGAAGACGCTGCCCTTCTCGGTCATGAACTTCGCCGGCCAGTATTCCTCAGACTACGGCTCACAATTTGCGGTCATGGTGCTGACCTCGATCCCGGCCATTGTCATCTACGCCATCTTCAACGAACAGATTACCAAGGGCGTGACAGCGGGCGCAGTAAAAGGCTGATCTTAAAGCGGACCAAACTCTAAGCGTATGCTTCCGAAGCCAGTTTTGCGAAGAGAATTCAGGATGTATATGCTATCAAAACTTTCAGGAGGACTATAATGGATCACTTGTTATATGGCGTTGCTTATTATGATGAATACATGCCTTATGACCGTCTTACGCAGGACATCCAAATGATGAAGGATGCGGGCATTAATACCGTCCGGATTGCCGAATCGACCTGGAGCACACATGAGCCGCAGAATGGGGTATTCGACTTCTCCTCTGTACGTAGAGTGCTGGATGCGATGCATGAGGCCGGAATTCATGTCATTGTAGGAACACCTACCTATGCGGTTCCGGCCTGGATGGTCAAGGAGCACCCGGAGGTGCTGGCGGTCACCGTGAACGGGGAAGGCAAATATGGTGCCAGACAGATTATGGATATCACCAGTCCGGCGTATCTGTTCTACTCGGAGCGGATCATCCGCAAGCTGATGGCTGTGGTACATAAGCATCCGGCGGTGATCGGCTACCAGATCGATAATGAGACCAAGCATTATGAGACGGCCGGACCGAACGTCCAGCTTAGATTCGTCAAATACATGAGGGAGACCTACGGAACGCTCGAAGCCATCAACCACCAGTTCGGTCTGGATTATTGGAGTAACCGGATCGACAGCTGGGAGGACTTCCCGTCTATGGTGGGGACGATCAATGGCAGCCTGGGTGCGGAATTTGCCCGGTTCCAGCGGGGGCTGGTGAATGAGTTCCTGGCGTGGCAGGTCGGAATTGTGAATGAGTATAAGCAGCCGGGGCAGTTCACCACGCATAATTTCGATTTCGAATGGCGGGGCTATTCCTTCGGTGTTCAGCCTTCGGTAGACCACTTTGCGGCTTCGCAGCCTTTTGACATTGCCGGTACAGATATTTATCACCCGTCCCAGGACCAGCTCACAGGTGCAGAGATTGCCTTCGGGGGAGATCTGATCCGCTCGCTGAAGCAGGATAATTACTTCGTGCTGGAGACGCAGGCGCAAGCGTTCCCGGAGTGGACGCCATATCCGGGACAGCTGCGGCAGCTGGCATTCAGCCATCTGGGCTCAGGGGCTTCGATGGTCGCTTACTGGCATTGGCATTCGATTCATAACTCCTTCGAGACCTACTGGAAGGGGCTGCTCAGCCATGACTTCCTGCCTAACCCGGTGTATAAGGAAGCTATGACTATCGGCGCGGACTTCAAGCGGTTAAGCGACCAGTTAATCGGACTGAAGAAGACCAGTAAGGTGGCCGTTATGGTCAGCAATGAAGCGCTGTCGGCGATTGAATGGTTCAAGCTGCCCGGCGGTTTGATCTATAATGATGTGGTTCGCTGGATGTACGATGAGCTCTATAAAATGAACATCGCCTGCGATTTCGTGCAGCCGGGCAGCCCTCGCCTCAGCGAGTATGAGCTGGTTGTGGTTCCTGCGCTGTACGCTGTCTCGGATGAGGCGCTTCAGCAATTGAATGACTACGTCCGCAGCGGCGGCCATGTGGTCTTTTCCTTCAAGAGCGGATTCACCGATGAACAGGTGAAGGTTCGTCATACGGCACAGCCAGGGATCATACATGAGGCCTGCGGGATTGCTTACAGTCATTTTGCCACGCCGAATGCGGTTACGGGACTTACCGGCAAGCTGTCCCCTGAGGGATCGGAAGCAGGCGTTCACACCGTCCGCACCTGGATGGAGATGATCGTTCCCGGTTCAGCGGAGGTGCTGGCCAGCTACGATCATCCCCAGTGGGGCGAATATGCTGCCGTCACCCGGAATACCTTCGGCGAAGGAACAGCCACCTACATCGGTTGTATGACCGGACCTGCCGCACTTGCGGAGATCCTGCGTGATACGCTCCAGCTGGCCGGGTTATGGGGAGCAGACCAGCAGCTGTCGTTCCCGCTCATCGTGAAGTCCGGCGTGAACCGCCAGGGCCAGACCATCCGTTACTACTACAACTACTCAGCCCAGCCGCTCAGCTTTAAATATCCGTACGAAGCCGGAACGGAACTGCTGTCCGGCAATCCGGTGATACAGGATGAGGAACTTACGCTTGGTGCTTGGGGCGTTATGATTATTAAATAAACATAACACTGGAGAACTTAATGAAGAGCGAAAAGGAACGGAGGGGAAATTTGGAACTGTAGGAGCGATAGCGTCCGCCTTTGTGTTTGAATTTCTACCGCTAACAGCGGTTCTAATCAGGAAATCCAAACTGGGCAGCGGCCGGAGGGCCAAATGTTCACCGTAGTGACGACCAAGCTCCCAGTCCAAACCTTAAGTGTGTTTTATATAATAAACATCTACAGCATTGGGGGCATAAGCGTGGACGTGACAGGACAAGTATGGATATCGAGTACAGAAAATGAGCCTTGGGTATCCCATCCCCTGGAAGCCACCACTGCCGAAGCAGTGGATCTGGCGTTCACCGGACAATTACATCAGAATATCGAAGGGTTCGGCGGATGCTTCAACGAGCTGGGGTTCGAGGCGCTGAATATCCTCGCAGACGAGGACAGAAGCGCTGTGCTGCATTCGCTGTTTCACCCGGAAGGGGATCACCGGTTCAGCATTTGCCGCCTGCCGATCGGGGCCAGCGACTATGCCCTGGAATGGTACAGCCTGAATGAGACCGACGGCGATTACGCCATGGAGCATTTCTCCATCGAGCGGGACCGCAAGTATCTGATCCCCTATATCCGCGAGGCTCTCAAGCTGAACCCGGAGCTGAAATTATTCGCTTCCCCCTGGAGTCCGCCAACGTGGATGAAATTCCCGCGCGTCTACAATTACGGCAGCTTGCGCTGGGAGAAGGATATTCTGGAGGCCTATGCGCTCTACTTTGTGAAGTTCGTCCAGGCTTATGCTGAAGAGGGAATTACCATTCATCAGGTACATGTTCAGAACGAAGTGGTGGCCGATCAGAAATTCCCTTCCTGCGTATGGACCGGCGGGCAACTGCTGGAATTCATCCGGGATTATCTGGGGCCGGCTTTTGAACAGCATGGACTTGCTACGGAGATCTGGCTGGGCACGATCAACGCGCCGGAGCCTTGGGACGAGTGGATGAAGAAGAAGGACAGCAGCTTCGATGCCTATGCCCATACAGTATTAAGTGATCCTGAAGCTTACAAGTATGTGAAGGGAGTCGGCTACCAGTGGGCAGGCAAATACGGCATCCAGCGTACGGTACAGGCCTATCCTGAACTGCGTTATATGCAGACGGAGAACGAATGCGGGGACGGGGAGAACACCTGGTTTTATGCCAAATACGTATTTAATCTGTATCAGCATTATTTCACTAACGGCGTGAACGCGTATATCTACTGGAATATGGTGTTGCTGCCTAAGGGGCGCAGTACGTGGGGATGGGAACAGAACTCCATGATTACTGTAGACCCTGGAGGCGTCAAGGCAGTGAACAATCCTGAGTTCTATGTCATGAAGCATTTCGCCCATTTCGTGGGTCCCGGCTCCAGCAGAATCGGACTCAAGGGCAAATGGACCGGCAATGCAGTCGCCTTCGAGACGCCGGAGGGCAGCCGGGTCCTCGTCATTGCCAATCCGTTCAAGGAATCGCGGACGGTTACCCTCTCGAATGACGGCACGCATTACAAGCTGGAGCTGGATGCGGAATCTTTTAATACCCTTCTGCTATAAAATAAACAGTAAAAACCGGCTCCACCATCCGCCGTCATCCCAGGGCATCTGCTGTGCACACCTATAACAATTGGAATTGTTCCGACCGTAATTTCCTGCTATAATTTTGGCAGGTTAGTTGATAGGGGGTTACACGGATGGCAACGAATTGCTCATTAGCTAGGGAGTCCTCATGCAGAGCCTGATCCGGGGCGATACTTTGCGTGGGGCGCGGCAGGACAATCTTGATCGCCCAAACAGATATATCGTTTCTAATCGCAGGCTCTGCACCTTATTGCTGTAATCAATAATAATAAGGGGCTGAAGAGCTGTGAAACCAACATTTATTAGAAACCATCAATATAATTATATTAAGAAACAAGCGGATTTTGTGCTGAAAACACTGCGTTCGGTAGCGGACCGCCGTGTCCTGGAGACCGTAAGATACAGCGCCGAGCTCAACGTGACGGGGGCCTTCGCTTCACTGACCGCCGAGCAGGAGCAGATGCTGCGGGCCATCTCCACCTTCGAGAAGGCCGAGGACTTCCAGCAGTATACCAGCGGGCTGGAGCCTTATCTGGAGCCGTTTCCGCCGATTACGCTGAAGCAGATTCAGAAGCTGTTTCCCAAGAATAAAAAGATGAAGCTGCCTGACCTGCAGTCGTTTGATTTCCGTTATGTCACGTATCTGGCCTGGGCGGACATCGCCACGAACAAGCTGTTCATCGTCTATCCGCATGAAGGGCAGTTCATTGGTGTGGAAGGCCGGATGCTGCCGATGCATAAGAAGGGCTACTGCCTGTTCTGCAACCGGCAGCAGGAGCTTGCCTTCCTGACCGTCAAGACCAAGCCGGAGCTGGCGGCGGCAGATAATTTTGCTTCCGTGGGCCAGTACGTATGTTTGGATAATCAGGGCTGCAATCAGAGCATTACGGATATAAGCGCGCTGGAGCGATTCGTCCTCTCGGTGCGCAAGTAGCAGTATAGTTAGGTTAACAAGAGCAGAGCAGCGGTTCCCGGTTGGGGGCCGCTGCTCTATTTGTTTTGTATAGTAGAGGAGCTATCTGCTAGGCTGCGTAGTCATAGCCAAATCTACCAGTTCCTCCAGAAGCTGTTCTTCCAGGCGGATGATCTCACACATATTCCTGTGAAGCTTCACCCGCGCGGCGGGCTTGTTGCCCGAGCACATCCCCTTAATCATGAACTGATTGATCAGATCCCACTGCTCGCCTGCCTGACGGTAGTCTTCAGCCGCCCGGGAGAGAGCAGGCGCCGGGCCTTCGCGCTCCAGCAGCTGCAGGAATTGGCTGAACCGGATTCGGCTGATCGGCAAGGCGTTGGCATAGATTTTGAAGGCCGAACTGGCTTCGGGTGAGTTATCAGGCTGTATCCCTATTTCCAGATAGGCCTGGGCATACGCCCTGAGCTGGACGCCCACTTGATCCGGCCGAATCTGTTGGGCAGGGCTGGTAAGCACCTCTTGAAGGATCGTCTGCCAATCTGAGCAGGAACGGGAGACTTCGCACCGCCCGAATAAGGCATAGAAATGACAGGCCCCTTCAAGGATGCTGAAATCTATCGCTTCAAGATCCCTGCCATAGTAAGCATCCGTTAGATAGATCAGACTCTTCTCCCTGTCCAGGCCCACGGCAAGACAGGCATGGCTCGTATGCAGCCTGCGGTAGGCTACACACCAGGGACAGTCATAGGAATCGAAGCCAACCAGAACCGGCATGCCTGAGGACAGCTGATTCTCCAGCAGGTCAAGCATATAGTTTCTATCCATTGCCGGTTCAGTCCGTTCTATATAACTGAAGGTAAGGCCATGATACGCGGACAGATAGCCGGTATTGATCCGGGGCAGCCGTATCCGCTCAATCAAAGGCTGGTCCGGGGCTTGCGGCTCATCCAGGAACATCTGCCAGGCATCGCCGTACATGCCTTTGCTGTCCAGTCCCTGCCACTGTGCTACAGACTGGATGCAATCATCAATACAGCTGCGCAGCTTAGGGTAGTGGGTACTTTTAACAGGAGCAATGTTCAACACTGCTCATCATCTCCTTCGCCGAGCAGAAGTGGCTGTGCAGCCGGTCGCGATAAGAAGCGGGAGTCATGCCGCTGAATTCGCGGAAGAGCCGGTAGAAGTATTTCATGTCGTAAATGCCGACCTCAAGGGCCACGGACTGGACGCCAAGCTTCGTGAACAGGAGCAGGATACAGCTGTATTTCATCCGGATCTCCTGGAAGATCTGGATGTAGGACCTGCCGGTCTTATTCTTAAGCAGCCGCTGGAACTGGCGGGAGCTCACCGCAAGCTGGCGGCTCATCTCATTCAGCGTGATCCGCTCACTATAGTTACTGATCATATATAGGAGGACATCATGCAGCGGGTCATACTGCGGTCCCGGGCGTTCGGCGAAGGGAGTGTCTGCTGCGGGCATAATCAGCTTGGCCAGCTCCAGCAGCGGCGGGTATAGACGCTGCTCATCCATAAGCGGGCCAGAGTTCAGCATCCCCTGCAGCCGCCCGAGCAGGAAGAAGATTTCCTTATTCTTCTCCCTGTATCCGAACCATTTCCGCACCTCCAGAAGCTTAAGCAGCGGCAAGCGGGCCTCTTCGGACAAGGGACCCGGCAGCTCTCTGAGCACACTGTCAAGCCCGGGCCTGAGCATACAATTCAGGATCAGCAGCGGCTCGGTACCGCTCAGATCCTGCGGATGAAAGACATGGGATATCCCCGGCGGAATCACTAGAACATCCCCCTGCACCACCTGCATTTTATCCTCACCTGCCAGATGAATGCCTGTCCCTTGAACCACGTAGGCCAGCTCTACGAAATCGTGCTGATGACGTACGGAAGTGACCGTATTTTGAGTCAGGAGCATTTGTACGGGGGAAGAGGAGTCGAATAAATAATCCCCCGTAAATACCGGAAAAGCTTCCATAAACAAACCTCCGTTTCCTGCTTCCTTATGTTGGATGACTGGAATCCACCCTAGTATATCTCAATATTTTGGCGCATTCAACCATATATTAACAACTTAAAATTTGGTATATTCATGCTATTCATTCCAATTCCGCAACCTGAAAGGGGTAGACACATGCAGCAGAAAGTCATTGAGATTATTGCCGAAATCAAGGAGGAACCAGGTTTGCTTCAGACGCTCAGCGGAGCTTCTGACCTGACCCTGGACGCCGCACTTGACTCCCTGCAGATCATTAATTTTATTCTGAGAGTCGAGGATGAATTCAATATAGAGGTAGATTTCGACACCTTTGATCTGGAGCATCTGAAATCAGTGGACCGGTTCTCCGCTTATGTCGCCGGGCTTGCCGTATGATGAGGAATGCTGTGCACTGCGGCAGCCTGGAGTCGGAGCGGTACTGGCGGGAGGAGGATCTGGCCTCCTTGCCGGCCATTCCCGATGCGAAGGCGCTGGCTATCGTGCAGGCGATGGATGAAATGCTGTTTGTCTTTTGCGGGAGCGGCGATGTGCTCTTAACCCGCCAGGGGATGAACCGGGCACAATATGACTATCTTCAATCGCTCGGTTATGCTTTCAGCACCAATATGGATGCGCTCCGCCTGGAGACAGTGGAGTCTGTTCCCGCACAGGCGGCGCTGAATATATTTGAACTGCTGGGCCGGATGGACGCCGGGCAGGAACCGGACCGCTTAATACCGGAAGGAGCGCTGCTGGAGCCCTTCGCCGTGCTTCCCGGGACACAGGAGGCGGTTAGCCGGTACAAGCTTTTGCCTACGTTGCCTGATGAAGAGATTGTACGGGCGGTGAATACCAAGAGCTATTCTACAGCGATGCGGGACCGGCTGGGACTGCCGAATATTGCGGTAGTGGTCGACAGTCTGGAGGAGCTGCTGCAATCGGGACAAGCACTGCTGGAGAAGGGGGCTTTCCTGATCAAGGACGAGTATGGGGTATCCGGTAAAGGGAATCAGCTGGTGGATTCAGAGCGTATGCTGCGCCGGATGGCCGGGCATCTGGAATCGAGCCGCAATCAGGGCAAAAGAATCCGGTTTGTCCTTGAGCCTCTGCTGGACCGGGAGACAGACTTCTCCTGCCAGTTTCAGATTGATCCGGAAGGCCGGGTCACCCTTTTGTCTGCCCAGCAGCTGGTGAACCAGGGCTTCGCCTTCGGAGAATCCCGCTCCCCGCAGCCGTCTCTACTGGATAAGCTGGACAAGGAAGGCTACTGGGAGACCATGCACAGCATAGGCCGGGAGCTGCACGCTGACGGATATTACGGTGAGGTGTGTGTTGATTCCATGCTGCTGCGTGACGGAAGCCTGGCGCCTCTGGTAGAGATCAATGCCCGCAAGTCGATGAGTCTGATCAAGCATCATGTAGACCGCCGGTTCAAGCAGGAGGGCATGCACACTTGTCTGATTCAGGTACCGCTGGCGGCTATGGGCAAGGTTCATTATGAGGAGCTGCTGGAGCGGATGGAGGAGACGGGGGTTTTATTCTCGCTGCGGGCAGGTGAAGGTGTGATGCCCTTGACCTCTAGCGCGCTCCAGCCGCTGGACCCCTCCCGTGCTGCCGGTTCCACAAAGGGCAAGCTGTATGCGGCCCTGACTTACCGGAGTGAAGACAGCAAGCATGGGCTCATCCGTTCGCTGGACGAATCTCTCATGCGCACAGGCTATACTATCCTGCGATAAAGAAAGGAACCCTCCAATGAATAACACCGTGACGATTCTATGCTCGGGCTTTGGCCTTGGTTTCTATGTTCCTGGTCTGCTGCTGGAACGCAAGTTAACCGGGCTGGGCCTTCAGGCGGAGGTTGAGGTGTTTGAGGCCTTAATGCCTGAGCGCAAAAAGGAACAGACAGACAACAGCCGCAGGGCGTACCAGCAGAGCTTCGCCGTAGCCCTGACTTCTCAGAAAATACCGTCCGATATAAGAAGCAGCCTTGATCCCGCAGCCGTTGAGCATTTGCTGCAGCAATGGAAGCAGGAGGAACGGCAGCACTTCATCGTCTTGTCCGGGCATTGGGTGCATGTTATGGACCAGTACCGTGAGCTGGCGGGGGTAAGCGTGTATGCTGACCTGCTGTATATTGACGCTGACCTGTCGCCATCGTGGAAGAATCTGCGCAAGCTGAATCCGGCTTACGCAGAAGGCTACCATGAAGTAAGTATGTATGATCCCGGGAAGCAGGAGATTCTGTGCAGCATCGATGCCGGATCTGGGGAAGCACTGCCTGCTGCGGCGAGGAACGGGCGGCTGGTCGTTCATGGGGGCGGCTGGGGAATCGGCACCTTCCGCGAGAAATTTGACGCGCTGGAGTCGGCGGGGTACGAGCTGGATATTGCCGCTTACAGCATTGAGGAGATCGGCGGGCCTGTCCGCGGCAGACGTTATTATATGAATGATCCGCAGTGGCGGACCTGGACGAAGGACGACAGCGGGCAGTATACCTTCCCGCCGTTTGCAGAGGTAACCGGTAACCGGACAGAGCGTTTCCCGCCCTGCCAGAGCTACGGGGAGGGGATGTACGGAGTCATCCGGCAGGCGTCCGCAGTCATCAGCAAGCCGGGCGGCGGCGCTTTGATAGATTCCCTGGCTTCGGGCACACCGCTGGTGCTGCTCGACCCCTTCGGCCCGCATGAGAAGATCAACAGTGATTTGTGGGTCGGGCTTGGTTACGGTATTACTTACGGGGAGTGGGCCGAGTCAGGATATGATGATGATGTACTTCGCAAGCTGGCGAATAATCTCAGAGCTGCCAGAGGTCAATACCCGGACTATGCGGCAAGCTATGCTGAACAATTATCCACAGCAGGAGGGAGAAGCTAATGCAGCCAACCAGCAGAGTGAGTCTGGACGAGCAGTCCTTCGAGGCATTGAAACGTACGATCAAGAATGTGGTGGTCCCGCACAGGGAACGCAAGCATGATCCCGGCTTCAAGACAGTGATGCCGGAGATTATGTCCCTCAAGCTGACCAACCGCTGCAATCTCCGCTGCAAGCATTGCTACCAGTGGAATGAATCCGGCTACCATCATGATATGGATACCGCAGAGCAGAACCTGGATATGGATCTGGGAATGATCCAGAGGCTGCTGGAGGAGACGGATGAAGCGCAGTCCCGCCTGTATTTATGGGGAGGCGAGCCGTTGTTTCACCGGCAGGCCAAGGAGATTCTGGACCTTCTTAAGGAGCATCCCCGCGATACTACGATCTGTACCAATGCCTATATGATCCCTAAGTTTGAGGAGGAACTGTGTGCAATCTCGGACAATCTGGAGCTGCTGATCCCGATCGAGGGGTTCCAGGAGGAGCATGATTTCCTGCGCGGCAAGAATTCGTTCCAGAAGGTCATCGACGCCGTTGACCGTTTGCTGGAGCTGCGCGAGCAGGGCCGCTTCCGCGGCCGGATCTCGGTGCACAACGTGATTAATGACAATATGATCGGCCGGTTGTACGAGCTGGTGGAATTTTTTGAACAAAAAGGCGTCGATCTGGTCCTGCTCTGCTTCCCATGGTATATCTCGGAAGACACCAGTTTTGCGATGGACCGCTTCTACGATGAACACTTCCAGTGGCTGGCCGAGCTTCCGCCGGATCACCGGAGCAGCTGGCATGCGTTCAAATACCATATCAAGCCGGAGAATATCAGCAGACTGACGGAAGACCTGCGCCGGATTAACAGCAATACCTGGAATAATACCCGAATCCGTTATCAGCCGGGGCTGGACTTTGATGAGATTGAGGATTTCGTGGCCGGGAAGCCGATGGCATCCCGCAGTACCTCCAAATGTCTGGCACTCAGCACCCGGGTGGATATTGCCCCGAACGGGATGGTGAGTGCCTGTAAATTTTTTGGCGAGCTGGCGATTGGCAATGTGAATGAATACTCGCTCACCGAAATATGGAATTCAGCGCGCTACGACCGGCTGCGGCGGATTCTGGACGAAGGCCTGTCCCCGGGCTGTTCCAAATGTAATGTGCTGTACCTCAACACCTATGCTGCGCTGGCTCAGATATGAGCAGTGTGGTAGAGGAGCCAAGCTATAAGCTCGGCATTCTGGGCGCCTCGAGTATTGCGGTTCCAGCGATGCTGGAGCCGGCACGGATAGTGGACAAGGTGAAGATCACGGCGATTGCCAACCGTACCTTGGCGAAAGCGGAGGCCATGGCCGAGGCGTACCAAATTCCCTATGTGGCGGCTAGTCTGGACGAGTTGCTGGAGCTGGACGATCTGGATGGAGTATATATTGCGCTCAGCAATGAGTTACATGCGCAGTGGGCGATCCGGGCCTTGAATGCGGGCAAGCATGTATTGGTGGAAAAGCCGATCTGTCTCCATCCTGAAGAAGCGGAGCAGTTAAGGCTGGCGAAGGAGAACCCTGCAGCCCCGAAGCTCACCGAGGGGCTGATGATTGCCTGTCACCCCTGGCAGCAGGCGCTGAAGGGCATCGTCGATTCGGGCGAATTCGGCGCGCTGCGCAGGATCAGCACCCGAATCTCCGTTCCTGCCAAGAACAGGCATGCCGGCAATTACCGGAGTGTCAGGGGGAAGGGCGGAGGCGCTTTTGCCGATCTGGGCTGCTATTGGCTGCAATTCGTGCAGACCCTTGCTGGTCTACAGCCGGAGGAGATCCTGGCACAGTCGGCCTTTGACGGGCCGGATGGCTGCGATTGGACCTTTCAGGCGGCGTTGCAATACAAGAACGGGCTGCGGGCCGAGTGCCTCACTTCCTTTGAGCTGCCCTTCCGGGCCTCGCATACCCTGTATTTCGACCATACCGTGCTGACGGTCCCCGATTTCTTCCGGCCGATCAAGGGGTTCTATAAGCTCAAAATCCGGCATGATCTGCCGGACAATCGTACCACCCTATGCGAATTCGAACCGCTGAACTATTATGTGGGCCAGCTGGAGGCTTTTGCAGCGATCATGAGCGGGCAGCAGGCCGAGGGCCTGAGTGCTACCTGGGAACGGGTGCAGCTGCAAGCCCGGATCATGGCTGAGGCGCAGCGGCGCCGGGTCTCTGAGGTGCTTCCACTATAGCGATTGTGCTAGCAGAGTGAGACCATTGACAGCAGCTAATTCCAGCAACAGCAAACAGCGACTCCCTTTGTGGGGGCCGCTGTTTGCTGTTTCACTAGTCCGCTGGAGGTTCCAGTAAGTATGCCAAATATGAATGTCTGTCTACACTAGCGATCCTGTAAGGAAGGAGGCTGCTCCATCCAGGCACGCTCGTTGTTCAGCACATAGATCCCGAGTGCCTGCTCGAAGGACAAGCCATGATTATAGAAAGTCAGCATCTTCGCGGCGAAGCGCACACTCTTATGTGCACTGGGCGATTGAAGCAGCTCTGTTGCCAGTGTACGGAAATTCTTCGGCTGGGCTTCCGCAGCATCGACAGCATCCAGCAGCCCTTTGTGGCTTGGAAAAAGCAGCCGGTTATACGCCAGAATCATCCGTCCGCTGAAAAACACCAGTTGGCCCGCCGTATGAGCGAGCAGGTAGGCGTCATTTTTTTGGCCCGCTTCCTTGGCGAAATACAGCCCGTACAGGTAGATCTGGGCACAGAATTCCCGCAAATTACGCTCGCGGTTCTCCTCGGGATAGACGGGAATCCGGGCCACGAGCTCATCCAGCTCCGGGATTCTGGAGAATAGCACCTCTGCACCGGTAAAAGCATACCTCGTCGGCTCATTGCCGCGCCGGGCGGCAAGCTCCAGAAACCGGCGGTTGATCACCTTGATATCGGCATATCCGCCTTCATAGGTGCTGACTTCCCGGTCCACGTAGGAGAGCCTGCCGTTCTGCTCATATTCCGCATAGGCTTCATCGGTGAAGACCAGATGAACATCCACATCCGAGGTCTCGCTGGCGGTTCCCTTGGCTACAGATCCGCTGGTGATTGCCGCCAGACAAGCAGGGTCTTGCTCCAGCTTCTCCGCCAGCTTCTCCAGCGTCTGCCTGTGGTGCGCGTACATATAACGTTCCGCCTCCTTGATTAGATTCTGCTGCGTTAAGCGTATCAATTGGACAGCTTGCCAGCTATGGTCAATTCAGACATTCAGCCCCCCGCCTGCTCTGTCTTCCCCTGAGCGGCCTGTTGATCAGCGGCACCGCTGCGGACGAGGCCTCTCCGTCCGGCCAGCGTGACCGCCAGAATAGCTGCACCGGAGACGAGCAGAATGAACGAGCCGGGAATCCGGTCGAGGAGGAATCCATAGAGCAGCATTCCGAGCGGAGCGATGGAACCGGCGATGCCCTCCACCAGCCCGAATACGCGTCCACGATACTCTTCCCCGGTGGTCTGCTGCAGATAGACCTGAATCGGAATATTAATGACCATAATCATGACGCCGATAAGGACCAGCAGCGGCAGGAAGAGAAGGAAGGTGGCCTTCGGGGTGAAATGCAGCAGCAGTGGAACCGCCAGTGCGAGGAATAACACTCCCAGCGCGCTTAAGCCTCCGAGGATCGGCTTCACCGGACTCTTGCTCTGGGGAAGTATAGCAAGCAGCAGCGACATCAGCAGTACGCCTGCCGCCAGCATCGCTTCGAGGACTCCATATTGCTTCGAGGAGAGTCCGAGTGTCTGTACTGCAACGTAGGGCAGCACAACATTCAGGGCGACGACGAAGAAATTAATCCAGAACACAATCCCCATCAGGGAGCGGAGGACCGGACGGCGGATCACATAAGCGAAGCCTTCCTTCAGATTCGTGCGTACCCCGTTAACAGCAGTGCCCAGACGTTCGCGGAGCGGCTGGGGGCCAGCGGCTTCGGCAGGTTCAAGGGCAGCATGAAGCCGTGGAATCGGCTTGTATCTCAGCATGCAGCCCATCACGGTCGAAACGGTGAAGCCTGCCGCGTTCAGCAGCATGAAATCCTGAAGGGGAAGGAAGGCATACAGAAGACCGGCGAGAATCGGAGCCAGCAGGTGGCCAGCCGATCCGGCAATCTGATTCAGTGATCCGGCCCGCTGGACGGAGCCGCTGTCTACAAGCATCATCATCGAGGAGGAGACTGAGATACTATAGAAGGTAGAGCAGATAGATAATAGAATGAGCGACAGATAGATAGTCCATAGGGACATTCCCTCCAGCGAGACGAATAGAAAGGCCAGGGTCATAATCAAGGCACTGGCCAGGTCCGAGCCGATCAGCAGCCTGCGGCGGTTAACTCTGTCGGCGAGCACACCGGCGAAGGGGGACAGCAATATACCGGGCAGCAGCCCGCACAGCAGTGTAACGGCGAAGCTGCTCCCTGACCCAGTCTCATTCAGAATGAACAGACCAGCTACGAAGGTGTACATACTGGAGCCGAGAACAGAGACCAGCTTGCTGCTGAAGAAGAGAAATATGTTACGGTTAGTCGCTGCCTTATCATGGGCTGCGGATGTTATTTGAGACATAATAGCACTCCCTTTGATCGAAAAGTTAAGTTTAATTAAACTTATTGTATGAGTAAAAGTTGAAGAATACAACAAAAAGTTTAATATAATTTAACTTTAGCGTATTTCCAGCTTTCTCTTAGGGTATAGGTAAGCTATACTGAAAAGAAAAGCTACCTGGAAAGTTGGCAAGCAGATGACCACCAAACAAACCATCGGAGAGAAAGTCAAGCAATTGCGCAAGGCTAAGGGGCTTACGCAGACGGACCTTGCCGGAGACCATATGACCAAGAGCATGCTGAGTCAAATTGAGAATGGACGCGCCTTGCCCTCGATGAACAGCTTGCAGGTTCTGGCCGGCAGGCTGGGAGTTGATCCGGGCTACTTCCTCGAAGGCGAGGAGGAGGCGGAGCTTGCTCCGCTTGTCCGGGAGATGGAGGCTGAGTTCAAGGCGAAGAATTACAGGGAGGTCATCCAGCGGCTTCAGCCGCTCACGGAGCGTACGCTTCCGATGACGATTGATGCTGCGCGTCTGCTGGAGTTCTATGTAAGTTCCCTTTTCTATACGGGAGCCGGAGGCGGGGAAGCGGAGCTGGAGCGGGCAGCACTGATCTATGAACGCTTCGGCTTATTCGTGGAACGGGCGAAGGTGCAGTATATTTCCTATGCCCTGAATTTCGCACAGAACAGATACGCGGACGGGCTGGAGCTGATCCGGCGGGTCCGCAAGGAGTATGAGGATAACAAGGTGGGAAATGATTTTATCTTTGAAATCGATCTTCATTATGCCGAGAGTATTAGTCTGTCTGCCCTGGGGGATTATGCGGGAAGCCGTGAAGCTGCATTGGCGGCACTGCAGGTTTCACGGGAAGAGGGAATCTACTATATGACGGATCATCTGTACCGGGTGCTCGGTATCCTGGCGCTGACCGAAGGAGAGACCTTGGCGGCAGAGCAGGCCATGAAAAAGGCCAGAGCATTCGCAGAATTCACCGAATCTGAGGATTCACTGAAGCTGGTGGTGATCGGAGAGATCAGACTTGCGGTAGCTAAGGGAGAGTACAGCAAGGTTCTTGCGCTGGCGGAGCGGTATCCGCAGGAGGATGAACATTACGCATCCAGCGTCCAGCTCATGTCCGGCATCGCAAGGTATCATCTCGGCCAGGACGATGAAGCGCTGATCAGCCTGTCCAAAGCCGAGCCGGGTGATCAGGTCTACCACCCGCTTGACCGCGCCAACCTGCTGACAGCTTATGCTTACCGCGCACAGATCTGTATGCGCCGGGGCATGAAGGAGGAAGCACTGCGGCTGTCCCAATTTGCCTACGATCAGGTGAAGGAATACCCGCCTTCCATATACACCGAAATGATTAACAAAACTTACCACGAGCTGCATAGCTATTAGACCATCAGAATTAAACAAGTGATTTATTCCATAAGTGCAGTAAGGAGTGAAGCTATGTTTATAGCGAAAAAACAGGGATAAGTGTATTCTGTGCAACTAAAAACTGTGAAACGGTTGGACATCCTCTTCTAATTGTAGTCTGTACAACTACATTTGCCCGGATGGGCGAAAATCCAGATATAAGGGCATTTTAATTGTACGAACTACATCTAAACGGAGATTTGGCGGCACATCGGACGATTTAGTTGTACGAATTACAATTAAGACTTCCCCTTGTACCTGATTCGGGGTGAGGTAACCCCTCAGCAAGCCGTTAGTTAAAGTAATTCTCACACGTTTAGATCCGATGAGCCACTAACCATCCTTATTACAGCAAACAACACCCGTGCTATTTCCCGCACGGGTGTTCTTCTGCAATGAAATATAGGTTGAACTACAAACTTTAGAAAATAGGAGGGAGCAACGGAGGAGATTTTGGAACTGTAGGAGCGTAGCGTTCGCCTGAAAGCTTTCCGCAGGAAAGCTAGCTTCGGAAGCATCAGCAGTTTCCGGATTTCTACCGCAACCAGCGGTCTTAATCAGCAAATCTGGAAACAACAGCGGCCGGAAGTTCAAAATCTCCGCAGTGGCGACTACTCCTTTGATCTGTGCATTTTAGCTCAAGTTATATGAATTGTTTATTTGCTGGTCCACAGCTCCACACGGTCCTGCACATACTTGGTATAGCCAGCTTCCATTTTCTTAACGCCGGCTTTTTCCAGATCGGCCATGTAATCATCCCAGATTTTATCGAATTCCGCCGGTTTGGCCAGAATGGCCTGCGGGATGCGCTTCCAGGTAATATCCTTCATTTTATTGCCCAGAATGGAGACTTCGTCCTCACCGGGAATCGAAATGTTCCAGGCTGCGCCGTAGGCTTTCTCCTTGAATTCCTCTTCTTTCGGGAACAGGTCCTTCCAGGTCGTAGCTTTGTAAGCCGCCAGTGTCTCCTTCTCTACATCGCTATAGCCAAGCACGAGCTGCTCAGGGAAGTTCTTGGTGTAGTAGTTGCCGGTGGAATCCTTGGCCCCGTCGCCGTAGTGGACCATCATATTCCAGTAGAAGCCAATGCCCGTTTCCTTCGTGAAGGCGGTGTTGTCATTGTTGATGCGGTCCTGGACTTCTTGCGGAACTACGCGTTTGCCGTTCTCCACTTTATAGTGCTTGCCTTCAATACCCCAATTGTTCAGGATCTGTCCTTCATCGGAGGCCAGGTAATCCAGGAACTTGATCGTCCGCACCGGGTCGGGGTTAGTGGTGGAGATAGAGATGCCGTAGCCGCCCATGAAGCCGGTAGGCCAGAAGCTGGTTTCCTTGTATTCTTCAGTTAAGGTGACCGGATAATGTCCGTAAGTCTGATCGAATTTGCCGGCGGCTTTGAGCGCCTGCTGTGCGTCATTGTAGTCCCAGTCCTGGTCAATTAGGCCAAGCACGCGTCCAGTCGCTACTTTGGCTTTGTACTGGTCGTATTTTTGCACGAAGCTCTCCTTGTCAAGCAGGCCGATATCGTTCATGTGGTTCAGCCAGCGGAAATACTCCTTCTC
The DNA here is from genome assembly GCF_000517965.1 of Paenibacillus sp. FSL R7-277. NCBI lineage: Bacteria > Bacillati > Bacillota > Bacilli > Caryophanales > Paenibacillaceae > Paenibacillus > Paenibacillus sp. FSL R7-277. Next base: position 162,697 of record NZ_ASPX01000115.1, read on the forward strand.
TTCCGGGCGGCGGAAGTGGTAGATCGCTTCATGCGTCTCCTGATCGATGTAATATTCTCCGTCATCGGAGCCGCCGGTTGTAGCTACCGCAGGGTTGGTAACGGAAATGTACATATGCCAGTCATCCGCGTTGAGGGAGACGCCGATGTTTTTGTTGCCGTTCTCATCCGTAGGGTGCTTCTCCAGATAGGCTTTGATTACGTTCTCATAATCCTTCACCGTGCGGATCTCAGGATACCCGGCTTCCTTCAATACCCGGTGCTGCAGCTCGAAGCCTCCGCCCGCTACGAATTTCTTCTCATCCACTGCTGCCCAAGTTGGGATAGCGTAGATCGACTGGTCTTCATTCGTGTACTTGGCCCGGGCCAGATTATCGCCAAGCACGCGCTTAATGTTAGGGGCATGCTTATCGATTAGATCAGTCAGATCAAGGACCGCGCCGGCATCCACCAGCTTACCAATGTCGCCTTTAGCCGAGATAATGTCGGGATAATCCCCGCCCGCTGCAATGAGGGCAATCTTCTGCTGCGGATCACCGACAGCGAATTCGGCATCGAGGGTGACGCCGGTCTTTTGCGTAATGACAGTGCTGACCTCATCCTTCATATTGTTCCAGTTCGGATTAGGGTCTTCAGCGAAGAAGGATAGTGTCAGGGGACTTAGGTCCTCAGCCGCCGCCGTAGCCTCAGCTGTTGCCGTGGCATTGCCGCTGTTCGTAGCCTTGGCCCCGGTATTCTCAGCCGTATTCTTGTTGCCGTTATTATTGCCTCCGCCGCAGCCTGCCAGCACACTAAGCAGCAAGGTCAGCACCATCAGCGCCACAACCGGTTTCGCCGTCTTTCTTGTCATGAATAGAAACCCTCCCTTTGTCTGGTAGAAACATATTGTATTCACAGGCCTCAGCCTGAAGATACCGCTTAAGCGATTAGCTTTTGACCGAACCCAGCGTCATGCCTTTGACGAAATAGCGCTGCAGGAACGGATAGACAATCAGAATGGGAACGGTGACGACAATGGTGATTGCCATTTTGACCGATTCCGGGGAGATCTGGGCCATGACCTCTGTCATATTGCGTCCGCGGAAATTATCCGCGTTGGTCGTGGTGCTCTGAATGACCTTCATCAGCTCGAATTGTAGCGTGGTCAGCGAGTCCTTCGAGCCGTTATACAGATAGGTGTCAATCCACGCATTCCACTGGCCGACGGCCAGGAACAGGGCGATGGTTGCCAAGGCTGGCTTGGTCAGAGGCAGAATAACACGCCAGTAGATGGTGAAGTCATTGGCTCCGTCCAGCTTGGCAGATTCCTGAAGAGCGTACGGTAGCCCGTCGATGAAAGAGCGGATCACGAACACATTGAAGGCGCTCACCAGACCGGGCAGAACATACACGCCGAAGGTGCCCATCATATGCAGATCTTTAATCAGAATGTAAAAGGGGATCAGGCCTCCCGATACATACATCGTCAGCGCCAGGAAGGTAGAGACGAACTTGCGGGCCTGGAAGTCCACCCGGCTTAAGGTGAACGCCAGCATGGAGGCACTGACCAGTCCGAGCAGGGTCCCGATAATCGTGCGCAGTACCGAAATTTTGAAGCCGGTAATCAGGCCGGAGAAGGCGAAGATCGTCTCATAATTCTTGAAGGTGAACACCCGGGGATAGATCGTAATCCCGCCCTTGATGCTGTCCGTCGAGTCATTGAAGGAGATCGCCAGTACATTCAGAAAAGGGTACAGCGTAGCAACGGTAACCACCGTAATCGCGAGATAGACAACCAAATCGAAGATGCGGTCCGACCAGGATGCCGCAGCCAGTTTTTTAATCATGAGCAGGGCCTCCTATATGATGCTTTCCTTGGTTATTTTTTTGAAGATGCCGTTGGCTGTAAAGAGCAGAATTACACTCACCACAGAATTGAAAATATTAATCGCCGTCCCGAAGGAGAACCGTCCCATCCCCAGCCCGTAATTCAGAGCATACAGGTCGAGAGTCTGCGAGTAGTCACGCACCAGATTGTTGCCGAGCAGGAACTGCTTCTCGAACCCGATGCTGATCAGATGGCCGATGGACATGATTAGCAGGATCACGATGGTACCCCGGATGCCCGGAAAAGTAATATGACGCACCTGCTGGAGCCGGCTGGCTCCGTCCACCCTGGCTGCTTCGTACAGCTCCGGCCCGATGCCCGAGATGGCGGCCAGATAGATAATGGTGTTCCAGCCCGTCTCCTTCCAGACATCCGAGGCGGTGACAATGCCCCAGAACAGATTGCCTTTGGCCATGAACTGGATCGGTTCACTGATGATATGAAGGCCCATCAGCAGGTCATTGACGGCACCGTTGTCCGTGGAGAGCATCTTGGTAATGATCCCGGCGGCAACCACCCAGGACACAAAGTGAGGCAGATACGACACCGTCTGAACAAAGCGCTTCAGCACCTGCAGCCGTACCTCATTCAGCAGAATGGCGAAGATAATCGGAATGATAAAGCCTGCCAGCAGTCCCATAATACTCATGGCCAGCGTATTGCGCAGGGCGTTGAAGAATTGCTCATCCTGGAACAGCTCCCGGAAGTACTGGAGGCCGACCCATTTTTGCTCGAAAAAGGATTTGCCCGGCTTATACTTCTGGAAGGCCATCATCCACCCCCATAACGGAAGATAGCTGAAGACAAAGGCCCAGAGGACAAAAGGAACAGCCATCATATAGAGGTATTTCTGCTGCCGGAATTTCCCCCAGAAGCTTGCAGCAGATTTCTTCGGCTCCGGCTTCATCGTGGTGGTAATCGCTTTCATTTATGTCCCTCCTTCGATATAGCTTTATCATAATCTGCCGCCAGGACGGGAAACACCCGAAGATTTGAGTGTAAAAACAGGGGGAAATCAGTCTTTTTCGTAAGCGCTTTCTGAAAAAGCATTCTCCGGCTCCTTTCTCCGGTAAGCGGAAGGGGAGATGCCTGCGATTTTTTTGAATTTCTCGCGGAAATAATCGACATCGCTGAAGCCGACACTGCTGGCCGCCTGATGGATTTTGCAGCCTTGATCCAGCAGCTCCTTGGCCTTCTCAATGCGGATCGTATCGAGATAAGTGTTGAAGGAGCAGCCCATGGTGTTCTTGAACAGCTTACCCAGATAGGCACTGCTATAGGTGAACACATCGGCCAGCGTCTCCAGCTTCAGATTCTCGTCATAGTGCCGGTGGATCAGATCGACCATCCGTTTCATCAGGACATCCATATCGTCGCGTATAATCCCGCCAGCGTATTCCTCCAGCAGACCTGAGATATAACGCTGGAGCTGGGGGAGGGAGGTATGCCTGTAGATCTGCTGAATCTGCTCCTCTATCAGGCTCTGCGCAGCGCTAAGCTCCTTATAATGAACGGAGAGTTTGCCGGACATAGTAGTAACGGCCCGGACATAGTAGGATTTCACCGCCATCTCGGATAAGCCCGCAGCAGCCATAAGGTCCCCTGCTTCCTGGATCAGGTCAGAGATTACGCTGAGATTGCCGGTATCCATGGCGAAATAGAGCCGTTCCATCACAGGGGCGAGCCTGCTCTCCGTATCCTGGGGGTTCGCAGGCAGCCCCTGCTTCAGCTTGAGCGAATCCGGGCCGATCACCCCCGGCTCATCATAGAAGAAGTGATCCTTCATCCGCGCCAGCGCCGACTGATGGGAGAGCTGCAGCTCCGCCAGACTGTCCACCATATCCCCGGCGGTGATGATGCACTCCAATCCTTCAGCGGCAGCGGCCTCACGGATCTGCCGGGCCATCCGTTTGCTTACCAGCTCCTTCTGATAAGAGGGCTGAAGCAGCACCCCGAGATAAGAATCAAGCGCGAATACGATGCCCCGGCTATTATCCTCGAAGCTTGACGTCAGCCGGGACTTGACGCTGCTGGAAGGTCCGTTGTCCGCATGATCCTGGAGCAGCAGCCGGATCAGCACGATCTGGTAGGAATCCCAGAGCAGCCCTGCTTCCAGCGCCGACTCCATCAGCGCCGGGGCGGGATGCAGACCGCTCTCCATCAGCAGGGACTGAACCAGCATCTCCCGGCTCCAGACCTTAACAGCCTCATGATTCTTGCGGTGCGTCAGCCGCGCATTCAGTACGGTGGACAGGCCGGTAAGATACAGCTGCAATTCCTCTTCATCGACTGGCTTAAGCAGATAGTTATCGATATTGTAAGACAGTGCACGCTTGGCATAGCTGAAGTCGGCATAGCCGCTCAGGATGAGAATATGCAGCTCCTCATCATCCTCCCGCAGCTCGCCGATCAGCTCCAGCCCGTCCTTCCCGGGCATACGGATATCGACAATCATCAGGTCCGGGGAATACAGCTTAGCCTTATGCCTGGCTTCAACCGCGTTGGCAGCTGTATCCACTACCCGGTAGCCCAGACTCTCCCAATCCAACAGAGTAACAAGCCCTTCGCGGATAGACAATTCATCATCAACAATTAACACACTATACATAGGAATCACTCCTTATAGGGATGGCGAAGCTGATCTGTGTGCCGTATCCGCTCTGGCTGGACAGAACCAGGCCGCATTCCGGGCCGTAGGTCAACTTCAGACGCAGATGGATGTTACGCATTCCGATACTGTGGGTCTCATAGTCATCGTTATTGTCCAGCATCTGCCGCAGCTCTGCGAGCCGGGCCGGCGGGATTCCGGTTCCGTTATCGGAGACCTGAACCTTAAGCAGGGCATCCTCCACCCGGATATCCACCCGGACCATTCCGCCGTCCATCCGGTCCTCCAGGCCGTGTATGACACAATTCTCCACCAGCGGCTGAATAATAAGCGGCGGAATTTTTAAGGTATTCGCTGCCGGATCTACATACAGCTCGTAGGCGAGCCGGTCATTGTAGCGGAATTTCTGGATGACCAGGTAACAGTTTACGGTCTCCAGCTCACTTTGCAAGGTAATTCTGCCCCCGCCGACCTCCAGATTCTTGCGCATCATCTTACCCAGCAGCCGGACGACCTGTGCAATATCGGTCTGGCCGCGGGTGTGGGCCTTCATCCGGATCGACTCCAGGGCATTGAACAGGAAATGGGGGTTGATCTGGCTGGCCATCATTTTGAATTTGATCTCATTCTGCTTCAGCAGGATAGCATTCTTCTGCTGGTTGGATTCCTGCACCTCGCTCATCAGCTCGTTGACATTGCGGACCATGTGGTTGAACTGCCGGGCCAGCTGGCCGATCTCATCTTTGCCGTCGATCACGAGCCGGGCTTCCAGATTGCCGGAGGCAACCTTGGAGATATGCTTGCTGAGATGCAGCATGCGTCCGGTGAGCAGGCGGGAGAAGTAGTAGATTAGGATGATTGCAAGGAATAGGGAGGAGATAATGACGGAAGAAGCCAGGGAAATAATCCGGTTAGGCTCACTTACAATACTCTCTACGGAGAAAATAGAGATGATCCGCAGGCTGTTCAGGCTGCCCACAGGATGCCAATCGTCGATCAGCATTTTGAAGGACTGCCCGTCGATCGTGATATCCGCAGGCCCGTGCCCGGCAAGGGTGGACAGCGGCTTCAGGTTGATTTCGTGCAGCGACTTGCCGAGGGTACCTGCCCGGTTGGAGGCGACAATATGATCGTTCTCATCGACGATAAAGGTCTCGAAGGTCTCCTGCTTCAGGATGCTGCTGAGCTGATCCGAATTGACATTCACGACCAGTACACCGGTTGTGCGCTGCTTGAGGAAGTCCACCTTGCGGATCAGGCTGAGATAATACTGGCCGTTGCGGCTGTCGGGGATATAACTCCAGAACGCGAGTCCCTTCTGGGCGAGGGCGAGCTGGTACCAGGGCTCCCGGGTAACCGCGGCATCAGCCTGGAGGAATTCCCAGTTGTTAAGCACCGTCGGGTTGTCGATATACAGCCGGATGCTGGAGATTTCTTTGTACAGGCGGACGAAATCCCGGAAGTCGGGATAATCCCAATAGGCCTGCACCACATCATAGACTGATTCGTACCGGTGATTCGCAGCCTCCTCCAGCCGGCTGTCATTGGACAGGCGGTAGACGATATCCACCGGAACGTTCAGCATCTCACTGGTCCGTTTTTTCACACGGTCGACATTCGCCGTAATCTGCTTCAGCGCATTGTTCATCGCCATATTCCGCAGCTCACTGGTCAGGAACACCCCCACAATGAGCACCGGAATCAGGACGACGCTGCCGAAAGAGAGAAAGAGCTTGGTCCTGAGCTTCAGGTTGTTCATGAAGGTGATGATACGGGTATACACGAATGAGATCGCCTCCGTAAGCACAATTATAATAACGCTTACAATAGAGTATAGCGCGAAACCGTCAGCCAATATATGTCATGAAAATATTTTTTTGATAAACTTTATGGAAAAGAATTCCGATAATAAAGGGATCTGCACATCAATATTGGATAATTATTGAATACTTAGATGGAATACTGGAACTCCATTCTGAAGAAGTACGCGGGACCATCTATTGTGTTCGGTTTATCGCATACATTTGGCCTATGCACCTGCGCACCGGCACAATGTGTGCTGTATTTGGCATACATTCGGCCCGAGCGCCTGTGTGCAAGCAAATGTATGCTGTTTTCCACATACATACGGGCCACACACCTGCGCACCGGCACAATGTATGCTGTTTTTGGCATACATTGTTCGAGTCCCTTTGTGGAAGCAAATTGTGTTTGGTTTATCGCATACATTTGGCTCTATGACTTCTTCTAGGATGGTAACGTAATCATAAATACAACCTTGGATCAATACCAGAAAAAGTATCTTTCAAGCGAGTTAATGAATCATCTTAGAACTCCGTATATTTGCAAGAAGTTGTAAATCTATGGTTTTGTGAATTTGTGTACATAACTTACAGGTAAGTATGGTGTACGACGGGAGGGTGGCTATGGCATCAACAAAGCTAGTATTTAACGAAGATGAAGTCCGGCGCCTGCAAACCAAGATAGGTCAGGTGAGTCAGGACACCAATCGGTTATATCTTCAATTGAAGGGCCAGTCCAGCGGCTGGGGCGGGATTCCGATGGGCGACCATATGATCAAGGTCCAGGTCCTGATCAATGAATTAACCGTAGAAGCGGAGAAATTAGAGGATATTATACGGGTCGCCCTAAGAGGCGTATCGGAGCTGCAGGAAGAGAATAAGCGGCAGGCGGACAAGCTGACAGGCCAATTTAATCTGTTGCTCGCAGCCTTCGGCAGCTTCGGGCTGCAATCAGCCACAGGACGGTTCTCCATCCCCGAATTCGTGCAGCGAAGTGCGACGAATCTCATCACTTCCATTGCCGCTCTTTCGGGAAAAGATGAGCTGAGCAGGGACCCCGTGGTGCAGCAGCTCAGGAATGTTATTCAAACCTCCGGCCTCTTGACCGTAGAAAGTATCGCTGCACAAAGTAAGCTGAACGATATCTTCGCGGCGCGGAATCAGATCGCCAAGGCACAGATGGCCTTCAAAGTGTATCAGGCGTTCGGCAATCAGGCCCAGATGGAGGCTGTTCATGCGAAGGCCGAAGAGGCCCGGCAGAAGCTGGCTCCTCTAGGCGTAGCCAAGATCTACTATGAATCCGGCAAAGATCTAAGCGCCCACTACAGACAACCAGCGGTTACCGCCTGTGAGTATGATCCGTCGATTACGGCGGACAAGGTCCCCTTACTACATAACGAAGAATATCTGCTGCTCCTGCGGCTGGCGATGGAGAAAACCGCCGCCGGAGCGTATGCTCGTAGTCAGCTTGCAACGAAGCGGCAGGAGGTCGAGATTGCTGCGGTTCTTAAGCAGGTTCAAGAGCAGATCGAAGCGGAGCGGCGGTTGAACGGGCCACCGCTCACGCTGCCGGATGGCGCGCCAATTACCGCATACAACAAGGAAAATGAGACCACCTGGGACTTTTATCAGGCGAAAGTCTATGTACCGAATGAATATCTCACCCCCATGTACACCAGTTATCTGGGGTGGCTGGATAAGACGTACGGCCTCACGAAATGGGAGAGCAAGGTCCGTCAGTCGGGAGATGTAGTGCTGGCTTTTACCGAAGGCTTGGTGAAAGAGGTCGTCATGGGTGTAGCGGATACGGCAACCTTTGCTTTTAAACTAGTTGTAGACCCGGTCAAAACCACCACAGAAATGAAGCAACAAGCGCAATATCTCATCGAGCATCCGGAAGTGCTGGTGGAGGCGGCGAAGATGGCGTATCATCAGTTTGACGAAGGTACACCCGAAGAGAAGGCGAAAATGCTGGGCTCGGTCGCGTCGATGCTGGTCCCCGGATTCCAGGTCACGAAGGCCGGCAAAGTGGGGAATGTTCTGGGCGAGGTAGAAGACGCCGTCAGCCAAGCGGCGAAGGATGCCCTACAAGGGATTAAGCAAAAGCTCCCGGATCTGGGACGGGCAGTGCAAACGCCGGAAGGGTTTGTTTTCAAGATAGGAGAGATCCCCGATACTCCTGCCTTGCCGAAGACGCCGGTGCAGCAGCGGTATATGGATGGTTTGGAGGGTGGGGCGGGGAAGGTTAAACTGACTGAGCCTTCTTTGCCGGCAGGCGGAAAACCTAAAGGGAATTATACTAAAGGTGATTCACATGGTCTTAAGAAAGAGCACGAAACTGCAGATAACTTTGCAGAACAGGGATATGATATTGAAATTCTAGATGAAGTGAATGGTGGAAATGGATATGGAGTTAAAGAATCATCAAATCCAGATTATTTAATTGAAGGTGAAGTGTTTGATTGTTACGCACCAACAATGGATACAAATGTGGACAATATTTTAAGAAATATTAGAACAAAGACAAAATCACAGGCAGAGAGAATTGTACTTAATCTAGATGGGTTCACTTCAGAAAAAATAAATGAGATCACTGGGAAAATTATAAGGAAAGCTAATCCAAACGGAGATCTGAAAAACTTGCAAGAGTTATTAATTATTGTTGACGGGAAAATCACGCGGATATATGGGGGATAGATATGCATGAACTTTGAATTGTTTTTAGAATCTGATTTGAATGTTGAATCATTGTCAGAAGTTATTAGAGAAATAATATGTACAGATTTAAACGAAGAGGTGTCAGTTCAGAATGATGAAGAAGAAATAGTTATTGGAACTGAATACTTTGCTTTAGCTCTTGAACTAGTGGATATTTCTGATATTAATTTTGTAAGAAATCATTATCAAATAGATGTGAATATTTGCATTAGAGTTCAATTATTTGGAAACACGCTTGATCAAGGATTAGAAATTTTGCTTAAGTTTATAGGGAAGATATTAAAACAGTATGTTGGGAACCTCTTGTTTCTAGAAGATGGTTCAGATCAACTTATTAGAAAACAGAATGGTCAGTTAATTATCAATAGCGATTTGAATCAATACCAGGTAAAGTATTTAACCCCGAGCCTGCTTAATTTACTTGATCATTCTTATGTCAAAGAAAAATTGACGAAATAGGTATATCAAGTCAACTACGGTCCTTTAGCCATAGTTGGCTTTTTTTGTCCCTCCCTATACGCAATACACCTAAAATCCTGCAACCCTGACTGAACTTTAAAGCCTTATGATGAGGGAAGTAATGAAATATAATGATGATATTAGGACAGTTGGAGGAGAAGAGGGCAGGAGATGGCCAGCACCAGGAGCTCGGCAGGGAAGTTGAAAGTGGGTTTGCTGACTTCTATCAGGATGCGGTCGATGACATCATTAAAGAGAACCGTTCGTATTTCTTTGCAGAGCACCTATTCCAAAATTGAGATATACCCCCTATTCCGTTGGTCACTTGCACAATGCATTTCGTCCGTTCATCAATATTCTTTTCCTCCCCCCAGACCTTATAATGAGAGCGTGTTCAACAAGTTGTTAGGGGGATATTTGAAATGGAAGGATTAATCATTGGTTGGTATGGAGCGCTTGCAGGACTGGCAATTGCCATTATTCTGATCCTTAGAAAATTGAATCCGGTCTACGCTCTGTTCCTGGGTGCCATTGTAGGGGCGCTGATCGGCGGAGCCAATCTCGAACAGACCGTGAGTGTTCTTGTAAGCGGTACTCAAAGTGTTATGGGCACGGTGCTGCGGGTACTGGCCGCCGGTGTGCTCGCTGGTGTGATGATGGAGTCGGGTGCGGCTGAAGCCATAGCCCAGGCTATCGTCCGAAAGTTCGGCGGAAGCAAGGCCATTCTGGCTCTCGCGCTGGCCACGATGGTCATTACGGCAATGGGCGTATTCATCCCAGTAGCGGTGCTGATTGTGGCTCCGATTGCTTTATCCGTAGGCAACAAAATGGAGATCTCGAAGCTGGCGCTGCTGCTGGCCTTGTCGGGCGGAGGGAAGGCAGGTAATATTATCTCACCGAATCCGAATACGATTGCTGCTGCGCGCGGCTTTGATCTTGATCTCAGCAATGTTATGCTCGCAGGCGTAATCCCGGCAATCTGTGGATTAATTGTAACCGTTATCTTAGCAACCCTGCTGAAGAAAAAAGGCGTCATGGTTACCACGGCAGAAGCTGCGAACGGTGCGGACAACGCGAATACGGCCGCTTACCCGCCGCTTAGCAGAGCTATTGTGGCTCCGCTCGTGGCCATCGTCCTGCTCATGATTAACCCGATCGGCTCCATCTCCGGGATCGAAGCGTTGACCAAGCTTAAGGTGGATGCGCTATACATTCTGCCGCTGGCGGGGATTATCGGGATGCTGGCGATGGGGCAAGGCAACAAGGTGCTACAATATACATCCTCCGGCCTTAGCAAAATGACTGCAACCGTCCTGATCCTGATCGGAGCAGGCGGCATCGCCGGTCTGATCTCCGCTTCCGATCTGTCCGCCCAGGTGGTGCATCTGATTGAGCTGTCCGGGATTTCCGGGACGTTCCTGGCACCGATCTCCGGGATACTGATGGCTGCGGCTACCGCCTCAACATCCACGGGTGTTATTGTCGCTACCGGCTCCTTCGGACAGGCCATTCTGAATATGGGCACGGCTCCGCTGGCTGCAGCTGTAATGGTTCATACCGGAGCTACGGTGATCGACTCGCTGCCGCAGGGCACTTACTTCCATGTCACAGCGGACAGTATGAAAATGTCGATCAAGCAGCGCATGGGACTCATCCCGTATGAGGCCATAGTTGGCGGTACAATGACGATTGTGGCTACGCTGGTTTACGGATTTTTACTCTAAGATCAATATTATAGATGAGGTGTGGAAATGAGAGAGAGAACCTTTGTGCTGGCGCCGGATTCCTTCAAGGAGAGCATGACCGCGAAAGAAGTATGTACAGCGATGGAGGCCGGACTCCGCAAAATATACCCTGAAGCAACCTACATCCATGTTCCGATGGCTGATGGCGGGGAGGGAACCGTGCAGTCCCTTGTCGACGCTTCCGGCGGAGAGATTCATTATTTAGAAGTTGCAGGCCCGCTGGGACAGACGGTGACGGCACAATTCGGCATTCTCGGCGACGGCCTGACGGCGGCAATCGAGATGGCTTCGGCCAGCGGCATTCAGCTAGTGGACAAGGCGGAGCGGAATCCGCTAATCACCACCACCTATGGGACGGGCGAGCTGATTCTGGAATGTCTGAACCGTGGTATCCGCAAAATCATCATCGGCATCGGCGGCAGCGCCACCAATGACGGGGGTGCCGGAATGGCGGAGGCGCTCGGCGCCCGATTCCTGGATGAAGCGGGAGAGTTACTTCCGCGCGGCGGCGGCAGCCTGGGACGGCTGGCGAGTGTAGATGTTAGCGGGCTAGATGCGAGACTGCAGCAGGTTCAGCTCATTGTTGCCTGTGATGTGACCAATCCGCTCTGCGGGGAGCAGGGGGCTTCAGCCGTATTCGGTCCGCAAAAAGGCGCCACGCCCGATATGGTGCAGCAGCTTGACGCCAATCTGGCCCATTATGCGGCGGTGGTGAAGCAGCAGCTTCACAAGGATGTCCGCGACCTTCCCGGAGCCGGTGCAGCGGGGGGGCTGGGTGCGGGTCTGATGATCTTTACGCAGGCCACGCTGCAGAAGGGAATCGAGATCGTGATTGAATACACAGGGCTTCAGCAGAAGCTGGAGCAGGCGGACTTCGTCTTCACCGGAGAAGGCGGGATTGACTTCCAGACCAAATTCGGCAAAACGCCGTACGGCGTAGCCCGCACCGCCAAAGCCAGCGGCAAAAAAGTCATCGCCCTGGCCGGTTATATCGGCGAGGGAATCGAAACGCTCTACGCCGAAGGGATCGACGCCGTCTTCGGCATCGTTCCCGGCGCTTCGAGCCTGGAGAAGCTGCTGGCTGACGGCCCCGCCAATGTCGAGCGGACCTGCGAGAATATCGCCAGGCTGCTGAAGCTGGCCGAATAGAATGTGAGAACAGTGGCCCCGGGAATAAAATTTCCCCGGGGCCACTGTTTTGTGGTTGAGCGGCTGAAGGCTGCCTAATAGCTGCATCGGCCATATGGATGAAAGAAGTGGAAAAAGGGCATTTAATTCTCGCTAATCCGTACATTGGGGTATTTTAGATGGAAAAAGTACATTTGTTCACCCGGAAACCTGCGTTCGGTGGGGGGCTGGGCTGAACTAAATGCCTTTTTTCCAATTAAACTCCCCAGCTTGTCATTCAGCCGGAAATTAGATGTACTTAATCCACCTATGATCGTGCTGAAATTTAGCTTATAGAAGAAGCACTTAAGAAATTAACAAAAAGCAAAAAGAAGCGGAGGGGAAATTTGGAACTGGAGGAGCGTTAGCGACCGCCTTTGTGTTTGGATTTCTACCGCGAGGAGCGGTTAAAATCAGGAAATCCAAACACAAGAGCGGCCGGAAGTCCAAATGTTCACCGCAGCGACGACCAGGCTTTGAGTTCTAATCGCAAGTGCTTCTTTTATAGTATCTACTTATACAACGCCAGCAGCTCATGCGTAAGCTCGAAGAGCTGCAGCAGGTTCCTCGGGTCCTTGCCGATGATGCTCTCGATCCGCTTCAGGCGGTATTGCAGTGTATTGCGGTGGATGTTCAGCTGCTCAGCCGTCTGCGAGACGCTGCAATTGTGATTGATGAAGCTGCGGAGCGTCTCCAGCAGATCGGCGGTATCCTCCAGCTTGATCACCGTGCCGGGCTTGTCTGACAGCTTCGCCTGACTGAGCTTCACCAGGAATTCCGCATCCTCGTAGCGGATCGATTGCGCAGCAGGGCGGAGCGCCAGAAGAACGCCGAGAGCAGCTTTGGCTTGGCGGTAGCCCTCCGCGATGCTGGTCTCCAGCCGGCTTGAGGCCAGCAGGAGCTGCGGCTGATTATGCATCAGCTCCCCGATCAGTCGGCTGCAGTCCGGCCGGTTCTGGACTAGGATTACCCATGTATCCCCGTCGAGCTGGAAGGACGGGTGAAGGAACAGAAGCTTCGCCTCATCCAGCTCCGGCTGCACATGCTTGAGATACAGCACGGTGGTCTTCAGCAGAAGATCGATCTGATAGGCTGCGGCTTCTTTTCGCAGTTTCTGGGAGTACGCTCCCTGATGGTCAAGAAGCATCTCCAGCAGAGCCTTCTTGCGACTGGCTTCGCTGGCCAGATGCTCCAGCGTATTTCTTTGTTCAATGAGCAGCGATACCGTGGTTCTCACGATATTGCAGAAGGGCCGGACCTCTTCCGGGCTGCCGGAGATTCCGATTACACCTACGCGGGTGTTGCCGATGACAATCGGTTCGTTGGTGCCCTTTTTCTCATATCGCCCGTCCTCCATGACTTCGACCCTCTGCCCGGTGGACAGCGCCTCGACAGCCCCCTGATGAACGGTGCCGACCCTTGCCTTATGTCCGCTGCCGATGATGATCCCCTCATGATTCATGATGTTGATGTTATAAGGGATGTCCATCATCATCTTGTCTACAATCTCCTGCGCCTGCTTCTCCGATAGCTGAAACAACCGGAACGCCCTCCTCGTCTTGAGCGGGTAACCGCCAATATTGCCTCTACTTCACTCATTGTGCATCTGAACAAAATTATAGACCAACCTTCACCGCGAAGAAAGGAGGAACCTCACTAAGAGCCTTGCAAGAAGCCTCACTAGGCACCTTACAAGGAACCGTGCACAAGAAGCAGCCGCACTAGGAAAAGCACAAAGCACCGCCCAGCACCAAAAAAAGCCAGCCCCAATACGGGCTGACCTTAATAGAAGGGGTGATTGTGAAAAATAAGAATGGATGAGTAGGTGCTATAAATTTCGCTTACCCTTGGGCAATACCCGCCCGGCTGAAAATCAGCTTGAGCTTCTCTTCATGCTCCGCACTCCATATACCAGGCGAAGCCAGACTGAAGGTGGATACCGGTACGCCGGACAAGCGGACGGCTTCCTTGATCGAAGCGATGAACGGGTCATCGATGGCATACAGCGCCGGAATCTCAATCAGCCGCTGCTGGAAGGACAGCACTCCGGCTAAGTCCCCCTGCTTGAAGCTGTCATACACGCCGAGCATCAACTGCGGAGCGAAGTTCGCACTGGCAGCAATCGCCCCGTCTCCTCCGGCAGCCAGCGTGGGCAGCAAATATTCGTCGAAGCCGCAAAAGACGGAGAAGTCCGGACTAACCGCCTTAACCTGCATGATCATCTGGCGGATATGGCTAAGCTGATCCACGGTATCTTTGATGCCGAGTACATTCGGATAATGTGCGGCCAGACGGGCCACGAAGGCCGGAGTCAGATCCTGGCCGGTCATGGCCGGGAAGTTGTACAGCATGAGCGGTACATCGACCGCTTCCAGCACAGCGGCATAATGCGCGAACAGGGCGTCCCCGTTCAGCTTGTAGTAATACGGATTCATAATGACGATGCCGGTAGCCCCATGCTCAGCGGCATGGCGGGAGAGCCGGAGGGTCTCAGGGGCCGTGTTGCTGCCGGTGCCGATCCAGGCCGGAAGACGGCCATTCGTATATTCCAGGCATAGCTCTGCGATCTCTTCACGCTGCTCTGCGGTGAACAGGGTGAATTCTCCGGCCGTTCCAAGGAAGAACAGACCGTGAACCCCTTTGGCGATCAAGCTGTCGATGAGCAGCTTCATTCCGTCACGGTCGAATTTCCCGGCGGAATCCAGAATGGTCGGGACGGGAGGAATGACACCTGCATTCGGGTGGCTAAGTTTCATTTTATTTTTGCCTCCTGGTTTGGTATTATAAACATATGATTATTATAGTGAACTTGGAAGGCTTAATCAATGGATTTATGAGAGGGGAATGAAGGTGTGGACCAGAAGTACTGGGTTCCGGCATTGGAACGGGCTGATCTGATTCTTAAGGCCATCTCAAGACAGACCGGAGCGCTCAAAATGACAGATCTCTGCGAGGAGACCGGCATTAACAAAAGCTCGATGTTCTCGCTGCTGCGCACAATGGAGACTCTGGGGTGGGTGGTGAAGGATGCGGGCGAGAGGTATGTGCTTGGCGCCGGGATCTCCTATTATAATACCGTCTATAATGATTCTCTTAAGCAGAATATGAATCTGGTAGAGCGGTTTCTGGCAGAGTCGGTGCAGAGTGTCGGGGCGGTGGGGGAGACCTTTCAGCTGTCGGTGCTGGACCGCGATGAGATTATTTATCTGGCCAAGCAGGAGGGGCAATCCCTGGTAAGGCTGGAGTCCAGCCCCGGGATGCGGTTTCCGGCACATGCGACGGCGATGGGCAAGATGATGCTGGCGCTGCTGCCGGAGGGAGAGCTGGAACGGCGTTATTCCGGCAAAAGCTTATCCGCAGTCACCTCACATACGCTGACGGATTGGGCTGAATTCACAGCGGCCTTGGCCGATATTCGCAGAACTGGCTATGCTTTGGACCGCGAAGAGATTATCCAAGGCATCAGCTGCGCCGCTGCACCGGTACTGGATGCCTCAGGCAAGGCTGTTGCCGCTGTCAGTACTTCGATGCTTCAGCATGCCTTCACCGCGAAGCAGGAAGCTGCTGTCCGGGAGGTAGCCCTGCTTGCGGCGAAGCTCTCGTTGTCATAGACATCTGGGCACATTCATTCTGAGGGAGAGAAGGGATTCATATGAAATTGACCGTACAAGAGATTATGAAGGAAGACATCATCGAAGCTGTTCCGGTACATACCGCTGCGGAAGGTCCGGCAGGCCAGCTGCCGATCACCGGGGAGGTGCTGCGGAATGCGCCGAGCGGAGAGATTTTTGGGATGACACAGAATGCCGGGATGGGCTGGAATCCGTTGCTGCTGAACCGGCCCCAGTACCTGATTCTCGGAACGATGGGCGGCATCCGGCGTGAGGACGGTACTCCGCTGGCGCTCGGATACCATACCGGTCACTGGGAGATCGGCGTGATGATGGAAGAGATTGCGGAGGAGCTTACCGCGAATGAGGGGATTCCGTTCGCCGGTTATGTCAGCGATCCCTGTGACGGCCGTTCCCAGGGAACCACAGGCATGTTCGATTCCCTGCCTTACCGCAATGATGCGGCCATCGTGCTGCGGCGGCTGATTCGTTCACTCCCTACCCGCAAGGGTGTGCTTGGCGTAGCTACCTGCGACAAAGGCCTGCCCGCCATGCTGCTGGCTCTTGCCGGTATGCATAAGCTGCCGGGAGTTATCGTCCCCGGCGGCGTAACCCTTCCGCCGGTGGAGGGGGAAGACGCAGGTAAGGTACAGAGCATCGGGGCACGGTACAGCAACGGAGAGCTATCCCTCGAAGAAGCGGCGGACCTCGGCTGCCGGGCCTGCGCGACGCCGGGCGGAGGCTGTCAATTCCTCGGCACCGCCGCGACCGCCCAGGTGATCGCAGAGGCGCTGGGCATGGCGCTGCCGCACTCGGCCCTGTCCCCATCGGGGCAGCCGATCTGGAAGAACATCGGCCGCCAGTCGGCCCGGGCCCTTCAGCACCTGGATCAGAACGGAATCGTCATGAGCGATATTCTGACAGATCAGTCGATCCAGAATGCGATGGTGCTGCACGCTGCCTTCGGCGGTTCAACGAATCTGCTGCTGCATCTGCCGGCCATCGCCCATGCCGCCGGGCTGAAGGTTCCGACTGTCGAGGACTGGAACCGGGTGAACCGGATGGTTCCGCGCCTCGTCAGCGTACTGCCGAATGGTCCAGTACCGCATCCGACAATTCGGGTGTTCCTGGCAGGGGGCGTTCCTGAGGTGATGCTCCATCTGCGCAAGCTGGGACTGATTGACGAGTCCGTGCTGACGGTGACCGGGCGGACACTGGGCGAGAATCTGGATTGGTGGGAGAGCTCAGAGCGCCGGACGGAGCTGCGCCAGCGGCTGCTGGAAGCGGACGGCGTAGACCCGGATTCCGTGATCATGAGCCCGGAGGAGGCCAAGCGCCAGGGCATGGCGTCCACCATGACGTTCCCGGTCGGGAATCTCTGCCCGGAAGGAGCGGTCATCAAATCGGCCGCGATCGATCCTGCCGTTCTGGACAGCGAGGGTGTCTATCGCCATACCGGACGAGTGAAGGTGTTCACCACAGAGAGAGCCGCCATCCGCAGTATCAAGCTGGGTATGGTTCATGCCGGGGATATTCTGGCCGTTATCGGCCGCGGACCGAGTGGAACGGGGATGGAGGAGACTTATCAGCTCACCTCGGCGCTCAAGCATCTGCCTTACGGCAAATATGTCACGCTGATCACGGATGCCCGCTTCTCCGGCGTATCCACCGGTGCCTGCATCGGCCACATGGGTCCTGAAGCGCTGGCTGGCGGCCCGCTCGGCAAGCTGCGCGATAATGACTGGGTGGAAGTGCGGATTGATACCGTGAGTCTGGAAGGAAGCGTGAATCTGGTCGGAGAAGGAGATGAGCCGCTGACCAAGGAAGCGGGAACGCTGATTCTGGCTTCGCGGACGCCGCATCCGGGCCTGGCGGTAGACCCGGGTCTGCCGGAGGACACCCGGCTGTGGGCTGCTTTGCAGGCGGCCAGCGGCGGAACCTGGAAGGGCTGCATTTACGACACTGACAAAATCATTGCCTTACTGGAAGCAGGACGGCAAGCATTGGAGGAGAAACTATGAGCCGAAATCTGATTCATAATCCGATTCTGCGCGGATTTCATCCGGACCCGTCGATCTGCCGGGCTGGAGATGACTACTACATTGCTACTTCAACCTTTGAATGGTTCCCCGGCGTGCGGATTCATCATTCGCGCGATCTGGTGAACTGGCGGCCGCTTACGTATGCGCTGACCCGCAGCTCGCAGCTCAATATGGAAGGGGACCCTGATTCGGGCGGCATCTGGGCACCTTGCCTCACGTACGACAATGGACTCTTTTATCTGATCTATACCGATGTCAAAAGCCGCCAGGGTGCCTTCAAGGATACACCTAACTATCTGGTGACTGCGGAGAATATCGAAGGCCCCTGGTCAGAGCCTGTGTACCTGAACAGCAGCGGTTTCGACCCTTCGCTGTTCCATGATGAAGACGGGCGCAAATGGCTGGTCAATATGCTGTGGGATTACCGTACCGGCCGCAACAGCTTTGCCGGTATTGTGCTCCAGGAATATTCGGTGGAAGAGCAGCGCCTGGTCGGACCGGTTACTCCGATCTATAAGGGAACGGAGCTGGCCCTAACCGAAGGCCCGCATCTGTACCGCAAGGACGGCTGGTATTATCTGATTACCGCTGAGGGCGGTACGCAGTATGATCATGCGGTGACCGTAGCCCGCGCCAAGCAGATTGAAGGTCCCTATGAGACCGCTCCGGTTAATCCGCTGCTGACCTCGGCAGGCAACCCTGAACTGCCGCTGCAAAAAGCGGGCCATGCCAGCCTGGTCGAGACCCAGACCGGTGAATGGTACATGGTCCATCTGTGCGGCCGTCCGGTCAAGGACAAGTACTGCAATCTGGGCCGGGAGACTGCGATTCAGCGCGTCGAATTCACCGCCGACGGCTGGCTGGCCTTGTCCGGGGGCGGAAACGCTCCAGCGCTGACGGTGGAGGGACCGGATCTTCCGGCGCATCCTTTTGCCGCAGCCGCTCCGCGTGACGACTTCGAGGCTCCGCAGCTGGATGTCCGCTGGAGCACGCTCCGCGTGCCGGCTGATGAATCCTGGCTCTCGCTTCAGGAGCGTCCGGGCTATCTGCGTCTGAAGGGCAGGGAGTCGATGAGCTCCATGCACCGCCAGAGCCTGGTCGCCCTGCGTCAGCAGGCCTTCCGCTGCAGCGCCGAGACCTCGGTCGACTTTGAGCCGGAGCATTTCCAGCAGATGGCCGGCCTGATCGTCTATTACGACACGAAGGATTACCTCTATCTGCGGATCACGCACGATGAAGTCCTCGGTGGCCGAACCCTGGGACTCATCCGCTCCAAGGACGGGGTCTATGAAGACACCCTGACACCTGAGATTCCGTTGCCTGCCGGAGTAAGCGTGTCGCTTAAGATCATCATCGACGGCGAGTTCGCCCAGTTCTATTACAAGGTTAGCGAATCCACTTGGGAGCAGATCGGCCCGGCCCTGGAAATCTATCATCTGTCCGATGACTTCCCGGCCTATATCCGTTTTACCGGAACTTTCATCGGTATATGCGCCCAGGACCTCAGCGGCACGCTGCATCCGGCGGATTTTGATTACTTTGAGTATCTGGAGCAGGAGTAGGGCGGCCTATACCTGGAGCATCGAAAAGGATGCTCCCATGAGACTCCATGAGACTAAGGCTGAAAGGGAAAAATCCCACTGATTCCGCCGAAAGCGGCCGACGGGAGTAATTGAAAGGGATAAATCTCACTGATTTATCCAGATGCGCGCCAACTGAGTTAATGAGGAGCATAAGTGCCCCTGAATCCCTGAAAAGTTGGCTAAACGAGCAAATGAGGGGCAAAAGTGCCCCTGAATCCCTGAAAAGTTGGCTAAACAAGTAAATGAGGAGCACAAGTGCCCCTGAATCCTCCGGAAGCGGGCAAAGTGAGTAAATGAAGAGCAGAGTGCCCGCCAGCGCGGGCCAACTTCCGCAGTCTAGTGTGATTTGGTGCAGCAGAAACGCAACACTCAGCTAAGCAGACCGGTTTATACATTATCACCCTGCCACCGACATCCTTACAACGCTCACCATACAAGAAAGGCTAGGCCCTCCTTTTTCAAGGAGGGCCTGGTCTTTCTACTTATATTCGACGCGTATCCGCCCACACTCAGGCCGTATACTTCTCCAGCGTAGCTCTTACCGCGCCCGGACCAGCCAGCATCTCGGTGAACATGCCCTCGATAGTCCCGCCGAGTCCGGCGGCGTACAGGTCCACGCCGAAGATGGCCTGGTCCTCCAGCACCGCGCGCACGCCAGCGGCCGTGGCAGCATCCGCGCCCAAGGCAACGCCTGCAAGCCGCGCTTGCAGCGATTCCAGCAGCGGATCGGAACTGAGTGTGAACGCAGCGCCTTCATCGTTCACGCCGAGCAGATAGCGGCACCAGGCGGCAATCGCTAGCGGTATAGCGGTCAACTCCCTAGGGTCGAGATCCCCACGCCGGATGTACGACTTGATCGTCTCGCCGAAGCGGATGCCGACCTTCTGTGAAGTATCGGTGGCGATCCGTTGCGGAGTGTCAGGGATGAACGGATTGGCGAACCGTTCCTGCAGCACCTCGTCCAGGAATTGCTTCGGACTCAGGATGCCGGGATCAACCACAACCGGCAGGCCTTCCTTGTAGCCGATGGTCTCCACGAGCTTGCGAAGCGTGGCGTCCTTCATCTCATCGGCAATGAGCGTGTAGCCGAGCAGACAGCCGGTTACCGCCAGCGCCGTATGCAGCGGGTTGAGGCAGGTGGTTACCTTCATCGTCTCCACGTTATTAACCGTGTCGCGGTCCGTGAAGATAATACCGGCTTCTTCAAGCGCCGGACGTCCGTTGGTGAACTTATCCTCAATGACCAGATACTCGCTGATCTCCGCGTTAACGAAGGGAGCAGTGTACGTGTTCTTAGAGGTGACGATCACATCCATGCCGCCGATTCCCTGTTCCAGCAATGCTGCCTGGACGGATTCGGACGGGCGCGGGGTGATTTTGTCGATCATGGACAGCGGGAAGGTGATCTTCTGCTCATCCTCCAGGTAAGCCACGAACCCTTCCTCTACAAGACCTTTGGCGGCCCATTCCTTGGCGATGGTAACCATGCCGTTCTTCAGCTTGTCGCCGTTATGCGAGCAATTGTCCATGCTGACGAAGGTCATCGGGTACTGGCCCTTCAGGTAACGCTTGTAGGCGAAGGAAGCCACGATGCTCATAGCATGAACCGGATGCTCCGGCCCGCCGGCGATGTCCTTCTGCACAATGCCAAGGTACTGCCCATCAGGACCCGCCAGGGAATATCCCTTCTCCGTAATCGTGAAGCTCGCCATCTGCAGACTGGGATTCTCGAAAATCTCAGTCAGGCGGCTGTAGTCCGCTTCCCTCGTCTTATCTGCGGTGATGCCTTCGACAATGCTGCTGACGATCCGCTTCTGGAAGTCGCCGGCTGCATTCATCAGCACCAGCAGGGTCAGATTATCGTAAGGCTTATAGACCTTGTCAATCATCTCGAAGTCGAAGGTCTCGGCGGCGATGATGCCGGTATCGGCCTTGCCGCTGTCCAGCAGCTTCTGGTGCGCATTCGCCACGAAGCCTCTGAAAATATTCCCCGCCCCGAAGTGAACCCACTCCGGCTTCTCTAACGTATTCTGCGCTACCGCTGCGAAATCGAACTGCGGCAGCTCTACCCCTGCGGCTTCCCAGGCTTCCCGGTCCGCGATGCTGCTTCTGCTCAGACTCAGCATTACTTGGCCCCCTTGACATTCTCCAGGCTGTCCCATAAGCCGAGCAGATACATGATGCCCATCGCTCTGTCGTAGAGGCCATACCCCGGACGGCAGTTCTTTTCCTCGCCCCAGAGATGTCTGCCATGGTCGGGACGCACATAACCGGTGAAGCCGCTCTCATGATACGCCTTAACAACCTCCGCAACATCTACGCTGCCATCACGGCCCCGGTGGGATACCTCAATGAAGTCGCCGTTCTCGAACACCTTCACATTACGGATATGGGCAAAATAAATCCGGTCGTGGAACTCGCGGATCATCGCTGGAAGATCATTCTCCGGGTTGGTGCCGAGAGAGCCGGTGCAGAAGGTCAGGCCGTTATACGGGCTGTCCACCATGTCCAGGAAGCGGCGGATCGTATCGCGGCTGCGGATAATGCGCGGCAGTCCGAAGATCGGCCAGGCCGGATCATCCGGGTGAATCGCCATGCGGATATCCACTTCTTCACACACCGGAATGATGCGCTCCAGGAAATATTTCAGGTTGTCGAACAGCTTATCTTCGGTAACGTCAGCATAGGCCGCGAACAGCTCATCCAGCTTGGCCAGCCGCTCCGGCTCCCAGCCAGGCATCGTGAATTGTCCGGCGCCCTTCAGGATACGGTCCACCATGTCGCGCGGATTATCGGTAATGGCAGCCTTTTCATAAAAGAGGGCGTTCGAGCCGTCCGGCAGCTCCTTGTACAGCTCGGTACGGGTCCAGTCGAACACCGGCATGAAGTTGTAGCAGATGACCTTGACGCCAACCTTGGCGAGCTTGCGTATGGTATCGATATAGATGTCAATGTATTTGTCGCGGGACGGCAGTCCGATTTTGATATCATCATGAACGTTGACGCTTTCAACAACCGCTGTACTGAAGCCCTTGGCTGTGATCTGATCGGCAACCTTCTGGATGTCTTCCATCTCCCAGACCTCACCGGCCACCTTGTGGTGCAGCGACCATACGATGCCCATAACGCCCGGGATTTGACGGATGTGGTCAAGAGTGATGTTGTCATTGCCCTCGCCGTACCATCTCCAAGTCATATTCATTATCATTTTCCTCCTTAAGTAAGATAAGCATAAATACAAATGATAACCATTCGAAGCCTTGTGACAATTGACCTTACAGAACCAGCGTTACATGTGGCATAATCTTGTATACAAGATGGGATTCGTAATGATCATAGAATATGCGTTCATCTTTGTCAATGAAATTCATATCCCTTTTCTATATAATGGGGGGAAGAACAATCCCGAACAGAAAGTTGGTCTATTCCATGACTTCCAAAAAAGAAATAATGGCCTACCTCAAGCAGGAGATTCTCTCCCTTGAGCTGAAGCCGGGGGCGATGATCAGTGAGACGGCTCTGTCCGAGCGCTTCCAGCTGTCGCGGACGCCGATCCGTGATGTGCTGAAGCAGCTGTCCCTGGAGCAATACGTCGATATTTATCCCAAAAAAGGCAATCTCGTATCCTTCATAGACCTGGAGTCCGTGGAACAGATTATCTACCTGCGCAATGTGCTGGAGAAGGAGATTATGAAATCGCTGGCCGGGAATATCCCGCTTAAAGGGCTGCATGAGCTGAGGGACAACCTTGCGCAGCAGCAGAAGTGTATTGAGCAGGCGGAGGGAGCAGAGGTGTTCCTGCAGCTTGATGACCAGTTCCACCGCACCATGTTCGGCCTGGCCGGGCGCGAATTCCTGTGGGGTGTGCTCCAGCAGTTCAATGTGCACTATATCCGCTACCGGAAGCTGCACATGCTGAAGGATGAGAAGCTGGCCGCCATCCGGCAGGAGCACCAGCAGCTGCTGGATTATATCGTGCAGGGGGACACCGCCGGGATCGACGAGCTGCTGCACCACCATCTGCGGGCGGATATCGACTCCAAGAACCTCCAGGAGCATTTCG
Source organism: Paenibacillus sp. FSL R7-277 (assembly GCF_000517965.1). Lineage (NCBI taxonomy): Bacteria > Bacillati > Bacillota > Bacilli > Caryophanales > Paenibacillaceae > Paenibacillus > Paenibacillus sp. FSL R7-277. The sequence goes on from NZ_ASPX01000115.1 coordinate 186,361, forward strand.
CCACGTATATCAAAAAATAGGGCTGGCCTTCAGCAAGCCCCGCCCGCAATAGCGCAAAAAGCCCGCCCTCATCAACGATGAAGGCAGGCTTTTACTAAAAATATAAGAACTTATAGGTTGCACACGATAACTTATCCTTCTATTTCTCGCTGAAACGGTACCGTCCTTTAAAAGGACGGCGAAGCCGCTTCTACTTGATATACAGCTGTACAGGCTCCGCGCTCTGCCTAGCTCCTGCCCTCGCGGTATTCCCGCGGCGACTGGCCGCTCCAGCGCTTGAACTGTCTGCTGAAATGGGCGATATCGCGGTAGCCGAGCAAGCCGGAGATCTGGCTGACGCTCAGGCTGTGGTCATCCAGCAGTACCTTGGCTTCATGCAGCATCTGCTCAGACAGGTAGACGCGGGGGGAGAGGCCGAATACCTGGCGGAAGACCCGGTAGCAGTGCGAGGGGCTGATCCCCAGCTCAGCGGCGATGTCGTCAACGCCATAATGGCTGTCATAGGGTACCTCCTGCTTGAACTGCTGATAGACCAGCCCCTGGAGACGGCTGCGGATCTGGTGGGCCAGCTCGATCCGCTCATAAGTGCCCGGGGAGGAATTGTCAGCCTCCAGGGAGAAGACCTCCCAGAGCTGGGCGAACAGCTCGAAGACGGCAGACTGCAGCCTCATGCGCTGGGAGATCGTGATGCTGCCGGAGCCGGAGGTGGAAATCTCCACCAGCCTGCTGAGGAGCGGTCCTAATCTGTGGGCAACATTGCTCTCTGAGGTGAATAATACATGATTCAACCGGCTGAGAAGTGAAATGAACAGCTTGTCATCAATATCGAAATGGATGCAGAAATAGGTGAAGGCCCCGCCGTTTCCGCTGCGGCTGGAGTGGATGTCGCCCGGCCTCAAGAGGACCAGATCCCCGGCGCGCTGAAGGTAGCTGTTGTTGTTGACGGTGAGCAGCTGCTCTCCTTCAAGCACATAATTGAATTCATATTGGGGATGGGCGTGCTGCGGATAATCCCATTCCCCGCTCACCTTGCGCAGATGCATGCCGAACAGGTTGAGCGTGGTTTTCACATCCGGGATGATAGTTTCACTAAGGCTTTGCCCCGGGACCGGCGGTTCAAAAGCTGCAACCAATAGGATCGCCCCCTGATACTTTGCGTTCTCTTGATAGGGATGTACACTTGTTATTAGTATACAGGATTCTGCTTGATTTGGGTAAATATTAGCGTGATTTGACAATGTTCCGGGGCTGCGGCTGCGTGGTAGGATGAACCTGAATGAAATCTAGTATACAAGATGTATGCAGAGGAGATATGGACATGAGACAACAATCCGGGAATGAGTATGCTGCACAATATGACAGCGGATACAATGCGTGGTTAAGCTATCCTAAGCTTCAACAAGGCCCCCTATATAAGCAATATGCGAAATGGTGCGGAGCAGTATCCGTTACAGAAGGCGGGGAGACCATCCAGGCTGCACTTCAGGAATGGACAAGAGGCATTGCCTCACTATTGGACCTTGAGGCTGTCTCCAAGCCGCAGCTGGAAGATTTCGGTGTGGCCTTCGGCACCTTCACGGGTGATCATCCGCTGCTCCAGGGCTTGTTCGAGGACAAGACCGTCCAAGCTGTAGGAGCAGAAGGGTTCGCCATCCGAACCAGCCAGTCCCTTAAATGCATCGCTGTAGGGGCTTCCTCCCAGGCAGGTGTGTTATACGGCGTCTTCCATCTTTTGCGCCTGATTGCCAGCGGCAAGGACATTGAGAATCTGGATGAAATAGTGAATCCTGTGAATTCGCTGCGGATGATTAATCACTGGGATAATTTCGACGGCAGTGTGGAGCGCGGCTATTCCGGCAGATCCTTCCTGTATGAGAATAACCAGTTCACGAAGGATATGGACAGAATTACAGACTATGCGCGGCTGATGTCCACCGCCGGCATTAACGCAATAGCGATCAACAACGTGAACGTTCATGCGCTGGAGACGCTGTTTATCTCCACCTATCTGCCTGATGTGGCAAGAATCGCCGATATCTTCCGCATCTATGGCATCCGGCTGTTCCTGTGCGTGAACTTTGCCGGACCTATGCATGAAGGGGAAGTGGGTACGGCAGATCCGCTGGATGCAGGGGTGCGGGAATGGTGGAAGTCGAGAGCAGCCGACATCTATGCTGCTATTCCCGATTTCGGCGGCTTCGTGGTCAAGGCCGATTCGGAGAACCGTCCCGGCCCGTTCACTTACGGACGGAACCATGCAGACGGGGCCAACATGCTGGCGGAAGCCCTGGAGCCTTACGGCGGCATCGTGATCTGGCGCTGCTTTGTATACAACTGCAAGCAGGACTGGCGTGACCGCAAGACAGATCGGGCCAGAGCGGCTTATGATCATTTCAAGCCGCTTGACGGCCAGTTCCATGATAACGTCATTCTGCAGATCAAGAACGGCCCGATGGATTTCCAGGTCAGAGAGCCGGTATCTCCGCTCTTCGGTGCCCTGGAACGGACGAACCATGTGATCGAATTCCAGATCGCCCAGGAATATACCGGACAGCAGCGCCATGTCTGCTATCTCGTTCCGCAGTGGAAGGAGATTATGGAATTCGATACGCAGGCCAAGGGCGGTCCGGCCCCAGTTAAGCGGATCGTTGACGGATCACTGTGGGGCAACCGCCTGAGCGGGATTGCGGCGGTATCCAATGTGGGCAATGACCGCAACTGGACCGGCCATCTGCTGGCTCAGGCGAATCTCTACGGCTTCGGCCGGCTGGCCTGGAATCCTGAGCTGAGTGCGGTGGAGATTGCGGCCGAATGGATCGCCTTGACATTCGGCACGGACACAGCGGTTGCCGGAGTGATCAGCCGGATTTTGCTGGACTCCTGGGAGATCTATGAGTCTTATACATCGCCGCTTGGCGTAGGCTGGATGATCAATCCCGAGCATCACTACGGCCCGAATGTGGACGGCTATGAATATTCAATGTGGGGCACCTACCACTATGCCGATCATCAGGGCATCGGGGTAGACCGGACCGTGGCGACAGGCACAGGGTACAGCGCCCAGTATATGGGCAGCAACGCCGTACGTTATGATTCCCTGGAGGAATGCCCGGATGAGCTGCTGCTGTTCTTCCATCATGTGCCGTACACTCATGTGCTGCATTCCGGCAAAACCGTGATCCAGCATATTTACGATACGCATTTCGAAGGTGCAGAGCGTGCCGAGGGGCTGCTGGACGCATGGGGCGGACTGAAGGGCAGCATCGCAGAAGGCCTGTACACTCAGGTGGAGGAACGCCTTAAGGGGCAGGCGGCTCATGCCAAGGAATGGCGCGACCAGATTAATACGTATTTCTTCCGCAAGAGCGGGATTGCAGATGCATTGGGACGGACTATCTATTAAGTTATAGGTAACAACAAGGAGGAGAAGATCTCATGGCACTGACGTTCAGTGATGTGATGGAGCATTTAGCCGCAGGGATACAGCTGCCCGTGAATACGGTGGATAAGCTTGAGCCGGACGCTGCGGGAACAGAAGTGCAGGGAATCGTGACTGCCTTCGCCGCTTCACAATATGTAGTGGAGCAGGCGGCCCGGCTTGGCGCCAACCTGGTGATCACGCATGAAGGTGTATTTTATAGCCACCAAGGTCACGGTAGCGCGCTGGAGCAGGATTCCGTCTACCAGGAGAAGTCTGCACTGATTTCAAGCAGCGGGGTAGGCATCTACCGCTTCCATGACACGATACACCGCTATGCGCTGGACGGGATCGTGGAAGGACTGCTGCAGGAGCTGGAATGGGAAGCCTATGTGGAGCGGCATCTGCCCGAGGTGTCGATCCTCTCCATTCCTGAGATGACCGTTTCCGGGGTTGCAGAGTATCTGAAGCAGAAGTTGAATATCCCTTATGTCCGCGTTGCCGGGAACCTCTCCGCCACCTGCTCCAGAGTGGGGGTACTGGTCGGTTACCGGGGGAATGGCCATTCGGTCATCCCGATGTATGAGCAGGAGTCGCTTGATCTGGTCATCGCCGGTGAAGGGCCCGAATGGGAGGTGCCTGAGTATATCCGCGATGCGGTCCGGCAGGGCAAGGACAGGGCACTCATCATGCTCGGCCATGCCGAGAGCGAAGCGCCGGGAATGAAGCTGCTGGCGGCGCGGCTGGCCCGGCAGTTCCCGGATGTGCCGGTGCATTACATTCAGGAGCAGCCCGTATTTCAGATTGTATAACTGGAGAAACCTCTTTGAAGGTGTAAGACCAAGGGACAATGGCTGTCCCTTCAGGTCTTCTGCCGGCAAAGGGGTTTTTAGTGTTCAACTGGATTGTTCGGCCGGATTGCGCACTACAGCGGTCTTGTTTACAAATTGTCGATGTGTTTCATATTGCGGATTGCCCGCCGGGCTCAACTATCATATAGTGGAATTCTATATGAGGTGAACTTGAAAACTTCACAAAAAAGGCAAAGTAACGAAGGTGAAGTCCGATCCATCCAGAATCCAGATAAGCAACAGTAAGGGAGCACAGCAGATGAATTACAAGCGCTTTAGGTTCAGTAAGAGTATAGCCTTTAAATGGATCGTCTCCTATTCTGTGATCATGCTTATCCCGCTTATTGTTAGCGCTATCATCTATCTGCAGACAAAACAGATTGTTGAGTATGAGATTGAACGTGCAGGCAGCGCCATGCTTAAGCAGATGCAGAATACAGTAGACAGCGAGATTAATCAGGCTGAGAAGCTGGCCATGCAATTATCCATTCATAGCAGTGTGAATAAATACTTAACACTTACACCTGAGACTGAGGGAGCAGGGGCCTTTCAGATCTATCAAACCCGGCAGGAACTGAGCAAGTACAAATCCGCCAATGATTTCATTGATGGAATCTATCTGTATTCTAGCAGTCTGGACAGGGTGCTGACGGATGAGACGTATACAGACAGTGAAGCCTTTTATGCGATGAACAGCACGATGATCGGCTTGACCTATGAAGAATGGCTGGCGCAGCTGAACGGTGAGAGTGACATTAGCGAGGCCCCCATGCCGTTTATCAAATTTAGGCGCTGGGAGAATAAGGTTGTAATGATGAAGCCGTTCACCAGCAGCGTTGCTGACAATGGACTAAAGGGGATGCTGGTTCTGCCGCTGAACGGCAGCAAGATTCAGAGCATGCTGCAGAATGTGGACTGGGTGAATAACGGCGAGGTCTACATTGCCGATGATCATAATCAGATTTTATTTCAGAATAACGAAGCTGCTCCGCAGCTAGCTGTGCCGGACGCCCGGGCTGGGGATGAGACAGCAGGCACTTCGTTCCAGGATATCGCCGGTACGGAGAATATGGTATCCTTCATCGATTCCGATAACACCAAGTGGAAATATATCAGTGTGTTTCCTTCAAGCGTATTTTGGGAAAAAGCGCGGCATATCCGCAATTTGAACCTGCTGGGACTATTTATCAGCTTTTTGATCGGGACGGTGGTCATCTCCTACTTTGCCCGCAAGAATTATAATCCTGTCCGCGAGCTGGTTAATATGTTCTCTCCCTCCACAGATGAGCAGACACAGCGGGTGCTGGATGAATTCTCATTCATCCGGGAGAGCGCCTTGGCTACTATTCGGGAGAGGGATGACATTAACAGCCAGCAATTCAGGCAGCTGCGTGTGTTGCAGACCTACTACTTATCAAGGCTGCTCAAAGGGCAGGTGGAAGATGGATTATCACTGGAGGAAGCGGCGAGAGTCCATCACTTCCAGTGGGATTCGGAGGATTTTGCGGTACTTCTATTCTACATTCAGGCCAACGGAGAAGGCAGTCCGTCGCCAAGCCTTTCCAATTTCATCGTGTCCAATATCATTATGGATTTCACAGGTCCGAATCACGGCCTGAGCTTCACCGAAATGGACGGTATGCTGGCGGCGGTGATGAATATTAACACCGGCCGCTCCGGCAACTGGAAGGAGGATATTGAAGAGGCGCTGGGCCAAACCCTGGATTTCATTCAGCAGAAATACGGTCTGCAGATTGCGATGGCTGGCAGCGGGCTGCTTCATGGGATGGGCAGGTTGCATCAGGGATATCTGCAGGCGTTGGAGGCTCAGGAATACCGGCTGGTGCTGGAAGAGAATATATCAATCTGGTATGGGGATATTGAACCACAGGAGACGGATTATTATCTGACAATCAATGATGAAGTTGTATTTATTAATCTGGTCAAAAGCGGTGAATTTGAGAAGGCTGCGGTGATGGCAGATGAGATTCTGGCCCGCTTCTTCGGTTCCCAGGCGTCCATAGAGCTTGTGAGATATGCCATGATTGATTTAACCAGCTCCATTATGAAGGCTGTCCCGCATGAAACGAAGCGCTCGAAGCTATGGGAGGAATGGCGTCCGATGAAAAGGCTCTTGGCCTGCTCCACCCGCGCAGATTTTCGTCATGAGCTGACAGAGCTGATCCAAATGGCTTGCAGCAAAGCCACGGAGAAGCTTGCACTGGTCTCAAATTCGGGAATCGGAGACGAGGTATCTGCCTATGTGCAGAATCATTATGCGGATATCAATCTTAGTGTGTCCATGATTGGTGCCAACTTCGGCATCACTCCGCAATATGTGTCCCGGTTGTTCAAGGAACAGACGGGTCAGGGGCTGCATGATTACATCAGTCAGGTTCGTACTGCCGAGGCCAAAAAATTGCTTCAGGAAGGAGTCACCATTGAGGAGGTTTCTTCCCGTGTGGGCTTCTCCAGCAGCAGTGCGTTCATCCGGGTATTCAAAAAATATGAAGGCATCACACCTGGGAGGTTCAAAACTCTGCAATAAACAAACCGGATACCCAATTTCTCTACAGGAGGATAGAAGCAGGCTGATTCTATCCTCTTTTGCGTTTTTAACAATGGATTCCGCATTTTGAATATTGTTTGTATACAAGATTCAGCTTACATTGTAGAGGCATCAAGTCGTTAACTAAACATATAACGGAGGTCGAATTAGCGATGAAATTATTTGGAACGAACAGGCTTCACAAACCGGTTGTCGTTTTGTTAGGTCTCACATTGCTGGCTTCAGGCTGCAGCAGTTCCAGGAATGTGAACAATGAGAGCGCTCCAAACACATCTGCAGGGAACGCCCCTGCTTCAAATGAAGCCGCTGCAGATTTCACTTATCCGATGACGGGCGGAATAGAGCTGACTTATATGAACGAACAGCTGGGAGGCACGCCGGAACGTCTGCCGGTCGATGACGAATACGAGAAACGCACAGGAATCATCATCAAACAGCTGGGCGGAACACCCATGACTGATCAGAAGTTCAGTCTGCTGCTGGCATCAGGTGAACTGCCGGATATCTTCCTGAATACATGGCTGCAATATCCGGGCGGTCCTGACAAGGCTGTAGAGCAGGGATATATTCTGAAGCTTAATGATCTGATTGAGCAATACGCGCCTAACCTGAAAAAGACCCTCCAGGAGCACCCGGAAATTGACAAAATGATCAAAACGGATGACGGCACCTACTATGCCTTCCCGTTCATCCGCTCGGAAGCCGGACGTGTCTATGGCGGGCCGATTATCCGTCAGGATTGGCTGAAAGAGCTGAATCTCAGCATCCCGGAAACGATTGAAGAGTGGCACACCGTATTGACTGCTTTTAAAGAGAAAAAGAATGCTGCCTCCCCTGTAACCTTTCGCACGATGTTTTTGGGTGAACGAACAGGCGGATTCGCCGGAGCCTTCGGCGTGATGGGGAACTTCTATGTCAATGATGGAAAAGTAGTGTACGGCTATCTGGAGCCGGGCTACAAGGATTACCTGACTACGATGAGCCAGTGGTACAAAGAAGGGCTGATCGACAAGGATTTCGCCTCTATTGATGCAGCTACAGTCGATAAAAAAATGACTTCAAATGTAAGCGGTGCAACGATTGGCTGGCAGTACTATATTGAGAAATATAATTCAGCCGTACAGCAAACTGATCCGAAGGCTGACTTCGTAGCCGCTCCATACCCGTCTGCTGTCAAAGGTGGACTTCCGGAGTTCGGACAGCTGGATAATGCCTATGCGGGGACAAGCTCGGCGGCCATCTCTGCCACCACCAAGAATGTCGAAGCTGCCATGCGCTGGCTGGATTATGCTTTTACCGAAGAAGGCAGAATGCTGAATACCTATGGGGTTGAAGGCACTACTTACACGCTCAAAGACGGAAAGCCCGTATATACCGATCTTGTAGTTAAGAATCCGGAGGGCCTCGGCAGTGATCAGGTCATGTCCAAATATTCTCACGGTACCAACTTCCCGATGATTCAGCAGGACAACAACCTGCCGGCAAAATATCCGGCAACTACTGAATCCATCGGCATTTGGAAACAGACCAATCATGAGAGCCACCTGCTTCCTCCGGTAACACCAACTGCCGAAGAAGCGGATGAAATGAGCAGTATTATGAACGATATCAACGCCTTTGTGAAAGAAACGGAGATTAAGATCATCCTGGGTACCGAATCTGTTGATAAATACGATCAAGCTGTTCAGCAAATGAAGGATCTGGGCATCGAGCGCGCACTGGAAATTCAACAAGCGGCCTACGAACGTTATTTGAACCGCTAACTAAACTTATAACGGCAGGGGCTGCTACAGAGAACAGATACGGGCAGTCCCTGCGTTAAACATTGCAGCAAAGGAGAGGGAAATATGCTGAAAACCAGACTGGGAAAAGACTTACTGCGCAATAAATGGCTGTATCTGATGATGCTGCCTGTCATCCTGTATTATGTTTTGTTCCACTATGTTCCGCTTTACGGAACGATTATTGCCTTCAAGCAATTTGTGCCTTCCCAAGGAATATGGGGCAGTGAATGGGTGGGGTTCAAGCACTTTGAAGCTTTTTTTTCGAGTATTTACTTTTTCCGCGTAATTAAGAACACCGTTCTGTTAAGCTTCTTCAATCTGCTCATCGGATTTCCGGCACCGATCATTCTGGCCTTGCTGCTAAATGAATTGAAAAGCCCGCTTTTCCGCCGGATCACTCAGACTATTACCTACATGCCGCATTTTATTACACTAGTAGTTGTGGCGGGAATTGTGCGCTACTTCACCTTATCGGATGGTTTGATTAACGATGTCATTGCCTATTTTGGCGGCACCCGGATCTCATTTCTGCAACAGCCCGAGTCCTTCCGCCCCATCTACATAATCAGTGAGATCTGGCAGCAAATCGGCTGGGGAACAATCATCTATCTGGCAGCCATCACCGGCATTGACCAGCAGCAGTATGAGGCTGCCAAAATCGACGGAGCGACCAAGGTTCAACAGATCCGCCACGTTACCCTGCCCGGCATTCTGCCTACGATTATGATTATGCTGATCCTGGCACTCGGAAATATTATGAATGTCGGATTTGAGAAAATCATTCTGTTATACAGCGCCAGTATTTACGAGACGGCTGATGTCATATCCACTTTTGTTTACCGTAAAGGGATTCTGGAATTCAGCTACAGCTACAGTGCGGCGGTAGGTCTGTTCAACTCCGTCATCAATTTCACCATTCTGCTGCTCGCTAACTCTTTCAGTAAACGTGCAAGTAAAAACAGTCTTTGGTAAGGGGGGACAACTATGATTAAAGCATCGCTCGGTGAACGAATCTTTGATATTTGCAATTCGATTATTATGGTGCTTATGATTATTCTGACACTTTATCCTATGCTGTATATTTTGTTCTCCTCGTTAAGTGACGGGAACCGCCTGATCTCCTTCGATGGCATTCTGCTCTGGCCGCAAGGCTTCTCGCTGGCAGCTTACAAGGCGGTGCTTAACAACCCAGTCATTCTGACCGGCTTCAAAAATACACTGTTCATCCTGGTGGTGGGACTTGGCATTAACATGACGCTTACCTCCCTGGGCGCTTATTTCCTGTCACGGGAAGGGGTCATGCTGCAAAAGCCGATCATGTTTTTCATTGTATTCACCATGTTTTTCCAAGGGGGACTGGTGCCTTTCTATCTGATCGTGAAATCCTATGGCCTGCTCGACAGCCTCTGGGCGCTGATTCTGCCTACGGCAGTTAGTACGTTTAACCTAATCATCATGCGCACTTATTTCATGGCGATTCCGAGGGAGCTGGAGGAGTCCGCTTTCCTGGACGGTGCAGGTCACTTCACGATCCTGTTCCGCATCTTCATTCCGCTGTCTATGCCAGTTGTCGCTGTGCTGATCCTGTATTATGGCGTAGGCCACTGGAACAGTTGGTTTAACGCGATGATCTTCCTGCGGAACCAGAGCCTGTTCCCGATCCAGCTTGTGGTCAGAAATATCATTCTTGAGAACGATAATGCCAGCATGCTGGGCACCACAACACTGCTCCATAGCCGGGATGTGACCGAGACGCTGAAGTATGCAGCAATTATCGTGAGTACAGCCCCAATCCTGGTGCTGTATCCGTTCCTGCAGAAGTATTTTGTTAAAGGCGTGATGGTAGGGGCATTAAAGGGGTAGGACTATCAAGGGGGAAGTGCAGCAATGAGTCTAAAAAGGAAACTCAGCAAGGGGTGGCAATTCAGCAAGCAACCGCTTTATTCGGAGCTCGCCAAGGTAGCCGCAGATAAGGAATGGATGCCGGTTACGCTGCCGCATGACTGGCTGATCTATGATACTCATAATCTCTATGAGAACGGAGAGGGCTGGTACCGCACCAGCCTTAAGTTCGATAAAGTGCCTGCCCATGAGCTCGTTTCCCTGCGTTTTGAAGGAGTGTATATGAACTCCACATTATACGTGAACGGGCAGGAGGCGGGGGAGTGGAAATACGGATATTCTACCTTTGAATTCGATATTACCCCGTACCTGATAGAGGGAGAGAATGAAATATATATGCGTGTGATCCACGAATCTCCCAATTCCCGCTGGTACTCCGGGGCTGGAATCTACCGTCCGGTCTGGCTGAAGACGACACCGAAGACGCATATTGCCGCTGACGGGATCTATATTGCAGCCAGAGCAGCGGAAGGTGATACCTGGACGGTGGATGTCGATGTGGAGCTGCGTATCGCAGACGAAGCTGCGGCACAGGGAACGAAGCTGAAGCTGCGGCACAGCATTCTGGATGCGCAAGGAGCGGTAATTACCGGGCACATCACGGAGGTGCCTATGCAGGCCGGGAGGACCGTACACTGCCTGAGCCGCCTGACTGTTGACCAGCCCTTGCTATGGGATATTTCCAGTCCCCATCTCTACACTCTGCAAACCGAACTGCTGGCTGAGGATGAAGTGATTGAAGTGGAGAAGGAGAGGTTCGGCTTCCGGACCCTGGAGCTGGACAGTGACAAGGGCCTCTTCCTCAACGGCCGTCATGTCAAAATAAACGGAGTCTGCCAGCATCACGACCTGGGCGCTCTGGGGGCTGCTGTGAACAAGGCGGCGCTGCGCCGCCAGCTCGTCCTGCTGCAGGAAATGGGGGTTAACGCCATCCGTACCGCGCATAATATGCCGGCGACAGAGCTCATGGAGATGGCCGATGAAATGGGGCTGCTGATCGTATCAGAAGCCTTCGACATGTGGGAGCGCAGCAAAACGCCTTATGATTACGCACGCTTCTACCCGCAGTGGTGGAAGCGCGATGTGGCCAGCTGGGTGCGGCGTGACCGGAACCGTCCAAGCCTGCTGATGTGGAGCATCGGCAACGAGATTTATGATACCCATGCGGACAGCCGGGGCCAGGAGCTTACCCGCGAGCTGCAGGCTGAGGTGCTGATCCATGATCCGCGGCGCAATGCGTTCGTCACCATCGGCTCGAACTATATGCCCTGGGAGAATGCGCAGAAATGCGCCGATATCGTTAAGGTGGCGGGCTACAATTATGCGGAGAAATATTATGAGCAGCATCACCGTGAGCATCCGGACTGGATCATCTACGGCAGCGAGACCTGCTCGACCGTACAGAGCCGGGGAGTCTACCATTTCCCGCTGGCCCAGTCCGTGCTGGCCGATGATGACCAGCAGTGCTCCTCCCTCGGGAACAGCTCTACCAGCTGGGGAGCCAAGAGCACGGAGGCCTGCATCACCGCAGACCGGGATGCCGCCTTCTCGCTGGGGCAGTTTCTCTGGACCGGCTTTGACTATATCGGGGAGCCTACCCCGTATCACACCAAGAATTCGTATTTCGGGCAGCTGGATACCGCAGGCTTCCCTAAAGACTCCTATTATATTTATCAGGCGGAATGGACGGATTACCGTACACATCCGATGGTTCATATCTTCCCGTACTGGGACTTCTCTCAGGGTCAGCTGATTGATGTGCGTGTCTGCTCCAATGCTCCGCGCATCGAGCTGTTCGTGAATGAAATCCCGCAGGGCATTGTGGAGATTGATCATGTTCACGGGCATAAGCTGCTTGGAGAATGGCAGCTGCCTTATGCGGAAGGTGTTCTGCGGGCTGTAGCTTATGATGAGCAGGGGGAGGTTATTGCCACAGATCAGATTTCCTCTTTCGGAGATGCAGCGTCGATTGTCCTTACTCCCGACAAACAGATAATTACGGCAGACGGTACGGATCTTATCTTTGTAACGATCAGCACCCTGGATCAGGAGGGGCGTCCGGTAGCGAATGCCAATAACCGGGTCCGTCTCCGTATTGAAGGCCCCGGACGGCTGATCGGTCTGGATAACGGGGACAGCACGGACTATGATTCCTACAAAGGCGTCAGCCGCCGGTTGTTCAGCGGTAAGCTGCTGGCAGTGATTGCCGGTACACTGGAGGCTGGAACAATTACGCTGCGGGCAGCTTCGGAGGGACTAGCTTCCGCCGAGCTTACGCTGCAATCGGTGCTGCCGGCACCGGGAACGGCTGCCGGGGATGAGCTGTATCTGTATGCGCACAATCCGCTGGAGGCAGATGCGGCATCCGGATATCCGGAGAGTGGACGGGATGGAGAGATCCCGGTCCGCAAGCTGGAGATTATCTGTCCCGAAGGCAATGTTCTGACACCGGAGCAGCCGTCGCTTCCCGTCCGCGTCAAGCTTCATCCACAGGGTGCCTCCTGGCAGGATGTCGAGTGGCGGCTTACGAACGCTGCCGGGATTGATGCCAATATTGCTGCCATGGAGACGGATGGGCATGAGGCGGTCATTACGGCTCTCGGTGACGGAGATGTATATATCCGCTGCGGAACAGCCAATGGCGCTGACGGAATACGGCTCTATTCACAAATGGAATTCAGGCTGACAGGCTTTGGTCAAGCTTATCTGAATCCGTATGAATTTGTCTCCTCCGGGTTCAGCAGCAGCCACAGCCGGAATCTGACCAATGGCAATGAACGGGGTGTTGCCACTGCCCGCGAAGGGGAGAGCCGGATCTGCTTCGAACGGATTGACTTCGGGGAGTATGGGGCTGATGAGATTATTCTGCCAATCTTCTCGCTTGATGATCAGGAATTCCCGATTGAGATATGGGAAGGCGTGCCCGGGCAGCCTGGTGCCGAGCGGCTCACCACCATGACTTACCAGAAGCCATCCCGCTGGAATGTATATCAGGAAGAACGTTATACGCTTCCCAGACGGCTGACGGGTATCACCTCTCTGTCCTTCGTGCTGCGCAAGAAGATTCATCTGAAGGGCTTCTACTTTGTCCGTAAGCCTAAGGCGTTCGAGCGTCTGAATGCCCTGGCCAACACTGCGGTCTACGGGGATACCTTCACCCTAACTGAAGATGCCGTCGAGGGAATCGGCAACAATGTGTCGCTTATATTTGCCGGAATGGACTTCGGCGGAGCGGAAGGCTCACGGGTGGTAATCTGCGGACGCTCAGCGCTTGCGAACAATACACTGCAGATCCTGTTCAGCGGTTCCGGCGGCGAAACGAAGCAACTGATAGAATTCGCCGGAAGCGGCAGCTACATTGAGCGTGAATTCACCCTGGAGCCGCCGGTCAGCGGCAGCGGGACGGTTACCTTCCTGTTCCTGCCGGGCAGCCGGTTTGACTTCAAATGGTTCCAGTTCCTGCCGCCGTCCGTCTAGAATCTGCGCAATACAGTGATCCGTCCGCAGCACTCCTGCTCCTAACATAGTGGGCAACAGCCTTCACCACTAATAAGGGATATCGTAAACGGCCAGCTATTCTGGCGTTTGCGATATCCCTTTTGCCTGTGGCGGCGGGATCTGCGAAGAAGCCCTGGAGCTTCATATCAGCAGCCGTACACCCGCCCGTCGTCTCCTCCTTCGCCAGTCCGTACCTCGATCAGCTTCATTGCACTGAAAGCTCTGAGCGTATGCTGTTGCCCCCGGGCTATTGTATAGATCCCGCCTGCCGCTGCTTCAGCTGCGCATCCATCCACCCATACCTCTCCGTGACCGGACACAATCATCCAGGACTTGGCACAATGCTCACAGGTCATCTCAGGTATGTTATGGCCCGGCAGCAGGCTAAGCATTGCCGTAAGGACAATCCGGGAGCCGTCTGATTCCCGGTCCAGCACGGTATAGCTGCCCCAGCCTGTTTCACCATACCTCGGCTGCGTTACTGAATTCTCCGCCAGAATATCCTTGATGGTGTTAGCGTCCTTCTTATCTGCGATCAGGATGCCTTCGGGACCGGCTATGGCGACTATACCGGAGACCCCAATGACATGCAGCGGCACCTCCAGCTCGTTAATAAGGTGACTGTCTCCGCATTCTCCCCATAGCCCGCCTACTCCAATGACCTGTGAGGGCAGCCGGGCCGTCAGCGTATCCCAGCTTCCCAGGTCGGACCATTCTCCTTCATGCCGTAAGACAACAGCCTTGGTGTTGCGTTCTGCCACTTCCTTGTCGAAGCTGCGCACCGGGAGCTCTGGATACAGTGCGGTTAATACTGCGAATTCCACAGGCAGCCCCAGCCTCTCCAGATGCTCCAGCAGGAAGCTGAGCCGCGCAGCGAACACCCCGCAATTCCATAAGGCCTTCTCCTGCATCAACTCCAGGGCTTTAACTTTATCCGGCTTCTCTGCAAAAGATAGTACCGGAGCATACCCGCCATCGTCCTCCTGTGCCGGGACGATATAGCCGTATTGCTCTGAGGGATAGGAAGGCCTCGTTCCAAGCAGGAGGAGTTCGGCCCCAGAATCGGCCAGAAGTGCCTCGAATTGATGGAACTGGCGGAAGAAATCATCATCCGCATACATGTCTGCCGGAGCGATACAGATGATGTCCTCCGGCTGTGCCTTTCCGGTGGCAAGCAAGTGCAGCGCGCCGAACGCGGCAGCAGTAAAGGTACCGCGCTTGCACGGCTCTCCGATTACCGGATAATTGCTTCCGGTATACCGCTGCGTGAGGGCTACCTGCTCCTGATGGGCCACGAGCAACAGGGATTTATCCAGTCCGGCCTGACTGAGCTGACGGCATACCCGCCCGATCATGGATTCTGTGCCCCCGCCCGGTGCAGGCAGCAGCTGCAGGAACATCTTGGAGCGGATGCTGCCGGACAGAGGCCACAGCCGCTGGCCGGAGCCGCCGCACAGAAGAATAGTATGCATCACGTTTCTTGCCTCCTTAAGGCTTGCCCGGAGTGGAGTATCCCTTGCGCTGGTGGAAGGAGAGCGAACGGTAAGTCCCGGCGTACTTCCGGATTTGCGCCTCAGTCAGCGAGCCCGCCGGGGTCTTCAGCGCTTTATTATTGGCATTCTTGAGCAGCACAGAGGTGCGGTTTGCGCTGTATACGTAGTTGGCATAAGTCTCGAATTCGGAGAAGCCGAACTGCCGCTTCTTGTTGATCGAGTGCAGAATAGCCGCGTGCCAGGACATGCCGTGGCGGGCTGCAATTTTTCGTTTGAGACTGGCCAGCTTTGCGGACTCAAACAGCATGTAGTGGGTCACGAACGACTTGGGTGAAGGCGCAGGGGCACCGAGCAGCTTACGGTAGGTGCGGAAATACTCCGGCTGGCTCCAGTTGCGGCAATAGAAGATGCTTTTCCCGCCGGTACGGAAGCGATGGGGACGGATGAGCACCGTATCTGCATCAATGACCAGGAAATACTTCTCACGGCACACCTGATCCCCGTTCATCTTTAGCAGCTGCTGATACAGCCAGCCTGACCGGTTCCAGCGGGAAGAGGAATAGCGGATCGCTTTTTTGGTGAATGGGAGGACGGTGGTTTCATTGACAAAGACGCAAGCTTTCCGGGAGCACAGCTGTCTGATTCTACTATTCTCCGGCGAGACAATGTAGATATTGCTGATAGAGTGCTGGACATAACGGCGAAGACTATCAATCACATAAGGGAGGGTGGCGAGATCCTTTTCGATAGCAGGAATCAGGACGTCGATCGGTGGAGCGCTTGAGGTTACACTTACAGCAGCAAGGGACATAGATTCATCTCCATACATATATTGACATTTGATCGTCTTCACTAGCGTATGCCTGCTGAGCTGCTATGGAGAGGGCAATTATCCTGCACAAGTTAATCTTTCTATACGGGGCAAATGATATATTCCACGGCACCTCCGGCGGCATAGGATGCAGTGAATATGTAATTTTATGTTAAAACGGAGCGTTGGCTCCCAGCCCGGACAGGAGAGTGCATAAGTGACAGCCAAACCAATTCATTCAGGACTGAGCAAATGGTATAAGACACAACTGCTGCTTAAGAACGAGACCATTAAGGGGTTCATCCCCGATACCCGGAGATTTAACAGGCGTAATCTGGAGCAGATGATGCACGGCTATGGAATGATCTATATCAAGCCGGAACGGGGAACATATGGCATGGGGGTGATCCGCGCGGAGCGGAAGGACCGGCAGGGATATATGTATCAGTATGAGGAGACCGTGCGCCGTTTCGCTACGTTTGAGGCTTTTCATCACAGTCTGGCGACAAGAATCGGGAAGAGGAGCTATCTGCTGCAAAAAGGTATCCACCTGCTGAAGCATCACGGGCGCCGTTTCGATATCCGGGTAATGGTGCAGCTCAGTCCCAAGGGCGTATGGGAAGCTACGGGGATTATCGGGCGGCTGGGGCATCCGCGCAAAATTGTGACCAATTACCACAGCGGCGGCAAACCGACCGCAGTGGAGCATTTGCTCTCCACCCATCTGTCTGCGCAGCAGATTGTGCAGCTTAAGGGGGAAATGAACCGGCTGGGCACACGCATAGCGCGGCAACTGAAAAAGACTTATCCGCACCACCGGCAATTCGGTGTAGATGTCGGACTAGACCACTCACTGAAGCCGTGGATCATTGAAGTGAATATGAATCCCGATCCCTACATTTTTAATCAGCTGAAGGATAAATCCATGTACCGCAGAGTGATGCGTTACCGGCGTTTGGGCTTGACCAAATAATACGATATGCCAAAGGAGGGCCTGCCAAGCTGTGCAAGGCCTTTCTTCGGCATAAGGCTGTGATGTGTAACCTTACTCCGGCATAGCTAAATCCCGCTGTCTTATAGTAAAATAAGATGAATTTAATGACATAGAAGTTATTGTATGCTAGACAGAGGTGAGGCCTTGTGTCTGGCGGGCAATAATGAGCGGAAAAGGTGGCAGGACAAGCCCATGAGAAAAAGTGTTGTATTTAAAGCGGTTTCATGTTACTTTAGAGTCAATAAAAACGTTTTTATCAAAAAGGAACATTGATATGGCTAAGATAACGATCAAAGATGTCGCACGGGAAGCCGGGGTCTCCATCTCGACGGTCTCCAACGCCCTGAATGATGTGGATGTGCTGAGCCCGGAGACCAAAGCGCATATTCTGAAGGTGGCCCAGCGCCTGAATTACGTGCCAAATCTGAACGGTAAGCTGCTGAAATCGGGTACCACGAAGATGCTGGGTTTTTTCACAACAAGTGTATCCGGTCCATACTTCTACAAGCTGGTTGAATCCATGTCCCGTCAGTGCGACCGGCTGGGCTATGGCCTGAATGTATTCGTCACCAAGGACAAACAAGTCATTATGAGCAATATCCTCGGACGGCGGGTGGATGGTGTCATTATCTATGAGGAGCTGGGCATCGACGAGCAGGACATTGCCGCTATGAAGAAAGACAAGATCAAGGCGGTGTTTCTGGACCGGGTGCTGGAGGATGAAGGGATGGGCAGCATTATCTTTGATTCCTATGAATCAGGCTATGAGGCTACGAAGTATTTGATCAGCCTGGGGCATAAGCGGATTGCCTATATCTCCGGCGTGGATACGATGTTCGACAGTGTGCAGCGGAAGGAAGGCTATCTGGCCGCGCTGCGTGAATACCAGCTTCCGGTGGAGGAGGAGTTTATCCTTCAGGGGTATTTTGAGGAGGACAGCACCTATAATGCCGTGAAGTCTTACCTCCGCCTGCATCCCGCGAGAGTCCCCGACGCCTTCCTGGCCGGCAACGATATCAGTGCCATGGGCTGTATTCAAGCGCTCAAGAGCTATGGGTATGAAGTGCCGCAGGATGTCAGTGTGATGGGCTTCGATGATATTGATATCGCTCCTTATTATTCGCCGCCGCTCACGACGGTAAGGAATCAGATTGCAAGACAGGGCATGCTGGCGATCGATCATCTGGTCCGCATGATTCAAGACAAGGAGCAGGGCGCAGCACAGAAGCTGCAGGGCGAGCTGGTCGTAAGAGGCTCAAGTCATGTGAAGCTGGAGCGGAAGGACCGCAGATAGAGGGCAGCGGGTGAAACTGATTTTACAGGAGGGGGATTTTTTGCGCCAAAATAAAAACGTTTTTATTGCTTTGAGCACCAATGTGAGCACCAACTGGATATCTAAATGGAGAGGGGGACAAGAACATGAATAAAACATCAGCGTCTGCAACATCAGCTTCCATCCCGCCAGCGATTCCGCCGTCCGCCAAGAAGCCCATGGGGCAGCGGATCAATGAATTTGTAACCGATTACAAGAGGCAGTGGGAGATTCAGTCGATGGTGCTGCCGGGCATTATTTTCATGATTATTTTCTGCTACATACCGATCTACGGGCTGACGATTGCCTTCAAGAATTACACGGTCATTGATACCTTGTCCACGGCACCCTGGGTGGGTCTGGACAACTTCAGAATTATTCTGTCAGACGAATATTTCTGGGATGCTGTCATCAATACGCTGGGCATCAGCTTCCTGAAGCTTGGGATCGGGTTCATCATTCCGATTATCCTCGCCATTATGATCTACGAGCTGAACATGGGCCGCTTCAAAAAATTCGTCCAAACGATCTCCTATCTGCCGCATTTCCTGTCGTGGATCGTCCTGGGCGGGATGCTGATCACCTGGTTCTCCACCTCGGGGCTGTTCAATGAGCTGCTGCTGAATCTCGGGCTGATCTCGAAGCCTTCCAACATCCTGCTGGATGCAGGCAAGTACTGGTGGATTGCCACGTTGTCCGATATCTGGAAGGAAGCCGGCTGGGGCACCATTCTGTATCTGGCGATTATGGCCAAGATTGACCCCACCTACTACGAAGCGGCCCGGATTGATGGAGCCGGCCGGCTGCGTCAGATCTGGAATATCACCCTTCCGAACATGAAGGCGATCATCAGCCTGAATCTGATTTTGACGGTAAGCGGCCTACTCGGCTCGAATCTGGATCAGACGCTGGTCTTGATGAACTCGCAGAACCGGGAGAAAGCAGAGGTTATCAACTCTTACGTCTACCGCATGGGGATGACGCAGGGCGATTTCTCTTATGCTACGGCTGTCGGCCTCGGTGTCTCCATTGTGTCGGTAATCCTGCTGCTTATGGCCAACAAGGTCACCAGTAAATTGAACGATAATCAATCCGTGTTGTAGAGGGGGCGTTAGAGTGAATCGGAAGGTCATACGGGAAGATCTCGACAGCCGGATCTTTGATGCGGTGAATAAGGTGCTGTTGGTCTGCTTCATGGTTATTATCCTCGTTCCCCTATGGAACGTAATTATCTCCTCCCTTAGTTCGGGCAGGGCGCTTGCCGAGGGCGGATTCATCTTCTGGTCCAAAGAATTCTCGCTGGAGAATTACCGGGCGGTCTTCAATGACAGCACGATCGGTCAATCCTTCATTGTCTCGGTCGCCAAGACGTTTCTCGGGGTGATCACCCACGTGTTCTTTTGCGCAATGATCGGCTACGGTCTCAGCAAAAGATACATCCGCGGCCGCAAGCTGTATGTGGCGATGGGCGTCATCACGATGTTTTTCTCCGGCGGAATGATTCCGACGTATCTGCTTATCAAATCGCTCGGGCTGCTAAACAGCTTCTGGGTCTACATTATCCCCGCATTATTCAGTTATTACGATGTGGTGATTCTGATGAACTTTTTCCGGAACGTGCCGGATTCGCTGGAGGAGTCGGCCAAGATTGACGGCGCAGGCGACTGGCATATTTTCCTCAAAATCTTCATTCCGCTGTCCATGCCCGCGATGGCCACCATCGCCCTGTTCAATGGGGTGGGACAATGGAACGACTTCATGACCACGAAGCTGTACATTACTGATCAGGCGCTCTACCCGCTGCAGATGAAGCTGTATGAGATTATTGTGCAGTCGCAGACCCAGTCCATGCAGAATATCGGAGGCTCCGTCGTCATTGAGACCACCACCAAAGGAGTTCAGCTGGCCACCATCGTCATTACCACACTGCCGATTGTTGCGATGTATCCCATTCTTCAGCGGTACTTCATCTCGGGCATGATGCTGGGAGCGGTCAAGGAGTAGAAGAAGTTCACTACATTATAGGAGGTCAAGAAGATGATCAAGATGACTAAGGTTCTCGGCACAAAAACGCTAAAATCCGCGCTGCTCCTGATGGCGGCTATGCTGGTGGCGGCAGGCTGCAGCTCGGGCGGCGGCTCCACTAAGGCGGTAGAGGTGTCCCTGGACAACCGGTATACGGTAGACCCGGAGACTCCGGCCTGGCAGCTCGATAAGAAAGAGGAGACTACGGACTTAACCTGGTATGTGAACGCAGACTGGTGGAATACGGACTTCGGCAAGGATGTGGTCACCAAGAAGATCAAAGAGGATCTGAACATCAATATCAAGTTCATTACCGGGGACGATACGAAGCTGAATACGTTCTTCGCGGGCGGCGATATGCCGGATCTGCTGACGATCTTCGACTCCAATTCCCCGGTTGTGCAAAAGGCCTCCACCTGGGCGCTTCCGCTCAATGAGCTGGCGGAGAAGTATGACCCGTATTTCAACAAGGTGGCCGCTGCCGACACGCTGAACTGGTTCCAGCTGAAGGACGGCAAAACCTACGGTTATCCGAACTATTCCAATACACAGGCAGATTATGACAGTGGCAATATTCCGGCGAAGACGGCTTTTGTCATCCGCAAGGATGTGTATGAAGCGCTGGGTAGCCCTGACTTCGGGACCCCGGAGGCCTTCCAGAAGACAATGAATGAAATTAAGAGCAAATTCCCGGACATGATCCCCTTCGGGTTCAATGCCATCGGGGAAGGGACCGGCTCGCTCGGGGATGCGCTGCAGGATTTCATTGGCGTTCCGCTGGAGACGGAGGACGGCAAGTTCTACAACCGCAATCTGGATGAGGATTATCTGACCTGGCTGCGGACGCTGAATGCCGTGTACCAGGACGGGGCGATCAGTGATGACAGCTTCGCGGATGACGGAACTGGCTTTGAGGAAAAGGTGAAATCCGGCAAATACGCAACGATGCTGCTTGACGGTACGCCTCAGCAGGGCGGCAATCTGCAGATCTTCATGAGTGCCAATCCAGGTAAGGAGTATATGGCTGTTGACGGGCCGCAGAGCACCGTCGGACATCAGCCGACCCTCAATCAATCCGGGATTACCGGCTGGATGATCAATTACATCACCAAGAATTGCAAGGACCCGGCCAAAGCGATTCAGATCTTCACGTATCTGCTGAGCGAAGAAGGGCAGAAGCTGATGAACTACGGGATTGAAGGTGTAACTTATAAATCCAATCCCGACGGTACGGTTGAGCTGCTGCCGGAAGTGAAGGACCTGCAGCTTAATAATGCGGATAAGTTCAAGAAGGACTACCGGATGGGCGAATTCATGTTCTTCGGACATGACCGCCACAAAGCGCTGAGCAAGGACGCCTTCCCCGAGTCGATCAAGCAGATGCAGGAATGGGGTAAAGGCAAGCTGAAGCCGCATTTCATCCTGGAGAATATTAACCCCGATCAGGGGACGGCGGAAGCCCGCGGCCAGACGGCCATTAATACGAACTGGAACACCACGCTGGTCAGCATGATCCGTGCCAAGGACGAGGCAACCTTTGACAGCATTCTGGCGGAGCATAAGGCCTTCCTGGACAAGAACAACTGGAGCAAAATCGTAGAGGTCCGCAGCGAGAAGATGAAGGCCAATAAGGCCAAGCTGGGCATTAAGTAGTCAAGGCGCAAGGGAGGGCCCGTTTTGGGCCCTTTTATATAAGAAGATGGAGGGATAACACATGCGGGAAATGATCATGTACCAGTCCAGCGGAGAGAACGAGCTGTTTATAGAGCAGTCCGCAGCACAGCTGCCGCAGATTTCTGATGATGCAGTTACGGTCACCGTAGACATTGATGCGAGTAAGACCTATCAGGAGATGGATGGCTTCGGGGCTTCCTTCACCGACTCGGCCGCCTACCTGATCCATCAGGTGCTAGGTGCAGAGCAGCGGACGGAGGTAATGCGCAAGCTGTTCGATCCGCAGGCGGGGATCGGCTTGTCCTTCCTGCGTAATCCCATGGGCGCATCGGATTATGCCAGAACGGTCTACAGCTATAATGATCTGCCTGAAGGCGGGAGTGATCCGGAGTTGGCCGGATTCTCCATCGCCCACGATGAAGCAGACATCATTCCTTTGGTGCAGGAGGCACTCAGGCTTAATCCTGAGCTGAAGCTGATGGCCTCCCCCTGGAGTGCGCCGGGCTGGATGAAGACCAGCGGCTTGATGATCGCCGGGCGGCTGAAGCCGGAGCATTACGGAGTCTATGCGGATTATTTTGTTCGCTATATTCAGGCCTATGCCGCTCATAGCTTACCTATCTATGCTGTCACTGTGCAGAACGAGCCGCTCTATGAGCCGCAGCATTACCCCAGTATGCTGATGCTGCCGGAGGAGCAGCGGGAGTTCATCCGGGACTATCTGAAGCCTGCGTTCAGGCAGCACGGGCTGGCCGCCAAAATCTTCTGCTATGACCATAACTGGGACCGGCCGGATTATCCGCTGTCTGTTCTGGAGGAAGCCGGGGCAGAGGTGGACGGCGTAGCCTGGCACTGGTACGGCGGCGCGGCGTCCGCGCAGTCGGAGGTGCAGGCGGCCTACCCGGATCATGAGGTCCATTTCACCGAAGGCTCCGGCGGGGAATGGATTCCCCCGTTCGAGCAGGCCTTCTCCAATGTGATGCGCACGGGAATTGAGATTCTGCGGAATCACAGCAAATCGTTCGTGCTATGGAATATGGCCTTGGATGAACTGAACGGCCCTACGGTGCCCGGCTTCGGGGAGAGCACCTGCCGCGGGGTAGTGACGGTCAACCAGCAGACCCGGGAGCTGACGTACACTCTGGACTACTATGCACTGGCACATTTCAGCAAGGTGATCCGCCCCGGGGCATTGCGCCTGGAGTCTGCCGCCAGCCATGAGCCCGTGCGTTCCGTGGCCTTCCGCAACCGCGACGGGTCCATCGCAGTCGTCCTGTTCAACGACGGAGAGACCCCGGAGACCGTGGCTGTGCGGATGGAGGGGGAAAAATTATTGACCCTTGATATCGCCGCGAAGGGTGCGGTTTCGGTGAGGGCGGGCAGGTAAGCGGGAGTAGAAGTATAGGCTAGACGAAGACTTAGGCTGCAGGGATTTTCCCGGGCAGCCTAAGTCTTTTTTGCGATGAGTTGTAAGCGATTATCGCACGGGCGGAATGTATTCGGAAAACCGAATACAATGGGTACTCCCGAAGGTACGTGGCGAATTGTATGCTATAAACCGAATACAATTCGCCAGCGCGATTAATTTCTAATTACTGTTTACCTTTTTACTCTTTACCCTTGCTGCCAAAAATCTCAACGATCTCATCCAGCAGCCGGTCGAGGGTAATCGGGTCATCGAAGTTATATTTGCTGTCGAAGGTGTATACACGGCCTTCCTTGACGGCAGGGATCGCTTTCCATAAGCCGCTGTCCATCAGCGCGCTCTGTCTTGCAGCCGTCTTGCTGCTGGTGTCGGTAAGGATGAACATGTGCTTTCCAATATACTGTGGCAGCACCTCGTCAGAGATGGTTACGAACCGTTCGCCGGCATCGACCAGCTTCTGTACGCCTTCAGCCGGTTTGAAGCCAAGCTGTCCGTACAGGGTTTCGTTCAGCCCTTTGCCGCCCATAATGTACAGCTCGGAGCCAAGCACCAGCAGGGAGGTAGCTGTATCACCTTCAGTTAGATTGAGCTGCTTCTTCACGGAGGCAACCTTCGCCTGGTAATCGTTGAACCAGCGGTCAGCAGCTTCCGTGCGGCCGAACAAGTCAGCGAGCTGCCGGACACGCTCCTCCGTCGGGAAGGTGCCGTCCAGTCCCACGACCACGGTCGGTGCGATTTTGCTTAACGCTTCAATCCCGGTCTCATCCCAGTCGTCGAAGATAATCAGGTCCGGGGACAAGGCCAGAATCTTCTCAGCAGAGAACGGATACCCGATGTCCTCAATCCCTTCGAGCAGATCGGGGTAAGCCACCTGAGTGCCGATGACGCTTAGCGAAGCTCCCGCAGGCTTAATCCCCAGCGCCAGCAGGTCACCCGGATTACTGCCGACATAGACAATGTGCTGCGGATCAGTTGGGATTTCAACCTCTCTTTTTTTGTAATCCGTGTACAATCTTGTTGTAGCCGCATCTCCGGTTGCTACCGGACTGGCCGTAGGGGACTCAGTTGCAGCAGCCGCAGATGGGGCGGCGTTATTCGTGTTGATTGACTGGCCGCAGGCTGCCAGGATTAAGGTGAGGATCAGAAGGGTTAACGGAAGAAATATCTTTTTTGTGCTCAGCATAGGTGACGCTCCTTTATGATGAATTTTTCCATAAAAAAACCTGTTTCCGCAGACAAATGGACACCAGTGCACTTATGTACCTTATGTATGGAAATTAACAGGTAAATGCCTGCTGGAGAGGCAATAAAGAATCTATTCTAGATAATGATTATCATTATCATTTAATTATAATAGAGAGGAATAAGATAGTTGTCAATCCTCAATAGTACTGATTAACAGCCACCGCGTACAATCGGCTTACAACACAAAGATGCCTCTACAGCATCCATATGATGCAGAGGCGTCCTTTTATATAGTGTACCTATGAGTACCGGATGCGGATACTGATCTTTCTTATATTCATTCGGAAGGCTAATTTAGTAGGAAGTATGCCAAGGAGATTAAGGCCTAACCACCTCATCATACCCGGCAGCCCCAGGATCATCTGGATCATAAGGGATTCCCTTCAAATGCTCGTTGAAGAAATCCAGTACCAGCCGGTTTACAATTTCGTTGCTTCGCGCACTATGAATGCTGCCCGTCATTCCGGTATATTTTAGCAGGCTTGAATAGAACTGCAGATCAGTAAAGTTGTAGTGTGCAGTGCCTTTGATATAGAGCCGGCCGCCCCCGTTCAGCGAGACATTATTCATTATTTTTTCCTCGGCATCGATGTCAGGATCTGTATTCTGCTTCTTCACGTTATAGTATTCCTCTGACTCTATGAACAAGAACGGTTTGCTCATTTTCGGCCCGGTAAGGGTATACAAGGATCCATCCATGTCTATCCCGGCCTTCATTGCTGGAACCGAGAACATCGCCTCGTACGCAGCCGCTCCCCCGAAGGAGTGACCTATCACCCCGATTTGTTCTGCATTTATGTAATCTGCGAATTGCTGCTTCAGTTGGCCGAGGACAAAGCGGTTATCGCCGTTCCATATGTTGCCCAGCTGGGTGCCGGTTCCTGTGAAATTATCGGCGCTTAAAGAGTCATTAAACCCGGTAACTGTGCCGTTTGGAAACAAGGTCGCTGTTGAACTGTAGGTATGATCTACGGCTGCTACAATATAACCGTTTGATGCCAGATTCTCTGCAAGCGAGGTATGCAGAAGGCTGGAGGAACCGAGGCCATGATTGATCAGGATCAGCGGATAAGGTCCTTCAGAGCGAAGCCAGTCCGCATCAGGATAAGCATTCGTATGAATGTAACGCCAATAATCCAGGGCGAAGGAGGGGACTCTCAATGATCCGGCAAAAGCGGACATCAGCTTCCGGTTGCTTTGACGGTCACCAGGGAGCCAGGGAGCAGTGTGCATCCCGTGCTTCACAGCGGCTGGATACCAGACATAAACCATCAGCTCTCTTGAATCCCCCGGATCTGGCGTCTGAGGTTCTGGCCGGCTGCTGTCGGTGAGATGAAGAGTCTGCACACCAACGGCATAGGGCCCTTCCGGAGCGGGAAGCTCCACAACCGGGAGAATGGAAGACAGCACTGCCGAGCCGATCACCATGAGTAGACCTGCAGCTACAGAGCAGCGTTTCAGCAAGCGGAAAATAGATGTTCCGGAGGTTTTTCCACTAGACAACGGTTCCTGCGAACGGCCTCTAATGATTTTGGAAATGCGGATGAACATGCCAAGAAGTACAATTACATACACGCCCGCCATTTGCCAACGGTACCCTTCGAACCAGAGCTGTGCAGCACATAATGTAATACTAACCGCAGTTAATCCCATTTGTACCTTGAGAGGTAATTTGCGAAACACAAAGCTTAGCATAAATAATAGGGTTGACACGGTTAATATAATCTCTAATACTCTCATAATATAGCTCCTATCATTACACTCATAATAAGACCGTACGTTTCTTACATTCAGCCTATCTAAAAGCATAATAAAAATGTAGTACGCCAACTTACGTTCTAACGGTTACTTCTCTAGTTTAACATGGAGGAGCTGGCAGATTCTAATACAGTAGATTTCCGATCAGATATAGCCAAATAGAATCATCGGCAAAGAGGCACGGACGGCTATAAAATGATAGAATAATAGTCATAGTCTTAAATACAGGGAGTGAATTTCTTATGAAAAAGATTGCTGCCGGAGTCATCGCCGGAGCGATATTGATGATGGGGGCGCAGGCGCTGGGCGCTTCTGCAACACTAGTAGGAAAGGCTATTCAGGCGGAGTATAGCGTGAAGGTGTACGGGAAGAAGCTGGCCGATCCGGCCATCGTAATTGACGGCAAAAGCTATGCGCCCGTTCGCGCAATCGGAGAATTAGCCGGGTTCAAAGTTACTGTAGAGGGCAAAACGATCAGCCTGGTGGAGAAGACGGGGACGGATTTTTTCTCATCCAGCGATAGAATTCCAACTGCGACTCCTGTGCCGGTTGCAACGCCGGATCCTGCTTTGACCTTGACCAAGAGCAAGCTGGAAGTTATAGACGCTAAAATTGATATTGCAGTCAACAATATTCTGACGACCAGCAGCGAGCTGAAATCAAATCCCGGCAGCGCCGAGCTGAAGCTGAAGCTTGAGCAACACAAAGCGGAATACGCAGACCTGCTGAAGCAGAAGGATCTGGAGCTGCAGAAATAAACGGAAGCCGAGTGTCAGAAAAGAAGCAGGAACAGGGTGCCAAACAGCCGTGAAGGAAGTTGATCATGGCCGGAGGGTACCCTTTTTGACGTGGATGGGCTTAAGAACAGACCGTGCAGCGTAGCGGAATGAAGCCTGATACTTCACAGAAATTCTGATCCGACGGCAATATTCTCAGCACTGTATTGTCTGTCCAGATCCCGCATGCTATATTTTGACGGTAAAAGGAATCCAGCTTCGCGGAAAGGAAGCAGCCTATGATGAAGGGGACCAGTCTCCGAATCCGGCTCCTGGTCATTATGATGTGCCTGACCACATTGCCGGTGCTCACTGTCACTACCATTGCCACCTACAACACGCGGCAATCCGTTGAGAAGGAAATGATCAATGCGAATGATTCCCGGATGCAGTGGGCCGACCAGTATCTGGAGGAGCTGATCGAACAGCTGGATACCCTGTTCTACACCCTGCAGATTAATCCGCAGCTTATGGCCGGACTTACGGATACAGACAGTCCGGACGCCGGTAACCAGTACCGCTCGCTGAACAATATCCGTGAAGCCATAACCTCGCAATTCTATACTAACTCCCGGAAGGTAGATGAGCTGACGCTATACATGCACGAGAAGCTGAAAGCCATTTCCGTTGACTTTGTCAATAGTGGAAGCGTTTCCCCGCTTAATATACACACGGGTCCCTGGAGCCGGCTGTCGCGTGAGCCAGTCAATATGTATTTCAAACAGAATGGCAGCGGGATCTACGCGTATCACGGAATCAACAGGTTTGAGGATCACCGGTTACTCGGAGGCATAGGAGTGCGGATTAATACAGAGGTATGGGAAGAGGTCAGCCATATTCTCCAGTCCGAGGCCGAGAGCTCGGTCTTCCTGCTGAATGATGAAGGGGAGCTGCTCTCAGGTTCGACGATGTCCGAGAGCTCCGGTGATATCGGCAGGCGGCTGCAGGAGCTGAATATCTCTGAGCATGGACTGGAATTCCGGCAGAAGGACGGTTACTTCTTCTTCATGAAGACAGTGGCGGATGGCCAGCTCACCCTTGTGAAGGCCATACCGTTGACTACTGTCGCCAGCAGCGCAAGGCCTACGATTGCTGCCGGATTCCTGACCGGCGGGTTATTCGTCATCGCCTCTATTCTGCTGTCCATCCTGTTCTCGCTGCGGATTACCCGCCCCATTGTCGGTCTGGCGATGTCGATGCGCAAGGCGCATGTCAGCAACTTCGAACAGCATTCTGTGCAGAGCCGCGATGAGATCGGGCTGCTGGAACGCGGCTACAACTCGATGATGGAGCGGATCAGGGAGCTGATTGAGGTAGAGTACCGCCAGGAAATTGAGGTCAAGAATGCCCAGCTGCTTGCCCTTCAGGCGCAGATCAATCCGCATTTCCTGAATAACACGCTTCAGCTGATCGGGGG
This sequence comes from Paenibacillus sp. FSL R7-277, assembly GCF_000517965.1. Lineage (NCBI taxonomy): Bacteria > Bacillati > Bacillota > Bacilli > Caryophanales > Paenibacillaceae > Paenibacillus > Paenibacillus sp. FSL R7-277. Next base: position 215,314 of record NZ_ASPX01000115.1, read on the forward strand.
GATGGCACTGTCGAGGAATGCTGATGATATCTATAGCATTACCCGGGTGATTGGCGATCTGCTGCGGTATTCCATCAGCCATGAAGGCGGGCTGGTGAAGCTGGAGGAAGAGCTTAAGCATGTGCGCAATTATGTATTCATTCAGGAGAACCGTTTCCTCGGACGCTGCACCGTAGTGATGGAGGCGGATGAGTTCTCCCGGTTCAGCCTGCTGCCGCGATTTACGCTGCAGCCGTTGGTGGAGAATGCCTTTGAGCATGGCCTGCAGCCGCAGCGGGGACCCTGGAAGCTGATCATCCGGATCAGGACCATCGGCAGCCGCACCGTGTTCATGGTGAAGGACGAAGGGGTCGGCATGGCGCCGGAGCGGCTCGGGGAGATCCGTGCTGCGCTTAGGGGCAATGTCACCATGGCGGCCGATCCCGCGCCACAGGCCGGGGAACCTCCGAAGCGGAGAATGGGGATCGGACTGAGCAATGTCCATTCGCGGCTTGTGCTGCAATTTGGAGAGAAGTATGGAATGAGCATATACAGCAAGGCCGGAGCGGGAACAATGGTTGTGATCCGGTGGCCTGCGGCCGCAGAGGGGGATGAACGAAATGCTGAAGGTACTGATTATTGACGATGAGCCCTGGTCCAGACAGGTGGTGAAATCGCTGGGGGCCTGGGAGGAGCACGGAATGCAGGTGATCGGCGAGGCGGAGGACGGAATAGAAGGGCTTGAGCTGATCGAGGCATTGCATCCCGGGCTTGTCATCACCGATATGCGGATGCCCGGACTGGACGGGGTGGAGCTGCTGGAGAGGCTGAACCGCCAGTACCCGGAGGTACAGATTATTGTAATGAGCGGGTATGACGACTTCGTCTATCTCAAGCAGGCCATCCGCTCGAAGGCGGCTGAATATTTGCTGAAGCCTGTGGACCGGACGGAGCTGAATCATGTTCTCTCAGCATGCGCGAAGGAACGGGAACGGCAGCGCTTAACCGGGTCGCCCTTAATGCTCATGGAACAATCGCTGATGGAGCATTATCTCGCCTACCGCCAGCGGATCTATGACCAGCTGCTGGCGCTGAACAAGCCGGCAGTGAGGGAGGAGCTGGAGAAGCTGGGACGGGAGCTGGAACACTCGGTGCCGCAGCATCAGCTGGAAGCGATGCTTGAGCGGACCTCCCGTGATCTGCTGCTGCTAGCAGGGGAAGCTGCGAAGACCAGCGGGATGGACCCGGGAGCTGATGCGGGAACGACAGATAAGCCGTGGCCGTCGGTCCAGGCCATGGTGACGGGGCTGGCAGCTCACTTCACAGAGCTCGTCAACACGGCTCTGGAGCAGCGCAGGAACCGCATCAGGCTGGATATGGCGGAGGTTGAGGCTTATATCCGCGGCCACTTTCATGAGCCGCTGTCTCTGGAAGGAATCGCGGCGCATTTCCTGGTGACGAAGGAGCATCTGAGCCGAGCCTTCAAGGCTGCAACCGGTGACACTGTAATCGAGCATATCACCTCCTTGCGGATGGAACGGGCCAGGGAGCTGATTGCTGCGCGTGATCTGCCGATCAAGGATGCCGCCGCACTCTGCGGTTATGAGGATCTGGCGTACTTCTACCGTGTCTTCAAGAAGCACTTCGGCATCCCTCCCGGTGAGCTGCGGAGCGAGAAGTGAATTTTGCGGATGATAAATAAAAATGAAAGCGTATCAATATAATACAACTCCCGATGTTAATATCCTCAAAAGACGCTGCCCCTTATATCCCCTACACTAAAGAGGCAAAGATAACAGAAGGGGGTAACAGAGATGAAGAAAGCGCTTAATACGGCAATGACACTGATGCTTGTTCTGGGAATTGTATCGGGGTGCAGCTCCGGCTCGAATGGAAATACGGCAAGTGACAGCCCGAGTTCCACTCCGGCGGAGAGTGCGGCAGCGGCGACAGAAGGACCGGCCCGGCAAGTCGAGCTGAAGGTATTTATGAGCTTCCCGCGCTTTAAGGATCAGTTCGATAAGTACTTCGAGCAATTCAAGGCCAAGGAGCTGGCGGAGAAAAATATTGATGTCACCGTGAAGCTGGAGATGCCGAACCCGGATCAGGCCAAGCAGATTCTGGAGACCCGCATGGCTTCCAATGATGCGCCGGATGTATTCACCCTCCATGCCATTGCGGATGTGCCCCGGTATTACAAGGCCGGCTATCTGAGCGATCTGTCAGATCAGGCTTTCGTACCGAAGCTGTATGACAGTGTCCGGGATACCGTTACCTATGACAGCAAGGTTGTGGCCCTGCCGCTGGAAAGCCTGTCCTGGGGGTATCTGTACAACAAGCAGATCTTCAGCAAGCTCGGCATTCAGCCGCCGCAGACGCTGGATGAGATGAAGGCGGCGATTGACAAGCTGGATGCGGCCGGGATTAAGCCGTTCGAGCTGAGCTTTCAGGAATCGTGGATTCCGCAGCTGATGATGGCGCTGTCTCTTGGGGGCATCGTCTCCTCCGAGCATCCGGACTGGGTGGAGAAAATGAACAAAGGCGAAGCCTCCTACGCGGATGTGAAGGATGTCTTCAACATAATTGATCTGATTATGGCTAACGGCACGGATAAACCGTTTGAGGTGGGCAGTGCGGCCGGCTCTACAGATTTTGCAAACGGCAAAGCAGCGATGTGGGTGCAGGGACCCTGGCAGGCGGAATCCATCCTGAAGGCTAATCCTGACATGGAATTTGGTGTAGCTCCGCTTCCTGTAAGCAATGATCCTGCTGCTACACAGATTAATCTGGCGACCTCCACCTCACTGGCCGTATCCCCTAACAGCAAGAACAAGGAAGTGGCGCTGGATCTGGTGAATTATGTGCTTGATGACAAGGATTCTTCGGCGCTGTTCGAGGAACTGAAATTTAATCCGGTAGCGAAGCAGCATACCTACAATACCTACCCGTGGGTAACCGAGGCCAGCTCCTATGTCTCTGAAGGCAAGGCTTATCTGGATCTGTCGCTCCCGAATGGTGTAACCGATGAGACAGCTAAGCTGCTGCAGAGCTACTACACCCAGGGGGTAACCCAGGATGAATTCATCAAGACACTCGACAAGACCTGGGCTAATGCGGTAAAAGCAGGCAATTAAGGGATTCCCAGAAACAGCATAGGAGTGATAGAGATGAGTGGAAGCCGTGCAAGAAGACGTTCCTTCATCCTGCTGGCCTTCGTGTTTCCCGCGCTGCTGTTCTACGCCGTATTCATGCTCGCTCCCGCCTTCGGCGGGGCATGGTACAGCTTCACGGACTGGAACGGACTGAATCCCGCCTACCATCTGGTGGGATTCTCCAATTATATCGAAGCGCTGACGGATGATGCCTTTTTCATTGATTCAGTCTGGTTTACCCTGAAATTTGTAGTCGTTATGGTTGTAATGCAGAATGTGCTGGCGGTCCTGCTGGCGGTCCTGATCGAATCACGCAGCCGGAGCAAGGCCTGGTTCCGGACGATCTTCTTCATGCCTAACATGATCAGCATGATTATCGGCGGCTTCATGTGGCTGTTCATCTTCACCAAAGCTTTGCCTTATATCGCTGAGCATGCAGGACTCGCCTTTCTGGACCAGTCGTGGATCGGCGATCCGAAATATTCTTTTCTGGCGATTGTCATTGTCTCCCTGTGGGGCGGCGTTGGCTATCTGATGGTGATCTATATTGCAGCGCTGCAAGGGGTGCCGGATGCGCTCAAGGAGGCGGCCGCAATCGATGGTGCGAACAGCTGGCAGACCTTCCGCAGCATCACGCTGCCCATGGTCTATCCTGCGGTAACGATTGGAATATTCGTGACGCTGAACAGCTCCTTCAAGGCATTTGATGCCGTGTTCGCGCTCACGGGGGGCGGGCCGGGGCGGGCGACGCAGGTCATGGCCCTGAATATTTTTGAGGAAGCGTTCAAGATGAGCAGCCGTTACGGCTACGCCAGTGCCAAGGCCATGATCCTGTTCCTGGCGGTTCTGGTGATCACGCTGATCCAGCTGAGCCTCATGAAACGAAGAGAGGTGGAGGCATGAGCACAGTCCGGGTGAATTCCACATTTAAGCCGGGTACGGGGGCACGGCGCAGAATCTCTTCGGTAATCGTTATTCTGATCCTGCTGGCCGGGGCATTAATTACGCTCTTTCCGATCTATATGGGCGTGCTGAACTCTCTGAAGACGGAAGGGGATATGATGAACAATATTCTCGCCGTTCCGCGGCAGCTGGAATTCGGCAATTACAGCGATGCTTTTGAGAAAACCAATTTCCTGCGCAGTCTAGGCAACACTGTGGCGGTCGCGGGTACCGGCCTTACCGGCATCATTCTCTTCTCATCCATGGCCGGCTACAAGCTGTCCAGAACACCCGGCAGACTGAGCACCTTCCTGTTCAACCTGTTCGTCCTGTCGATGCTGATTCCGTTTCATTCCATTATGATCTCGCTGAACCGGATCTCCATGAAGCTGGCGGTGCAGGGCTCAACGTTCGGCCTCGGCCTGATCTATATCGGACTTGGGGTGTCGATGGCGATCTTCCTGTACCACGGGTTCGTCAAATCGATCCCCCGGGATCTGGATGAAGCGGCGGTGATCGACGGGTGCGGGGAGCTCAGGCTGTTCACGACGATTATTTTTCCGCTTCTGCTGCCGATTACGACAACTGTAGCGATTCTCAATCTCCTGTGGATGTGGAATGACTTCCTGCTGCCGCTCTTGATGCTCACGGATGCCGATCAATATACACTGCTGCTGTCCACCAATATGCTGTTCGGGCAGTACGGCAATAATGACTGGTCGGCGATTCTGTCTTCGCTTGTGCTGACCATGCTGCCCGTTGTTGTGCTATATCTGCTGCTGCAAAAATATATTCTGAATGGCATCGCTGATGGCGCCGTCAAAGGGTGATAGGAGGAAATACAGATGATTCACCGGGAAGAGAATGAAGTAAACGGATTTCTATACGCGGACGGACACCGGATCCGAAACGGGGAAGGGCGCGAGCTGCTGCTGCGGGGTGTAGGGCTTGGGAGCTGGCTGCTTCCGGAAGGCTACATGTGGCGTTTCCCGGAGCAGGGAGACCGTCCGCGCCGGATCGAGGCGATGATTACAGAGCTGATCGGTCCGGAGGACGCGGAGGTGTTCTGGGAGACCTACTATGACCGTTACGTGGCCGAAGCGGATATCGCGCGGATTGCGGAAGAAGGCTTCAACTCCGTGCGGATTCCGATCAATGCGCGGTATATCCTGCGGGGAGAAGAGGACGGGTCAAGCTGGCACGAGGAGCATCTCCAGCGGCTGGACCGGGTTATCGGCTGGTGCAGGGATTATAGAATCTATGCGATTCTGGATCTGCACGGAGCACCAGGTGGCCAGACCGGGGCGAATATCGACGACTCTGTACAGGATCTGCCGGAGCTGTTCACGGATGAGCACAACAAGCAGCTGACGGTCGCCATCTGGCAGATGCTCGCGGAGCGGTACAAGGACGAATGGATCGTGGCAGGCTACGACCTGCTGAACGAGCCGCTGCCGGAGTGGTTCGCTGAGTATAACGATCAGGTGATGCCGCTGTACCGCGAGATTATTGCAGCCATTAGGGAAGTGGATGCCCGGCATATGATTATTCTCGAAGGTGTGCACTGGGCGACGGACTGGTCGATCTTCGAGGGGGTGCCGGGCAATGAACTGCCGGACCAGAATCTGATGCTGCAGTTTCATAAGTACTGGAACAACCCTGATACCGAGAGCATTCAGAAGTATCTGGACGCTAGAGAGCAGTTGAATGTTCCGCTGTTCATGGGGGAGGGCGGAGAGAACAACAAGGACTGGTACGCCGGTGCATTCCGGTTGTTTGAGGATCACGGAATCTCCTGGAACTTTTGGACCTGGAAAAAGCTCGATACGGATAATTCGCCCTGCTCCATCGTCCTTCCGCAAGGCTGGCACAAGCTGGTCAGTTATCTGGAGGGAGGCGCGAAGCCGGAGCGCGTGGAGGCTCAGGTGATACTGGACGAATATTTGCTCAATCTGAGCCTGGTTAACTGTGTGTACCATGCAGATGTTGTCTGCTCTTTGTTGCGGCGGCTACCGGTGCGGATTCCCGCTATTTTTTATGGTTACAAGGGGAGCGGTGTCAGCTTCGGGCGCGCTCCCGGCAGGCAGGCGGCGGCAGGTATCAGCTACCGTGAAGGGGACGGCATGGATTTCCGCTTCGTGGAGGGAAATCGTACGGCCCCCAATTTCCAGCATGGACGCGGCGAAGCCTGGCAGCCTGAGGAGAGGCTTAGCGTGGAGCTGGCGGAGGGGGACTGGGTGGCGTATACCTTCACTGTTCGGGATTCGGAGCGGCTGAGTCCGCAGGAGTGGGAGGGACCCCAGCACTGGCGGGAGTCGCAGAAGCCGGAGGGACCGAAGGATTGTCGGGAGTCGCAGGGCTCGAAGGGACCGAAGGATTGGCGAGAGTCGCGGGGCTCGCAGGACTCGCTGGCTCTGGAGTTGCGGGTGCTGATGTGCGGGCCGGAGAGTGAGCTGCTGGTGAAGCTGGACGGTCAGGAGATCGGCCGGGTGAACGGCTGCGGGCAGGATTGGCAGACGAGGCGGATCGTAAGCGGCGGACGGCTGGAGGCAGGAAGCCATGAGCTGACGGTCAGCACTGCGGCTGGCTCTGCGGCTATCGAATGGCTGGATTTGCGGTAGTGCGAATATGCAACAGACACGATTGGAAAAGCAGTCAAGCTTTCCGGTCCGCACCAATGAAGAAGCTAGTAGAGCACCAATGACTTCACTCTTTTAATCCTTCAGGCCTCATCTTGCCCATCCACAATTTAAAGACTGATGTTCTACTAGCATCAATAATTGTAATAGTAACCGGGGTCCGTAGATTGCGTTTTTGCAGTTTACGGGCCTGTTTCCTGTAGTAGATATTCATCTATTTTGAAGATGATTAATAATATGAAATTCTGTGGAGCAGGGGAAGACGCCGGATATTAAAATTCAGGAGACTGGAATTCAGAGGACTAATTTGACTGGCACAGGGATTGGAGAAAACGGTATACATCTTTTAATAACACGTGTTATACTCTCGGTGAGGTGCTGATATGGGTAAAAAAAGAGTAACCAGCTTTGACGTAGCCAAGCGGGCTGGAGTGTCCCGCAGTGTGGTTTCTGCGGTACTGAATGATACTCCCGGCATCGGGGTTGGCGCGGAGACGCGCGAAGCCGTACTGGAAGCCATCCGTGAGCTGAATTACCATGTGGACGCCGGTGCACGCAGTATGAAGACAGGAAAGAGCATGACGCTTGCTGCCTTTGGAGATACGCGCCATCCGTTGTTTACCCGGCTTCTGGAAGGGATGCAGCGGGAGTGTGAGCTCAGCGGGTATCATATACTGCTCTGCTCTCCACGTCATAAGGGAAACGCCAATGGTCGGGCCGAGCTGCTGGAGCTCTATCATCAGCGGAAGATTGACGGGATTGTGACGCTTGATCACACGAGTTATGGTGATATGGAATGGGCAGCCAAGATCGAAGCTGCCGGGATTCCGTATGTTTCAGTGGAAGGGTACGCAGAGGTGCAGGGTGTATATTCGGTATTAGCCGATTATTCAGGCAGTGTGGAGACCGCGCTGAATTATTTGCTGCGGGAAGGTTCAGCGCAGCAGCCTGGTCCGGCCTACGCTGAGATATACCATGGGGATAGCGCGGATAACTGGGCGGAGCGGAACCGCCGCGATGCTTATACCGGCTGGTGCAAGGCACATGGACTGCAGCCCGTGATAATTCAACTGGATGAGCAGCAGGGAGACTGGGCCGGGTGCCTGCAGCAACTGGCGGCGGATAACGGCCGGCCCTATGCGCCGCTGCTGGTCAACTGGTCGAGCGCCATACCCGATCTGTACCGGGCAGCGCACAAGCTTGGCCTGCGCATCGGCGAAGATGTACGGATCATGGCGGCAGACAATACGATTCAGGGCCACCGGCTTAGCCTGCCATCCCTAAGCTGCGTGGAAATCCCCTACGTCAGCATGGGCGAGGAGGCAGTCCGCTGCCTTCTGAAGCAGATGAACGGGGTCATGGAGAAGGAACAGGCGGACAAGATTTGGCTGCCTGCGATATTGCGTGCGGGAGAAAGCGCGTAAGTGCTTGTTTTGATGTTCTTTCTCTGTTGAAATGATGTGTGAAAGCTAGGATTGGGTTCTTTGGAGCTGAGGGATCAGAGGGATAAATCCCTCTGAATCCGCTGGAAGCAGGCCGGGGAGCGGCACCGTCAATTGGTGGCCGGCCGCCATAATTTTTGTTTAATAACACGTGTTATATAAGGGAGGAGAACGGAAATGAATATGTTCTGGACAGAAGAGAAGCTTGGGGCGCGGTTGAGAGAGCTGGAGAGTTACAGGTACCGTGAGGGGATTATGCTTGAGGAGTGGCAGGTTACTGAGGATCTGGAGGGGGCTAATGGTGCCTATCCGCCTGTTCTTGATGGTGACAGGAAGCTGCGGACAGGGGAGCATTGGACCGGCTATGATGCTTATCTGTGGCTGCACCGCAAGGTAACCGTTCCAGCCGAATGGCAGGGGAAACGTGTTGTCGGGCTGTTCGATTTCGGACGTACCGGCGGGGGCAATAACAGCGGGTTCGAATCGCTGCTGTACCTGGACGGGAAGCCTTATCAGGGGGTGGACTCCAACCATCAGGAGGTATTTCTGGAAGACGGCGCGGCTGGGCGGGAGCTGAAATTCACCTTCCGCTTATGGTCAGGCCTGAACGGCGACGGGCAGCTCATCCCGCAGGAGCACAAGATCAAGCGGGCGGAGCTGGCCTATCTGGATGAGTCCACTGACAATCTCTATTATACCGGCCGGGCTGCGCTGGGTACGATCAAGCAGCTACAAGACAGCCAGATTCAGAAGCATGAGCTGCTAACCGCCTTGAACAAGGCCTTTAACAAGCTGGACTGGTCCAGACCCGGAAGCGCGGCGTTCTATGCCTCAGTTCAGGAGGCCGAGTCAAGCCTGCTCGCAGACCTGTCCCGGCTGGAGCAGGAGCATCCCGTAACTGTAACCGCCATCGGCCATACACACATCGATGTGGCCTGGCTGTGGCGGCTTACCCACACCCGGGAGAAAGCGGCCCGCTCCTTCTCCACCGTACTGCGGCTGATGAAGGAGTTCCCGGAGTACATTTTTTTGCAGACCCAGCCTCAGCTCTATGCCTATATCAAGCAGGATTACCCGGAAATTTACAGTGAGATCAAAGAGCGTGTAGAGGAAGGCCGCTGGGAAGCCGGAGGGGCGATGTGGCTGGAAGCGGACTGCAATCTGACGAGCGGTGAGTCGCTGGTGCGGCAGATTCTGTACGGGACGAAGTTTTTCCGCGAGGAGTTCGGGGTGGACTGCAAATATCTATGGCTGCCGGATGTGTTCGGGTATAGCTGGGCGCTGCCGCAGATTCTGCGCAAGTCGGGTATTGACACCTTCATGACCACCAAGATCAGCTGGAGCCAGTACAACCGGATGCCGCATGATACCTTCCAGTGGAGGGGGATTGACGGCAGTGAGGTGCTGACCCACTTCATCACCACACCCGAGGGACCGGATTCGGGGGCCTGGTATTACACCTATAACGGCCTGATCGAGCCTTTCTCTGTGCAGGGCATCTGGGAACAGTACCGGGACAAGAACCTGAACCGTGAGCTGCTGTTGTCCTATGGTTACGGGGACGGGGGCGGCGGTGTTAACCGCGAGATGCTGGAGATGCGGCGGCGGCTGGATACGATGCCGGGTCTTCCACAGGTGAAGACGGGCCGGGCAGCGGAGTACTTCGAGCGTCTCCATGAGACGATAGATGCTACGGAGGAGTATGTGCATACCTGGGACGGGGAGCTATATCTGGAGTACCACCGGGGAACTTATACCAGCCAGGCCTATAATAAAAAAATGAACCGCAAGCTGGAGCTGCTATACCGCGAAGCGGAATGTCTGCAGATGCTCTGGGCGGCGGAGAGCGGCGGATTCGGCCAGTATCCTGCGGACGCGCTCCTGGAAGGCTGGCAGATCATTCTGCGCAACCAGTTCCACGATATTATTCCCGGCTCCTCCATTCATGAGGTGTACCAGGATTCCCGGGTGGAATATGCCGAAGCAGAGCAGCTTGGCCTAGCGGCGCGGACAGCGGCTGTGGAGGGACTTGTCGGTCCCGCGTCTGCGTCTGCCGAAGGTTCGCTTGCGGCGCAAGCAGACCTCCCTCCGGCGGAAGCCCCGGTGCAGACAGAATATACGCTGTTTAACAGCGCATTCTTCACCGCTCCCCGGCTGGCAACTGTGCCTCATGATGCGGAGAATGCTGTCTGGACAGATGCTGAAGGTAACCGGCTTACTGCACAGCGCTCCGGCGGGCAGTGGCTGGTGGAGACGCCGGCGGTCCCGGCAATGGGGAGCGCAGTGATTGTGGCCGCTGAGCCTGGCGGTTCCGAAGCCGCTCAGCCGGAACCTACCGTTCCTTTCCACTGGCAGGATTCCACACTAACGACTCCTTATTATATTCTGGAGTGGAATGCATCTGGACAGCTAAGCCGGATCTTCGACCGCGGCGCGGCACGCGAGGTGCTGGCACCGGGCGAATGCGGCAATGTACTCCAAGTGTTCGAGGATAAGCCGAAGATGTTTGATGCGTGGGATATCGACCTCTTCTACCAGGAGAAAATGCAGGTCATCACCAATCTGCGCTCCGTCAAGCTGACCGAATGCGGCCCGCTCCAGGCGGTGCTGGAATTCGCCTGGAGTTATATGGATTCCTCCATTGTCCAGAAGGTCAAGGTCTATGCCGGAAGCGCGCGGATTGATTTCGAGACCTATGTAGACTGGCATGAGCAGCACCAGTTGCTGAAGGCGGCCTTCCCGGTTGCCGTGAGGGCTACGGAAGCGACCTATGATATCCAGTTCGGCAATGTGAAGCGGCCGACTCACTGGAATACAAGCTGGGATTACGCGCGGTTCGAGAGCGTGGGCCATCAGTGGGCCGATCTGTCGGAGCGGGGCTACGGGGTCAGCCTGCTGAATGACTGCAAATACGGCTATGACATCAAGGATCATACGATGCGGCTGTCGCTGATCAAATCGGCAACCAGCCCTGACCGGCTGGCGGATCAGGGCGAGCATAACTTCACGTATGCGCTGCTTCCGCATGAAGGGGATTGGGTGGCTGCGGGCACGGTGCAGGAAGCATGGGCGCTGAACCAGCCGCTGCTGGCCGTCGAAGGAGCCTACACTGCCGGAGCCGGCAAATCCCTGATCATCTGCGATGCCCCGAACATTGCGATCGATGCTGTGAAGCTGGCCGAAGACGGCAGCGGCTGTATCGTCCGGCTGCATGAGTTCACCGGAACACGCTGCACTGCGAATGTCAGCAGCGATTATTCCGCCGCCTCTTGGCAGGTGTGTGATATGATGGAACGCCCGCTGGATACTGAGGCAGTAGAGGGGCCTGCGATCCGGCTTGATTTCAAGCCTTATGAGATCCATACGGTTCATGTGGCTTTTGCCTGATTCTTGCGTCTGATCTGCCCGTCCAGGCAGGGTAATGCACATCAATAAGGCCGCCATTTCGGCAGGAGAGTTTTCACACACCCTGCCGAAATTGGCGGCCTTTTTTTGAACATATAACTGTTCTTGTCTGCTTACATCAGCTTAATCAGTTCTTCCAGCTCGACTACCAGACTCTTGGCAAGCTCAAAATTATTATCCTTCAGCGCCAGTTCTACCCGGGTCTCGGCTGCTTTCTTCTTCTGCTCCAGCTCCAGATAATCTTTATCGAAATGCCGGGCATAAATCATCTTCTTGAATTTCTTGATCGTCATTTTGCGGACCGTCTTATCGTCAATGATCAGCACATAATCCATCCCGTTGACTACGGAATAGAAGTCATGGGAGATCATAAGAATCGCGCCCTTGTACTCCTGGATGGCTTGGTCCAGCGCGATTTGCGTGTAGGTGTCCAGATGGCTGGTCGGCTCGTCTAGCAGCAGGACATTGGCCTTCAGGGCAGACACCTTGGCCAGCTGTAACAAATTCTTTTCGCCGCCGGACAGGGCTGCTATTCTCTGGTTCACGATCTCGCCTTCAAAGCCGTAGCCTGCCAGATGGGAGCGGATCTCATCATACGTAGCCATCCCGGCCTCGATGAATTCTTCGAGCAGGGTGTTGGAATCGTTCAGCACTTCGCCTTGAAGCTGGGACAGATAAGCTACCGCTGCCTCTGGACTGAGGGTTATAGAGTCGTGCCGGCCCCGCGCAATATCGCGCAGCAGGGTTGTTTTGCCGGTACCGTTCGGACCGATCAGGGCGACTTTATCACCAGCATGCAGCTCGAAGCTAACCTTGTCCAGCAGCAGCTCATCGAAGGCCGCCCGGTAATCCTGGACTGTCACTACAGGAGCGTCAGTGTCCTGCGGCTCATGCACCATCCCCAAATGAATCTGCGGCTGCTTAATGTCCACGAACGGCGCTTTGATTCTGCGGGCCTCCAGTCTTTCCTGGAACTTCACTCTCGCTTTCAGCGCTCTCCCTCTGGAGGCTTCTGAATTATACGTGGCGATCGCCCGGAGGTTGTCGATGATCACATCGTTGCGCTCAATCTCTTCCTGTTCAGCGAGGGCCAGCTCCTGCAGCTCTATTTTGGTCTGAAGGAGGGAGAGGTTGTATTCCAGGTAGCGGCCGTCAAACTCTTGGAGCTCCTTATTCTCCAGGTGAATGATTTTGTTAAAACAATGGTTAAGCAGATAACGGTTGTGCGTAACCACCAGCAGAATTCCCTTATGAGCGTTAATCAGCTGCCGGAGCGCATTCAGGTTCTCGAAGTCCAGGAAGACATCCGGCTCATCCATAATCAGGAAGTCGGGGCGGTTCAGCATTTCCTTCATTACCTGAACAAGCTTGAATTCCCCGCCGCTCAGCTCGGATACCTTGAGATCCCTGCGCTTCATGAGGTCTGCCAGATTCAGCTTTTTATGAATAAGACTCTCGTAATCATCTCCGCCCAAAGCCTCAAAAGCGTCCAGAGCCAGTTGATACTTCTCCAGCAGCGGCTCAATATCCGCCGAGGTCTCCATCTCAGTGCAGATGAGCTGTATTTCCTCCTGTAGCTTAATGAAAGGTCCGGCTATATATTCAAACACGGTGGTGTCTAGAGACTGGTCAGGCTTGGCGAACTGGCTCACATACCCGATGCTGCAATCAGGCTCCATCTCTATTGTACCGTCGAACAAATATCTGTTCCGGTCGATGAGAATATCGATCAGGGTGCTTTTTCCGCTGCCGCTGGTTCCGATAAAAGCGCAATGCTGCGCCTCTTCGAGCGTAAACGAAATGTCAGTGTAGAGCTCTTTTTGCGGGAAGGAGAAGGACAGGTGTTGAACTTTAATCATAGGACTACCTTTCTGTGTAGCTGGAATGGAGTTTACCGTTGATAGCCTAACACTATTTCCTGATAACATCAATGATTCCGCGTTAAAGTTGTTCCTCCGGGTTCACCGCTTCCATCTGTTTCCTTCCCGGTGTTTGCCGGTAGATCCCCGGTGTGGTACCGATAATCCGCTTGAACACCAGATTGAACGTTGACGGATCGCGGTAGCCTACCTGCTCTGCAATGAGGTGAACGGGCGAATTGGGCTGCTGGACCAGCAGCAGACAGCTTTTCTGAATCCGGACGTTCTGCAGGTACCGGTAGAAGGTCTGCCCGGTATGCGCCTTGAATAGCCGCTGAAGATGCCGTTCACTCCAGTCGAAGCTGCGTGAGAGATGCGTCAGGGTAATCTCCTGCACATAGTTCAGGTGGACATAATTCAGAATCTGCAAAAATTGCGTCTGCTTGCCCAACGGAAACTGAATCTCATCATGCTCCAGCCTGTAGATACTGATCAGAAGCTGAATGAACAGGGTCAGCAAATAGCTGTCCGAGCCGCTCTGCGGCAGGTGAAGCTCACGGTGAAGCGCCAGAAACAGGTTCTCTATGGAACCATTCAGATCCGTCAGGGAGAAGGAAGGCAGCCGTTGTTCTCTGATCTGCTCCAGGTAGGAGGCAATCGGCGGGTCTTGAATCACGCAGGCAAGACGGTCCAGCAGCTCCGGCTTAAACAAACAATTGTACACGACGAGCGGCTCGCGCAGAGAGCTGGGTGAAGACGGACGGAAGACATGGGACACGCCGACAGGAATGAAGTGCAGCTGGCCCTTGCCGGTCGGGTGAGCCTTCTGGCCGATATAATGAAAGCCTTTGCCCTCGGCCACGAAGGTCAGCTCCATGAAGTCATGGGAGTGAAGCGGAAGATCATAGGTCTCGGTAGCGCGGTTCACATATAACAGGAGATTGCCCCGGAAGAAATACTCCCCTTTTAGCGTATGGTTGGCCGAATCCATCAGTTCCCTCCTCCAGATGGCATAAAGTCCTTTTTACCCCGGTGAAATGTCCATATTGCAGGTCATGCAAACCAAGCGGAATCCTATAATTGTAATAGAAAGCGCATCATATATACAGGTATACAGGATTAATCCTATAAAAGGTGAGGTGTATTCAATGATAGCTATCCAAAAACCGCGAGTGGAGTATAAGGAGAATCCGCTGGGGCTGGATATCCGTAATCCAAGAATCAGCTGGCAGGTGAGTGCGGATGAGCGGGATGTAAGGCAGCAGGCATATCAATTACAGGTGGCAGGCGCGGCGGACTTCGGGAGCGTATGGTGGGATTCGGGCAGAGTGGAGTCCGGTGAATCTCTCCATATCGAGCTGAAGGGGCTGGAGCTGCAGTCCAGGACGCGTTATTATTACCGGGTGAAAATATGGGATCAGCACAATCGTCCCACGGAATGGTCCGAAGCAGCCTGGTGGGAGATGGGGCTGCTCTCGCCGGAGGAGTGGACCGCTGAATGGATTACGGCTCCGCTGGCCTGCCTTGCGGAAGACGCAGAGCAAAGCCCGCTGCTACGCGGGAACTTCCAGGTGGACCGGCCGCTCGCCCGGGCCCGGATCTATGTGACCAGTCTCGGGCTGTATGAGCTGGAGCTGAACGGAGCGCGGGTCGGAGACACTTATCTCAATCCTGGTTGGACCAGTTACAGCCATCGCTTGCAATACCAGACGTATGATGTGACCCCGCTGCTTACCCTTGGGGACAATTCGGCTGGTGCCTGGCTTGGGAACGGCTGGTACAAAGGGAATCTCGGCTGGGAGCACAGGAAGCATATCTATGGCAGCCGCACAGCGCTGCTGTTGCAGCTTCATCTCACTTATGAGGACGGCACGGAGCATATCATAGGGAGCGGCCCGCAGTGGAAGGTGTTGCCCGGCCCGCTGCTGATGTCGGAGCTGTATCACGGGGAAACCTATGACGCCCGCCTGGCGCAGCACGGCTTCAGCTTGCCGGGGTATGACGACACGTTGTGGACACCGCCGGAGATTCTTCCGTATGCCAAGAATATTTTGCTCGCCCAGGAGAATGATCCGGTCCGGGCGATCCAGGAATTGGCACCTGTTGCTCTCATCCGCACCCCGGCAGGGGAGACGGTGCTCGATATGGGCCAGAATATGGTCGGCTGGCTGCGGTTCACCGTAGATGGCGCGGCGGGTCAGGAGTATCAGCTGCGGCATTTCGAGGTGCTGGACCAGGGGGGCAATGTGTATACCGACAACCTCCGGACGGCCAGGCAGACCGTTACTTATATCGCCCGTGGCGGAGGCAGGGAGAGCTTCCAGCCGCGTTTTACCTTCCAGGGCTTCCGGTATGTGCAGCTAATCGGCTTCCCGGACCCGCTGAATCTGCAGGACTTCACAGGCGTGGTGCTGCATTCGGATATGGAGCCGACTGGCACCTTCATTTGCTCCAATGCACTGCTGAACCAGCTCCAGCACAACATTCTCTGGGGGCAAAAGGGCAATTTCGTCGATGTGCCGACCGACTGCCCGCAGCGTGACGAACGGTTAGGGTGGACCGGGGACGCGCAGATGTTCATCCGCACCTCGGCGTATCTGATGAATGTGGCGCCCTTTTTCAGCAAATGGCTCAAAGACCTGTCTGCGGATCAGCGGGAGGACGGCGGTGTCCCGTACGTGATTCCGCATGTGCTGGATGAGAATTCGCATTCCTCTGCGGCCTGGGGCGATGCGGCGGTAATCTGTCCGTGGACGATCTACCAGTGTTATGGGGATAAGCGGATTCTGGAGCAGCAGTACAGCAGCATGCAGGGCTGGGTGGAGTATATCCGCCGCCAGGGGACGGAGGAGTTCCTGTGGAATACCGGCAACCATTTCGGTGACTGGCTGGGGCTGGATTCCAAGCCGGACAGTCATGTGGGTGCTACGGACAGAAATTATATCGCAACAGCCTTCTATGCCTATTCGGTCCAGCTGATGGAGAAGACGGCGAAGGTGCTGGGCCGGGCAGAAGATGTAGAGGAATACTCGCAGCTTCATAGCCGGGTCAAGGATGCGTTCAACCAAGCGTATATCATACCAGCGGGGGAGGAAGGTCCAGCTACCCAAACAGCCTGTGTGCTGGCGCTAATGTTCGGACTGGTGGAAGGAAGTGCAAAGGACCGCACGGTTGCGAGACTTGTCCAGCTGCTGGAAGCGAGCGGGTATCACCTTACGACAGGCTTCGTCGGCACACCATACTTAAATCTGGTGCTGGCGGATGCGGGACATTACGAGGCTGCCTACAAGCTGCTGCTCCAGATGGACTATCCATCCTGGCTGTATCAGATTACACAAGGCGCAACTACGATCTGGGAGCACTGGGACGGGATTAAGGAGGATGGCAGCTTCTGGAGCAAGGAGATGAATTCCTTCAATCACTATGCTTACGGGGCGGTAGGGGATTTCCTGTACCGCCATGTGGCCGGGATCGAGCAGACAGAGGAAGGGCCGGGCTATAAGCAGTTCCTGATCCAGCCGCATCCGGGAGGCGGACTGACCTCGGCTGCCGCCAGTCTGGAATCCATGTACGGGACGATCCGCTCCGAATGGACGATAGATTCCGGGACAATCGGGCTGATCGCCGTGATTCCCCCGAATACCTCAGCTACGGTGCTGTTGCCGGACGCCTTGCTGGCCGAAGTGTCGGAGACAGGAATGGCGGCCGGGCAGCCGCTTGAGCAGGTCCCAGGCATTCATTCCGCTGAGCAGCTGGCACAGGTGGTGAAGGTTACACTTGGCTCGGGGGAATACAGATTCCAGTACCCTTTGCGGAAGTAAGTGGCGTGTAGACGGGCTATTTCAGCCATTGATAATGCTGCGATGCAGAGCCCTCGGGAGTACGGGGCTCTGTTTTTTTTTTGCGGCGCGTGGGCTGGATGTAGGCGAAAAACCGAACACAATGCGCCGAGGCGGACGTAAGCGGGCTGTCTAAAGGACAACAAATCCGTACCCACTTGTTATCTTTCCCCATCCCCCCTCCCGGTGCTTGCAATCTCCCTGCATAAGGGCTATCATAGACAAATGAAGTCTGTAATTGCGGACATAGTCCATAGGTAAGGTGGAATAAGACATGAAGTACTCCAAAGCAACGAACTACGCCCTGCACACGATGCTGTTCCTGGTGGCGCACACTCCCGATAAGCCGATGGGCGTTCAGCAGCTTGCCGAGCGGCAGAATGTATCGCCAACGTATTTATCCAAGATTCTGACCAAGCTGGTCAAGGCCGGGCTTATCGAGTCTGCATCCGGTGCGAATGGCGGGTATCGTCTGCGGCGCAAGGGGAACGAAATCTCGTTCCTGGATATCATCCATGCCATTGAAGGCACAGCGTCGCTGTTTGACTGCGCCCTGGACCATCCCAGCGAGTGTCTGATTCAGCAGGAGATGGTCAAGGCCGAAGGGCAGATGGAAGACTATTTGCGTAACAAAATGATGTCCGAGCTTGCCGGGAAAATGCTGTCCATGCATTAAGCTATGGCATCTTGCTGCGTCAAACTGTGTGCTGCTATTTCCCGCTGCAACGGATACCGTCCCTTCAGGGGCGGTATAGCCGTTGCAACTTAGCGGGTATTATAGATATTCAAAATCTTTTAAGTCTGTGTAATTGTATTGCAGTTAAGACAATCAAGACACTCAGGAGAGGATGAATTAGTAATGAATAACGGATTATTCGATGCAAGCGTATGGGAGAAGGCCTGGAAGGAAGATCCCAAGGCAATGGCCAACAAGTTCAAGGCGATGGGCATGAACCCGCACACGAGCTTCGATCATAAAGCGCAGGTGTTCAATGAAGAGGTATTCAGCAGTGCCGGGCGGGACCGGAGTGAGCGGATTATCGGCTGGATGGAAGGCCAGGGTGTGGATTTTAACGGGTTGACTGTTCTCGATGTGGGGGCGGCTTCGGGCGGGTTCACGGTTCCTTTTATCGAGCGGGGGGCCAAGGTTACAGCAGTAGAGCCTAATGTTCCCTTGGCGGAGCTGTTCCTGAAGAACACGGCCGGAGCGGCTACGGGACAGGTGGAGCTGGTGCATGAAGCATTCGAGAATATCGACATTGCCGCGCGGGGCTGGCTGAATGCCTTCGATCTGGTCTTCGTGTCCATGTGTCCTGCGGTCTTCGACTGGGAGAGCACGGAGAAGGTGATCAGCTGTGCCCGGAAATACTGTTATATCAGCACCTCGGCAGGTGTGCAGGAGCATAGCCTGATGAATGAAGTATTGCCGCTGCTGACGGGCCGGGAGGTTCATGCAGAGTCCTCGGATATGGCTTATCTGACTCAATTATTATATTTGAAGGGCTATTCCTATGAGACGATCATTACCCGCGAAGCGAAAAGCAAGGAGCTATCACTGGAGGCAGCAGCCGCAGAGGTGATGGAGATGCTGCCGCTGCATCATCTGGATGGGGGAGAGGCTACCCGCAAGGCAGTTACGGATTATCTGCACACGGCATACCCGCAGCAGCAAGTCGTTGTCCGCCAAGGCGGACGGTTCGGCAAGGTGCTGATCAAGCTGCAGGACCTGAATATGTACAGCCGGGCCGTTGCCGGAACGTCCGGGAAATCTGCCGATTCTGTGAAGCGTTGAACCGGAGCGCGCCATCCCCTGCACATGAGATTGTCTTTCCCGGGAAAGATGCTATCATAGAGAATAGGTCCCTGCGCGGGATCTATTTTCTTATATGGGAGGACTGAGGGCTATGAGCAGGAACAAGCGTATTTTCGAGCATGACCTGATGAAGAAGGTAGGTGAAATCTACTATGAGCCATAGTCTCAGAACAGTTTCCTTACGCGAGGAGCTGGTGCAGCAGCTGGTCTATCTCGATGAGCATAAATTCTCCATTCTGGACAGGGGAACATGGGAGTCCCCGGCTGAGCGGGCAGAGGTACAGGCGATGATCAAGCGTTATCAGGAGACGGTGGAGCGGATTCTGTCCGGTGACAACGATGCGCTAGAGCGTTCTATGGTGCTGGTCGGGTCCCGGGTGTCGCTGCGGATCGGCCAGGAGACGCTTGATGAGCCGTACCGGATTGTCATCCCCGGTGAAGCCGAGCTGGATGAATTCTGCATCTCACTCTGGTCGCCCATGGGCAGAGGGCTGATTCTGGCGTGCCCGGGAGAGACGGTAACGATTCAGACTCCGTTCGGCAGCGATGAAGTCTTGATTCTTGATAATCGGTACGAGTGAAGCAGATTGCTGACAAAAGAGGCGTCCCTGATCATCCTGCGATGATGGGGGACGCCTCTTTGCCTTAGGCCATGCTGCTGCGGCCAGGAGCTACAGTTCTTCGATTTCCTGCAGCCAGAGCGCGGCGGAAGCATCGCTTGGCATGCGCCAGTCGCCGCGCGGCGAGAGGCTGACCGTACCGACCTTCGGTCCGTCCGGCAGGCAGGAGCGCTTGAACTGCTGGGTGAAGAAGCGGGTGACGAACACCTTCAGCCAGGCGGTTAGCTGCTCCTTAGGATAGGCTTCGCCGAAGGCGTGCTGGGCGAGATAGAGCATTTTGCCGGGAGAAGCGCCTGTACGCAGCATGTAATACAGGAAGAAGTCATGCACAATGTAAGGGCCCAGAATATTCTCGGTCAGCTGGACAATCTCTCCGGTTGCCGAAGGTGGCAGCAGCTCCGGGCTGATTCCGGTCTCGATAATGCTGTAGAGATACTTGCTCACCGTCTCGTGTGCTTCGTGGTCTGCATACCAGGCGACAACATACTGGATCAGCGTCTTCGGAATGCCCGAATTCACGCTGTACATCGACATATGGTCGCCGTTATAGGTACACCAGCCCAGCGCCAGCTCGGACAGGTCGCCCGTGCCGATGACAATCCCGCCGTTCTTGTTGGCGAGGTCCATCAGAATCTGGGTACGCTCGCGGGCTTGTACGTTCTCGTATGTCAGGTCATGCACCTCGGGGTCGTGGCCGATGTCCGCGAAATGCTGGAGGCAGGCCGCCTTGATGTCAACGACCTTCATCGAGGCGCCGAGTGCCTTGATCAAGCCTACCGCGTTGTCGTACGTGCGGCTGGTCGTGCCGAAGCCCGGCATTGTGACCGCCAGCACATCACTGGCCGGACGCCCGAGCAGCTCCATAGCCCGCACGGCAACCAGCAGCGCAAGCGTAGAGTCGAGGCCGCCGGAGATGCCGATCACAGCCTGCTTGGTGCCGATGTGGCGGATGCGCTTCATCAGACCGGAGGTCTGGATCGAGAGAATCTCCTGGCAGCGTTCGTCCCGCTGGAGCGGATTGCCCGGCACGAACGGGTTGACGCCTACGCTTCGTTTCAGCTCCCGCCGGGTGCTGCTGCTGAGCGGCGCAGCGTAGAGAATCTCGCGGTAATTGCGTCCGCCCTTGCCGGCCCGGAACGTTCCCATCACGGTGCGGGAATACTGCATCCGCGGCAGGTCAATGTCGGCGGTAATCATCCGGCTCTCGTGGGTGAAGCGTTCCGATTCGGCCAGCAGCTGGCCGTTCTCCGCGATCAGCGAATGTCCGCCGAAGACAACGTCTGTTGTCGACTCGCCGGTATTACAGCTGGCATAGACATAACCGGCCACACAGGAGGCAGACTGACTGCCGACCAGCTGGCGGCGGTAATCAGCCTTGCCGACCAGCTCGTTGCTGGCCGACGGGTTGAACAGCAGCGTGGCCCCGGCCTGGGCCAGCAGGCTGCTTGGCGGCACCGGCACCCAGAGATCCTCGCAGATCTCCACACCGAACGACAGGTTCCCGTCACTCTCACAGGCAAAAATCAGATCATTGCCCACCGGCACCGCCGATCCGCCGATCCGCAGCTCGGTCACCTCCAGCTCCTCGGCTCCGGCGAACCAGCGCGGCTCATAGAATTCGCTGTAGCCGGGAATGCAGGTCTTGACCACAATCCCGAGAATCCGGCCCTGCTGGAGGACAGCGGCACAGTTAAACAGCCTGCTCTTGATGGAGACCGGCAGACCGGCAATGACAATCATCCGGTGCTCTGCCGTTGCGGCTGTAATCCGCAGCAGCGCCTGCATCGCGGATTCCAGCAGCCGGGGCTGGAGGAACAGGTCCGCACAGCTGTAGCCGGTGATGCACAGCTCCGGGAGTACCAGGTACTCCACCTCCTGGGTGCTGGCTGTATTGATGGCTTCAATTATCTGGTCTGCATTGAATACGCAGTCGGCCACCCGGAGTTCCGGGGAAGCGGCGGCGACTCTTGCGAATCCGTAATTCTGCATTCATTTCACCTGTCCTTTATCTGTCCATTATAGAAGTAGACTATCTAATAATTGTACCCATGAAATGGCATTGGTAACAAGCAGGGATTATCACAAGCGCTTCCATTTGTCTTCTCGCGGGTATAAACTAAACAGGGATGAAACAGCCAGCTATGATGAATGAGCGATAGAAGAGGAAGGGAGCAACCCGCTATGCCATTAGCAGGACCAGAATTAATCGAAGAAATCCGCAGCACAGAGGTGCCTTACGGCTGCCTGGCGGTCTGGTTTCTCGGACAAGCCAGCGTTATTGTCAAGGGCGCAGATGTAACCGTATATATTGACCCGTATGTATCACCGAATCCGGACCGCAGCTTCCCGCCGCCGGTTGCACCGGCAGATATTAAGAATATGGAGGTCTGCCTGATTACCCACGACCATTCGGATCATCTGGATGAGGAGGCCCTGCCCGTGCTTGCCGGGCTGAATCCGCAGGCGCAGTTCATGGCTCCGGCGGTCTGCCTGGAGCGTCTGCAGGAGCTGGGCATCGGCAAGGAGCAGCTGACCGCTGCCTTGCCTCCCGGTGAAGCAGAGCCTGCAAGCGGGCTGAAGGTCATTCCCGTTGCAGCGGCGCACGAACAGCTGGACTGCGATGAACAGGGCAATCCCAAGTATGTCGGCTACATTCTGGAGCTGAACGGGGTGACGCTCTATCATGCCGGGGACACCGTGCTGTTCCCTGAGCTGATTGAGGAGGTAGGTAGCCGCAAGATCGATCTGGCGCTGCTGCCGATTAACGGACGCGACTATTACCGGGGAAGCCGCAATATCGTCGGCAATATGAATTACCGGGAAGCGGCGGAATTTGCGGCAACCTCAGGCTTTGAGACCGTGGTTCCGCTGCATTATGACCTGTTCGCCGGCAACACCGAGAATCCGGGCTATTTCGTGGATTACCTGTACCGCCACTTCCCGGAGCAGAAGTTCCATATGATGGCCAGAGCGGAACGGTTCGTGTACGTGTCGGCGCAGGCTTTTAAGCGTGAGCATTAAGACTTATTGTGAATCCGCAGGATAGAGCAGGGAGATCTGATACTTGGCAAGGAACTCCATCCATTCCTCAGACGGCCGCTGATCGGTGACGATATAATCGACCTTGTCGAAGCTGAACAGCCGGATGAAGGCGATCCGGTCGAACTTGGAATGGTCAGCCAGCAGGACCACCTTGCTCGCCTGCTGCTGCATCAGCACCTTAAGCTCGGTCTCCGCCTCGTTGGAATCACAGAGTCCGCCGTTCATGGAGAGTGCCTTGCAGCTGAAAATAGCCACATCCACATTATATTTCAGGATGGTCTGCGAGGCCGTAGGCCCTACGAAAGAGCTGGTCTCCGGCCCGAGCAGGCCCCCCGTGGAGATGAGCTTTTGCCCGGAATGCTGGAATTCTGACAATACCGCCAGGGAATTGGTGATGATGGTCAGATTTTTTTTGTCCTCGACGATTCTCCGCAAGCCTTCAAAAGCCGTTGTGCTGGTGTCCGTCATCACACTGTCCCCGTCATTAATCAGCTCCAGCAACCTTGCCGCAATCATCCGCTTCGCTTCAATGTTGACCTGATGCCTGTGCGAGTAGGAAGGGTCCTCGTTGGTGTGGACGTTCAGAATCGCCCCGCCGTAATTCTTCTTGGCAATGCCCTCCTTGTCCAGCCGGTCGAGATCGCGCCGGATCGTCTCCTCCGATACACCGAATTTCTGCGCCAGATCCGCAACGTGAACCTTCTTATGCCTGTAGAGCTCATTAATGACCAGATCCCGCCGTTCAAAAGCCTTCATATTATGCCCACCCTTACGTTATGTAGTTGTATACAGTTTACTATAATCTGCTGCCTAACATAAATCCCGCAATCACAGAGGATTCCACAGTTTAACGTCATTATATCACACAAAACCACATAACAACCAAAATTAATGTGTGGAATAGTGTTGACTTTGCAGGTGAGTGATTCTATGATGTAGAGGAAATGGAAAGCCTGCGGCGAAAGACAAGAGGGTGCAGACCGCAGAGGCTGTATTTGGTAGCGCTTACTAATCGGAGCTATAGCTCCAGTGTAATGTTCTCATACCATTAACTAATGATCCGGGGAGGAACAGCAGTGACAGCAAAATATCCGAAGATTGGAATCCGGCCGACAATTGACGGCAGAAGACGCGGGGTGCGCGAATCGCTGGAGGCGCAGACGATGGGCATGGCGCAGCGCGTGGCGGCATTTTTGCAGGAGAATGTAAGGTATCCGGATGGTTCACAGGTGGAGTGTATCATTGCCGATTCTACGATTGGCGGCGTGAAGGAGGCTGCTGCGGCGGCGCAGAAGTTCGCGGGTGCAGGTGTAGGCGTATCCATTACAGTCACCCCGTGCTGGTGCTATGGATCGGAAACGATGGACATGGATGCGACAATTCCGCTTGCGGTATGGGGTTTCAACGGAACGGAGCGCCCCGGGGCGGTATATCTGGCGGCAGTTCTGTCTGCTTATGCGCAAAAAGGCATTCCGGCCTTCGGCATCTACGGAGAGGATGTCCAGGAATCCAGCAGCGAGGAGATCCCGGCGGATGTTCAGGTGAAGCTGCTGCAATTCGCGAAGTCCGCGCTGGCGGCTGCTCTGATGAAGGGGAAGTCCTATCTGTCGATGGGCTCCGTGTCTATGGGGATTGCCGGTTCCATCGTCAACGAGCAGTTCTTCCAGGAATATCTCGGCATGCGCAATGAATATATCGATATGTCTGAATTTGTACGCAGATTTGAGGAAGGGATCTATGATCCCGAGGAGTTCGCGCGGGCGCTGGCCTGGGTGAAGGACAACTGCCGTGTGGGGGCGGATAATAACCCGCAGCATCTGCAGCTCAGTGAAGAGGTTAAGGAAGAGCAGTGGGAGACGGTTGTCAAAATGACGCTGATTGCCCGTGATCTCATGACCGGCAATCCGCAGCTTGCAAAGCTTGGCTTCGAAGAAGAAGCGGGTGGTCACAATGCCCTGCTGGGCGGCTTCCAGGGCCAGCGGCAATGGACCGACCATTTCCCGAACGGCGACTTCATGGAGACGATTCTGAACTCCTCGTTCGACTGGAACGGCAGACGGGCACCTTATATCGTCGCCACCGAGAATGACAGCCTGAACGGGGTAACGATGCTGTTCAATTATCTGCTGACGAATACGGCGCAGATCTTTGCCGATGTGCGCACCTTCTGGAGTCCGGCTGCCGTGAAGCGAGTGACCGGGTATGACCTTGCGGGAGCGGCGGCAGGCGGTCTGCTGCATCTGATTAATTCGGGCTCGGCAGCGCTGGACGGCACCGGCGAGCAGAGCATTGACGGCAAGCCGGCGATCAAGCCGTTCTGGGACATCACGGATGAAGAGGCAGCTGCCTGTATCGCACAGACCCAGTTCCGCCCGGCTTCCCAGGAATATTTCCGGGGAGGCGGCTTCTCCACGGACTACCTGACCCGGGGCGGCATGCCGGTCACCATGGCCCGGCTCAATCTGGTCAAGGGTCTGGGACCTGTGCTCCAGCTGGTAGAGGGCTATACTGTTGAGCTGCCGGGAGAGGTTCATGAAACGCTCGACCAGCGCACAGACCCTACCTGGCCGACAACTTGGTTCGCTCCGAAGCTGACCGGCAAGGGCTCGTTCCAGTCTGTCTACGATGTGATGAACAATTGGGGTGCCAATCACGGGGCGATCAGCTACGGACATATTGGCGCAGAGCTCATTACGCTGGCCTCGATCCTGCGGATTCCGGTCAGTATGCATAACGTGGAAGAAACGCGGATTTTCCGCCCGCGCGTCTGGTCGCTGTTCGGCACAGAGAATCTGGAGAGTGCCGATTACAGAGCCTGCCGCAACTTTGGCCCGCTCTACTAATCCTCCACGTGAAGAGGTGGGAAGATGACAGAGGCGAAGACGCAAGTTATGGAGGTAACCGGTAACCAAGGAATCCGGCTGCTGGCCATCGACCTGGGAGCCAGCTCCGGCAGAGTGATGCTGGGAAGCTACAGGGACGGAAAGGTGACGGTGGAGGAGATTCACCGCTTCCCTAACGGACCGGTAGAGGTCAACGGACATTTGCACTGGGATGTGCAGCGGCTGCTTGAGGAGCTCAAGCAAGGGATTGCAGCGGCTGCGGCAAAGTATGGCCCTCTGCGCTCTCTGAGCGTGGATACCTGGGGAGTCGACTACGGCCTGCTGGATGAGCAGGGCGGGCTGCTGGACGCTCCGCATCATTACAGGGATCAGCGGGCGGCGGACTTCGCTTCAGTACTAGAGGCTGCGCTGCCTCCGGCAGAGCAATTCAAGCTGACGGGCAACCAGTCCAGCCCGATTAATACGGTGTATCAATTGTTTGCCGATCTTATGGCGAAGCCGGAGCTGCGGACAACCGCCAGACAGCTGCTGCTGATGCCGGATCTGTTCAATTATATGCTCAGCGGTGTGGCCGTGGCCGAGCAGACCATCTGGAGCACCAGCGGCCTGCTGAATCCGCAGTCCACAGCGCCTGCAGCCGAAGTGCTGCGCAGGCTGGGGCTGCCGGTGACGCTTGTGCCCCGGCTGGTTCCGGCAGGCACGGTGCTGGGGGAGCTCCGGCCCGCACTCCAGGAAGAGCTGGGCAGCGGCCCGCTCCAGATCATCGCTGGAGCCTCGCATGATACGGCTTCCGCCGTGGCGTCCATTCCTTACGGCGGATTCGACTCTAACTGCACCGATGCTAGCTGTGTCGGCCCTGGCAGCGCTGATCCTAGCAACGCCGATCTTAGCTCCCCAGATCCAAGCTCCGCCGGACCTGACCGGCCCGCCGGACTCAGCCCCACGCTGCCGTCCGCTGCATTCATCAGCTGCGGAACCTGGTCGCTGGTCGGCCTGGAGACGGCGGAGCCCATATTAAGCGATGCCGCCCGGGCCAGCGGCTTCACTAACGAGAGCGGCTTCGGCGGCACCAACCGGCTGCTGAAGAATATCACCGGCCTCTGGCTGCTCCAGGAGACCCAGCGGTGCTGGGCTGAAGCGGGGGAACGGCTCAGCCATCAGGAAGCCGCCGAGCTGGCCGGGCAGCTGGACCGGTCCAAGGCGTGCATCGCCATGCTGGACCCGAATGATCCGCTCTTCAGCACACCGGGCGATATGCCGCTGCGGATTGAATCCTACTGCATCCGCACCGGGCAGCCGGTGCCGCAGACCCGGGCGGAGATCATCCGCTCGATTCTGGAGAGCTTGGCCCGGTCGTACGCGGATACGATCCGAGAGCTGGAGGCGCTAACCGGCCATCCGGTGCGCTGCATTCACATGGTCGGCGGCGGCATTCAGAACAAGCTGCTGTGCCAGCTGACGGCGGATGCCACCGGCAAAGAGGTTATTGCCGGACCGGTAGAAGCGAGCGCGATCGGTAACCTTTTGGTGCAATTGACGGCGCTCGGTGCTGTCGATCCCGCAGAGGTCCGCAGGGTGGCAGCCCGGTCCTGCTCAACGCTCCGGTATCAGCCGTCTTTAATACATCAGAACTGACAAGCTTCATACAGCAATCAAGCAGCAATCAAGGGGGCAATTATGAATAATCATGAAGAAGAACTACGGCGTCTAATCTGCGATATCGGCCGGAATCTGTTCAACAAGGATTTCATCGCGGCCAATGACGGCAATATCTCCGCCCGCCTGTCGGCCACGGAGGTCATTACTTCGCCCACAGGAGTCAGCAAAGGCTATCTGCAGCCGCATATGCTGGTCAAAGTCAATCTGCAGGGAGAGATCCTGGATGCAGCGGAGGGCTACCGGCCGTCCACGGAAGTGAAGATGCACCTGAAGATCTACAACGAGCTGCCGGAGATGGGCGGGGTGGTTCATGCGCATCCGCCGTATGCTACCGCTTTTGCCATCAAGGGTGAAGCTCTGGACAAAATGATGATGCCGGAATCCGTCATTGCCATGGGGGACATTCCACTGGCGGTATACGGGACGCCTTCGACCGAAGAGATCCCGGATTCGCTGACTCCCTTCCTGGGCAAGAAGACCGCAGTGCTGCTGGAGAGCCACGGGGCCCTGACCTGGGGCAAGGATGTAATGGCTGCTTATATGAACATGGAGCGGCTTGAGTATACGGCGAAGCTGACCTTCCTGACCCGCATGATCGGGGGAGAGCGTGAGCTGCCGCCGCACCGGATTGAGGAGCTGGTGGCGCTGAGATCATTTTACGGGATGTAATGAAGCCGAGAGGAGATATAATTATGCTCAAAAAAATACCTAAACTGCTCTCCCCCGAGCTCGTCCGCACCCTGATGGAGATGGGCCACGGGGATGAGCTGGTGCTGGCGGATGCCAATTATCCGGGACATGCGCTGCATTCCCGGGTGCTGCGGGCTGACGGGATCGGTATCCCCCGGCTGCTTGACGCCATCCTGGAGCTGCTACCGCTGGATCATTATGCTCCGGCTCAGGCGGC
This sequence comes from Paenibacillus sp. FSL R7-277, assembly GCF_000517965.1. Taxonomy (NCBI): domain Bacteria; kingdom Bacillati; phylum Bacillota; class Bacilli; order Caryophanales; family Paenibacillaceae; genus Paenibacillus; species Paenibacillus sp. FSL R7-277. The sequence continues at coordinate 243,455 of NZ_ASPX01000115.1, forward strand.
CTTCATGGCTGTAGTGGAGGGAGACCCCACAGTCCCTGTGATATGGGACACGTACAAGGAGATTCTCACCCGGCATGATCCTGCGGTGCAGGTGGAGTATGAAGAGCGTTTCGACTTCTATGACCGCTCCAAGCACAGCTACGCCATTCTAATTACAGGGGAAGAGGCGCTCTACGGGAATATTATACTCAAAAAAGGTGTGATTTCCCCCGAGGCCGGGGAATAGCGGCACCAAGCAACGGACCGCCCGGTTAACTATGGGCGGTCTTATTGCTATACCTAGAGCGCGCTGTTTAAGCGCGCTGCTTAGTGGAGCGCTCGTTTAGAGCAAATACCCTCAAATAACTCAAATGTTGCAAGTTATGCAACTTGGCTACCCCGAAACCGGGGCTTGCCAGAGGATTGTTGCAGGAAATGCAGGAATGTGCAGGCCAGGATGCTTAGTTAGAGGAGGATTCCTGCCTTTTGTACAACAATTCTAGTTATAAGTGTATATGTTGGGGGAGAAGCTGCAGTTTGTGCAAGATTACCCTCATCAAGTACCCAACATCCATCTGCAGAGTACTTTTGTTAAACCTCGTTATAAATTCTCCGCAGGAATTGCGCGCTGGCCTTGAGATGTTCCTCTGGAGTGCTCTCCAGCAGGCCCTGGATATGCGGGCGCTTATATTTCATGTAGCGGAGCAGCGGGGCGAAGTTCAGCATCCCTTGTCCGGCAGGAACGATGTCGATGGTGCCGTTCTTGACTGTGAAATCCTTCAGATGCAGAACCGCGATCCGGTCTCCGAGGAGCTCCAGCGCTTCTGCCACAATCTGCTCCTGCTGAAGGTAATTCTCCGGGGTCATCAGATTCGCGGCATCCAGTATAATTTGCAGGTTATTGGACGCCACGGTATCCAGCAGACGCCGGGCTAACGGAACCGTGTAGAGCGGGTGGTTGACGCCTGCCTCGATGCCCACAGTTACTCCGAACCGTTGGGCCTCAGCAACCATGGCACTGACGGAGTCAACCACTTGTTCAAAAGCCTCCTCCGTGAAGTTATCCGGTGTATACCCCTGACTTACACTGCCGGTCTCCGTACCGACCAGACTCGCGCCGAAGTCTCGGGCCAGCCGCAGATGAGTGTTGAAGTCGCTCAGCGCCTGCGCGCGCTTGGCAGGGTCAGCATCAATAATGTTCACATAACAGCCAAGGACAGCAATCTTGATACCTGCTTGTCTGAAGGCATCGCCATAGTACGCAGCAGCACCCGGACTTAGTGCGCCAAGCTCAGCCACACTCTCCGGAAAAGACTTATGCAGCGCTAACTGAATCGCCGGGAAGCCATGCTCCTTCAGCTTATCTATTAATTGCGGCAGCGGACAACGCTTGAAGTCATGGGCACGGACGCCCAGGTGAAATGGAACGGTCATAGGGTTAGACTCCTTTGTATTCAGATATAAGAGTTCGCATGGAGCGCCACTAAAAAGGCCGCCTATGTCCAAAAGTGGTCACAGGCGGCCCGATCATACTGTCTGAGGATTGAAGCAACATGTAAGGATGGCGAATAATGTGCGCTATGTTTGCAATGCTCCACAGGCTCATGCATAACCTAATCCAAACTACACACTTGTCTGCTTCCCACAGCTACACCCGCAGATACGGGTGCAGTAGTTTCAGCTTCGCGGACTGCGCTAGCGTTTCGGCTACCTCGCCTGCCGACCCCCAGCTACACCCGCACGCAGATACGGATGCAGCAGCTTCAGCTCCGCGCACTGTGCGAGCGCTTCGGCTACCAGCGCTGCGATCTGCTGCGCCCCGGAGCTGCAGAAATGCGTGTCATCGGTAATGCCGTCCGGGTAGTTGGGGCGTGCGCCCGGCGGCAGGTGCATGAACAGCCCGGCCGATGCTTCCACTCCCAGTCTGCGGTAGAGCTGCTGGGAGGCGGCAAAAATATCAAGCAGAGGTGTTCCGGTCTCCCCTGCAACCTCCCGCATAACCTGCGGATAGAGTCCGACAGCCTGCGGGTCTGGTTCCCCGTCCGTAGTGAAGCGGCGGCGGCTCACGGAAGTCAGCAGTACAGGGAAGCTGCCCCGGCTGCGGGCGGAATCAATGAATATCTTCAGATTCCGGCGGTATTCGGTATGCGGCTCCGTGTAACGGAGAGGGTCCTCCAGCTTCTGGTCATTATGGCCGAACTGGATCAGGAGAAAGTCTCCGGGGAGGAAATCCCGCTCCATGTCTGCCAGTCTGCCCTCTGCCAGGAAGGAGCGTGTGCTCCGTCCGTTGATGGCCCGGTTCTCAATCTGCACCTTCCGGCTGACATACTGCTGCAGGTACTCGCCCCATCCGGCCATTGGCCATTCCCCGCCGCCCTTCTGGGCGGCGGTAGAGTCTCCGGCGATATAGATAGTCGGCATCTTCAGCATGCCTCCATCTAGACGGTGACTCCGGCTTCGCTGCCGGCAGTCTGGAAGCCGAAATATCCGGCTGCGTTATTGTAGGAGATATCCCGGACCATAGCCCCCAGAACTTCTAGGTCATCCGGCGCTTCCCCGCGTTCGGCGAGTTCACCGAGCAGCCCGCACAGGACCCGGCGGAAATATTCATGCCGGGTATACGACAGGAAGCTGCGCGAATCGGTCAGCATGCCGACGAAGTTGCCGAGCAGGCTGTTCTCAGCCAGCAGGGTCAGCTGCTGGCGCATGCCGCTGCGCGTATCGTTGTACCACCAGCCGGAGCCAAGCTGGAGCTTGCCGGGGGTGTCCTTCTGGTAGCAGCCCAGCAGAGCCAGCAGGGCAGGGTAGTCGCCGGGATTCAGCGAGTAGAGGATCGTCTTCGGCAGGCCGCTGCCGCTCTCGGCCCGGTCAAGCAGCTGCGACAGCGCTGTGGTCAGCGGCAGATCGTTGATGCCGTCATAGCCGGTATCCGGTCCCAATCGCTGGAACATCGGCGTGTTATTGTTGCGGTAAGCATGCAGGTGAAGCTGCATGGTCCAGCCCTTGTCATGATAGAAACCGATCAGCGCGGTCAGCAGCTCTGTGCGGTAGCGGGTGATTTCCTCCGGTGACAGCACAGCACCCTGCATTCTTTTGGCGAATATAGCTTCAACGATCTCAGGCGCACCTGCTTCGTAACGCAGGATATCCAGCGCATGGTCCGACAGGCGGCAGCCCTGCTCGTGGAAGAAGGCAACCCGGTTACGCAGGGCATCCAGCAACCCGGCATAGCTCTTGACCGGCAGGCCGGAGGCCGACTCCAGCTTAAGGGTCCAGGCGGCGAAGCCTTCGGCATCGATGTTCAGCGCCTTGTCAGGACGGAAGGTCGGGAACACCTGGAAGGCGGTCTCACTCCCCTGCAGCAGCTTGTGATACTCCAGGGAATCTGCCGGATCATCGGTGGTGCAGATCACCTTGACACCGCTGCTGCGGATCAGGCCGCGCCGGGTGAAGCCCGGTTCAGCCAGCTTGCGGTTGACCTTCTCCCAGATGGCCGGCGCCGTGGCTTCATTCAGCAGCTCCTCTACACCGAAGAAACGGCGGAGCTCCAGATGCGTCCAGCTATACAGAGGGTTGCCTACTGCCTTAGGCAGTGTACGGGCCCAGGCCAGAAATTTATCATAATCAGAGGCGTCGCCGGTAATATGCGATTCAGGAACGCCGTTCGCACGCATCAGCCGCCATTTGTAATGATCGCCGTACAGCCAGGCTGCGGTCAGATTCTCAAAGGGCTGGTCCTCATAGATTTCGCGCGGGTCCAGATGGCAATGGTAATCGATAATGGGCATGGTTTTGGCGTGATTATGAAAGAGTAGCCGTGCTGTTTCGCCGGACAACATGAAGTCCTCGTTTAGGAACATGAGTAGGATCTCCCTTTGAATGGATTGGAATAAGTTCTACAAGGTAACGCCTGTTTTGAAAATAGCCAGCTCACGCACTTCATTCTGCTCGTTCCGTGTTTTTTGGCCGCTGGCGACATCAATGATATACGTGATGAATTCCTCCAGCACATCGGCCATCGGCGTTTCCAGCAGGGGGCCTGCGTTGAAGTCCATCCAGTGGCCTTTTTTGGCAAAAAGGTCGTTGTTCGTTGCTATCTTAACCGTAGGCACAAAGCTGCCGAAAGGCGTGCCGCGGCCGGTGGTGAACAGCACGAGCTGGCAGTCGGAAGCGGCAAGCGCAGACGCAGCGACCAGATCGTTGCCGGGAGCCTGTAAGAGGCTCAGCCCTTTTTTGCGCAGCTTCACGCCATACTGCAATACATCCACCACCGGCGACGAACCGGCCTTCTGGGTGCAGCCGAGCGATTTGTCCTCCAGTGTGCTGATGCCGCCGGCCTTGTTGCCCGGAGACGGATTCTCATAGACTGGCTCGCCGTAAGAGAGGAAATACTGCTTGAAGTTATTGATCAGCGAGACGATATCATCATAGACCTCCTTGCTCTCAGCGCGGGCCATCAGCACCTTCTCCGCACCGAACATTTCCGGCACCTCTGTCAGCACCGAGGTTCCGCCCTGAGAGATGATGAAGTCGGAGAATGCGCCCAGCAGCGGGTTGGCCGTAATGCCGGAGAATCCGTCCGAGCCACCGCATTTCAGCCCGATGTTCAGCTCACTGAGCGGAACCGGCTCACGAACGTCGTTCGCAGCGGCTTCATACAGCTCCTCCAGCAGCACAAGACCGGCTTCCAGCTCATTGCCTACCTCCTGGGCCACCAGGAACTTAACCCGGGACCCGTCATAATCGCCCAGCATGCTGCGGAACTCGGAGACGATATTGTTCTCGCAGCCAAGGCCGAAGACGAGTACACCGCCTGCATTGGGATGATTAACGGCATCGAGCAGAATGCTGCGGGTCATGCGGTGATCATCGCCCAGCTGGGAGCAGCCGTAAGGATGCTTCAGCACGGTCAGGTTGTCGAATCCGCCAAGATCGGGATGCTCGGCCTTGAACTCCTGAAGCATCTGCTCGGCAACGCCGTTCACACAGCCCACGGTCGGAATAATGAACAGATCATTACGGATGCCCACCTTGCCGTTACTCCGCCGGTACCCCTGGAAGGTCAAATCACGGCGCGGATAAATCACCGGATGGACATCAGGCACATACTCGTATTCTTCCTCCCCGGACAGATTGGTTTTGATGTTATGCGTATGAATCCAGTCGCCTGCGGCAATCGGAGCCGTGGCATGGCCGATCGGGGAACCGTATTTGGTAATGATGTCTCCGCTGCTGAAACCGGTCAGGGCAATCTTATGCCCCTGCGGAATCTCCTGGGCGGCCTGAAGCGTTAGTCCGTCTATCGTGAGTTCTTCTCCGGCAGCAATCGGCCGTAAGGCTACAGCTACCGTATCTCTCGGGTTCATTTTCATTAAGTTTTTCATGTTGGCCCTCCTAAAAGTTTGTAAGCTGCGCTTCTCTGAACTTCTTCGTGCAAACTCGCCGGTTCAGCCGACGAGTTCCTGTAATGCTGCGCGGGAATCTTCATGCTCCAGCTGATGCAAATGGGCGGCTATCGCATCAGCCAGTCCCGGCAGCAGGGTAAGATCCTGTCCCCACAGGCTGCTGTCGCCAAGAATGGTGTTCACGAAGCTGGCCGGCTGGCTCCAGGCCTGATCGAACACTGCCAGTACCTCTGCGCCGTCCTGCCGGCGAATACGGTCGCCCCGGTAGCTGAGCAGCAGGGCGGCGAAGGCGAGGGTCATCCGCTCCGGAAGCTGGCCGCGTTCCTGCTGGTAGCGAAGCAGAACCGGGAGCAGGCGGGCCTTGAATTTGGAAATGCTGTTGAGCGAGATGGAGGTCAGCTCATGGCGGATGAACGGATTGCGGAAGCGCTCCTGTACGGCATCGGCGTATGACAATAGCTGCCCGGCAGGCAGATCCAGCATAGGGATCAGCTCCTCTTCAATCAACTGCTTCACGAAGCGGGAGAAGGTACCGTCATTCATGACGTCTTCAACCGTCTCAAGACCGGCGAGCAGGCCCAGAGGGACCATAGCGGTATGCGGTCCGTTCAGCAGATGAACCTTGCGTTCGCGGTAAGGCGTCATATCCGGTGTCACCACGACATTCAGTCCGGCCTTAGCCAGCGGCAGGCGCTCTGTCAGAGACTCCGGTCCTTCAATGACCCAGAAGAGGAACGGCTCTGCGGTTACCATTACGTCATCAAGATAGCCGAGCTCAGCTTCGAGGGCGGCAGCCTGGTCACGCGGATAACCAGGGACAATCCGGTCCACCAGACTGCAGCAGAAGGTATTCTCGGACTTTAGCCATTGGAGGAATTCTGCACCAAGATTCCAGTCAGCCGCATAACGTTCTACGATCTCCAGTAATTTCTCGCCGTTGCGGTCAATCAGCTCGCAGGGGATAATGACGAAGCCTTTCTTGCCAAGCTCGAAGCGGCGGTGGAGCAGCGCAGTCAGCTTGCCCGGGAAGCTCTTAGGGGGGGCATCGTCTGCGCGGTCGCCTGGAAGATAGGCAATGCCGGCTTCGGTAGTATTGGAGGTGATGAACTCCAGATCATCATTCTCGGCGAGCGCGAGATAAGCTTCATAATCCATGTATGGGTTAATCACCCGGCTGACCGAGCTGATAATTTCGCGGGAATTGACGGTCTCGTTGTCCATGATGCCATTAAGCAGCACGGTGTAGAGGTTGTCTTGAGCGGCCATCAGGTCAGCTACGCCTCCGGTTCCCTGCGCAATGGGCTGAATGAGGACAGCGCTTCCGTTGAACAGACCCTGATTGTTCATTTGCTGCAGCTGCCAGTCTACGAACGCACGCATGAAGTTGCCTTCGCCGAACTGAATCATCCGTTCCGGATGGAGGGTTAGCCCCGGGTGAGTGCTTCTGGATAAACGGTTTGTCATAGTGGTCATGATCTCCTTTAAAATACAGTGATAAATTGCACACGTTAACATTTTATTTTAAGCAAGATACGGAATTCCTTCTCTTGTCCAGGAAGGCTCCGTATCTGCAGAAAATAGCGGGTAGGTTGAAATAGAGTTATACTTCTGCAACCGTATCCCTTACCACCAGCGAAGTCTTAACGAACAGCTGCTGCGGCGGGGTCTCCGGCTGCTGAAGCAGCTGGATCAGCATGGTAATGCCCAGCTCACTGATCTCGGCAATCGGCTTGCGGACCGTGGTTAGGGCAGGATTCGTATAGCGGGCGAACATCATATCATCGAAGCCGATCAGTGAGATCTGCTCCGGCACCTGCACCTTGTGGGCATAGCAGGCATTCATGGCGCCAATCGCCATATCATCATTGGAGCAGAACACAGCCGTAGGCCGGTCCTCCAGGCTAAGCAGCTTGCTCATCGCCGCATATCCGCTCTCGATGCTGTAATCTCCCGGGGCAAAATAATCAGGGTTCAGCGGAAGCCGGCCTGCAATCAGACTGTCCAGGAAGCCCTGCTTACGTTCGCTTGAGGACTTGAAGCCGGGCTTGCCTTCAATAATAGCCAGCTTGCGGTGACCCTGCTGCACAGCATAATCAATCGCTTCCTTGACGCCTTCGCGGTCATTGGCGACCACGTTCATGATGCCGGGGTCCTCCAACTGGCGGTTCAGCACCACTAGCGGAATGCCGGTCTTCTTCACATGATAGATGAAGGCATTGTCTTCATCGCTCTGGCTCATGACCAGAATGCCGTCGAAGCGCTGCGGCTGAATATTGCTGAAATGCTGCACACCGTCGATCCCGTTCACCGTCAGATTATAGTTCTCATCGAGAATGTGCGTAATGCCTTTGATGGCATCCACCAGGAAGCTTGAGGAAGTCCCCTGCTCAATACTGGAGAAGAACAGGCCGATGATGAACGATCTTTTGGTGACCAGGCTCTTGGCACTGTAATTGGGCACATAATTCATTTCGGCGGCAATCCGTTCAATCTTATCCCGGGTGGCCTTCTTGATCAGCGGGTTGCCGTTCAGCGCCCTCGATACAGTAGTATGGGACACACCGGCAACACGGGCAATATCTTTGATGGTAATCATAGGTTCTCCCCGGGTACATGGAATTGTTAACGATTTCAGTTTAGTTCTCCAGCAGCGTCAAGTCAATAGTTTATTGGAATGCACACGTTAATATTTTGTGAATAGTCAACGCAAAAACAGACCCGGATCAGGGTCCAGGGTCTGCGTTTGAAGAGGGGAGGGAGGATCACAGGCGAGCGCTGTTTCTCCTTTGATGAAGAGACCCCGAAGCTTCTCAGGCATGGTTATGCTGAAATTTCGTAATATCGCGGGCGTAATGCGAGGTGGAGCCGTCGAATCTTTTCAGCCGGACATACTCATCAGAGAATTTGTCAACGACTCCGCTGCCTACCTGGGAGTACATTCCGTCAGGGTCAAGCTGGAGGGCGGATACGAAGGTCTGTGACAGTGCGGCTACGAAAAAATCAATGTTTTTAACAAGTGTCTGTGGCAAAAGTCCCAGTCCTTTCATCAAATAAGTTCATCGTCAGCGGAAAAAACTTAAATCTTATTGTACGACAGGCTGCCGGATTTGAACATAGGCTATACTTGGTGTATATATATCCAGCCGAAAGTTGACACAGGGATGTCCGGTTCGTATGGTATGCTCTCATTATAAGAGAATCCAATTACATCAGCAGGAGGAATTCAAGAATGGCCGAACCCCTGAAAGCAATGTACAACCAAGAATTCCTGCATAGCCTGGGAATGAAGATTAAAGCCGTCTACGGTTCGTTCGAGCTAGGCCGCTTCATGGCTGAGGCGATGAGGGAGCCGTGGGAGGAGCTGGAGCTGAAGGCACGGATGCGGAGGATTACAGAGACACTGGGCAGCTGCCTGCCCCCGGCCTATGAGGAAGCGCTGAAGATATTGTATGCGATAGATAAGGACTGTGTCGGCTTCCCGTATCTGATTTTCCCGGATTTCGTAGAGGTGTATGGTGGAGGTGAGGAGCACTGGGAGCTGTCGATGGAGGCGCTGGAGCGGTTCACCCCGAAGTCCTCGGCGGAATTTGCCGTCAGGCCGTTCCTGCTGCGTGACCCGCAGCGGATGATGGCTCAAATGCTGGTCTGGGCGGAGCATCCGGGGGAGCATGTGCGGCGGCTCGCCAGCGAGGGCAGCCGTCCCCGCCTGCCCTGGGGCCAGGCATTGCCGATGTTCAAGCGCGATCCGTCTCCGCTATTGCCGCTGCTGGAGAAGCTGAAGGCTGACCCGTCACTCTATGTGCGCAAAAGTGTAGCCAACAACCTGAACGATATCGCGAAGGATCACCCTGATATCGTGATAGCTACCGCCCGCCGCTGGCTGGGCAGTAATGTAAAGACGAACTGGATTGTGCGGCATGGCTGCCGCTCTCTGATCCGCAAGGCGGACCCTGAGATCATGGAGCTGTTCGGATATGCCCCGGAGGAGAGCGGTACCCCGCTGGTCAGCTTGGCTGTCCTAACGGCCGACCCGGCCGAGCTGCGGATTGGGGAGCACTGTGAGCTGCAATACACTCTGACAATCCGGGAGGGCGGTCCGGTGCGCATCCGCATTGAATACGGGATCAACTTCGTCAAGGCCGGCGGCAAGACCTCGCGCAAGCTGTTTCTGTTATCCGACAAAACCGTGCCCGGCGGCACCAGACTCTCCGGTACACGGACCCACCGCTGGGCCAACCTGACTACACGGAAGCACTATCCCGGAGAGCATACCCTTGTGCTGCTTGTGAATGGGCGGGCTGTTGCCGATACCTCACTGCTGCTTGAGCCGGAGTTATAAGGCAGAGATCTTAGAAGTATCCATACCCAAACAAAGCGGATGTTCCGGCAGCCAGTTCATGGCTTCCGGGACATCCGCTTCTCTATCGGTGCTATTATCCGCTAGGCTTGGCTCAAGCTGCTAGTCATGAATATTCCCGGCCATTTTCAGCCGTTTGGCAATCTCCTTGAATTCCTCGGCAGAGATGCCCGGTGCGAATTCTTCCTTCACTTCCGGGGCCTCGGGGATAGGGAAGCCTTCCGGTACGCCCTGAATGACCTCAAGCGGCAGCCCGTCCTCCGGGTGAGTCCCCTTCCAGATCTGGTCAATGGAGCTGAAATCCTTATCGCTCCAGGTGTACAGCTTCGTATGAACGCCTTTTTCCTCGTACTTTCTGGCTTCATTGAAAGCTTTGTTGTCCAAGGAAGGAATGGGCACCAGCTTGGTAACATTGACGCCTGTGGCAATCTCCAGCGCCTTGGCGTAAGCGACCACGTGAACACCTCCACGGACAAGCAGGAAGCCGACTACCGCCCGGGCTGCAGGGTGGTCGGTCATTTCGTAGACCTTCATTTTATGGGTTCTGGCCCCGCACTCCAGGAAGAAGTTATGAAGCAGGTCCTCCACCAGATTACCGCTGTTGAACACATTAGCTCCGGTCCATGGATTGCCCATCGAATCGAACGGCATGGCCCCCTGTGCGCCTGCCAGGAAATGATAAGACAGCCGTGCGTCTTTGACATCCGCAAGCGGTGTGGAATCCGGTTTCTTATAAGCCGTGGAACCTCTTAGACATTTGTTCACGGCGTGGGAGACCAGCTCAACATGGCCCAGCTCTTCGGCGGTAATGCTCATTACCAGGTCGTAGAAGGGCTTCAGCTTGTCCTTGGACCGGAAGTTGAAGGACTGGTACAAGTAGTTATTGAGTGTTGACATCTCACCGAATTTGCCTCCGAGCAGCTCTTGTACGGCTGCTGCAGCATTAGGATCTGGTTTCTCGACGTCCGGGATTTCAATCATAATCTCATCCATACGTGTGAACATGGTGATTATCATCTCCTCAGCAGTAGGTGTAAGCATACTTGTCTATTTTACACCTATTTCCAGTTTTTCAAACATCACCGCTGAGGAAGCTGGACATGCAGTTCATGATTGTTCTTCGGCTGCTGCGAGGCCATCTCCAGAACATAGCTTCTCGTTCCACTTGGCGGGGCGTCTTGCCAGAGCCGGTAGCCTTCTGTGGCGGTCACGGCTGCATTGTCCGTACTAGCAGAGCCTGCGAAGTAATTCTCGTTCAGCCTTCCCACAACGTCAGCCATTTGCTTCAGCGCAGCCTCCGTATAACGGGCGTAAGCGGGGTCTTCAGCCAGACGGTAATAACTCCGGGTGGCAGACCGCTTGCGGAAGTTGACTTCACTGTAGGCTCTGAAGTCCAGCAGATTTGGATCGGTATTGCCGGAGGCTGCTGCCCATTGCTCCATCCCTAATCTTGCCGTGCTGTAATCCAGAGTCTGACGGGCGGAGGAATAGGTTAAGAGTCCGTATTGATGGGGAAAAACAGATAAAGCACTGCTGGCGATGTCATAGATACGCTCCCCGTCATGGCTATATTCACTGATGTCCTGAATGTGTATATGCCCGCTGAGAACCGTCCGTACACCGCTCTGCATCAAGGCATCTGTAACCTTGGCATGGTCCTCTACAGTGAAGCCCTCCTGAATGAATTCACTGTGATTCAGCAGGCTGTGATGCATGACCGTCACGAGCTGCGCGCCTGCGGCAGCGGCCTTCGCGCCGCAGGCAGCGATCCATTCCAGGGTCCGGTCACTCACCCGGCCCTCCAGCTGGGGATGGCCCAGCGCTTTATTGTCTCCGTACTGTGCAGTATCCAGCATGAGCAGCCACAGTTCCTCCGAAGGGGCAGCCAGATAACTGAGCGAATCCTCGTCTCTCAGCAGGGCCTCATCATAACCGAAGCTGCCATAGATCTGGCGGAATGCCTTGGCGCTCACGGAATCTGTGGCGTATTGGCGCTTATCGCGGAAGCTCCGGGCCCAGGGATTCCGGATATCATGATTGCCCGGGATCACATAGATCCGGGTTCCGGTGTCTTGCTCGATGCGCTTCAGATGTCCGGCCAGCTCCTTATGGCTGGCTTCTTCCCCGTTGTTGCTGAGATCCCCGCTGATAATCACCACATCCGGCTTGCGGATTCCGATATCATAGCCCAGCGCCTCCATCATCTCCTTGCTGTAGCCGAGCTGCTTGCCGTCACCGGCAGCCAGAAACTGCTGGAAGGCAGGTCCGAGATCCCTTAGCTCCTGCGCTAAATAATGGGTGTCGCTCGTTGTCAGAATACTCAGATCATGGCCGGACTGAATCCGGTATTGCGGCTCCGGCTCCGCTAAGTCCTGTCCGCCGCAGGAGGAGAGCATCAGGAGCAGAAGGGGAAGGATAGCATACTTATGGATGAACTTCATTAGGCCAGCACCTCTTTTCGCGGGCAACAACAAGAAAAAGGGGTATTCTCCCCGGCCGCTTGCCCGAAGAGGAACACCCCGCACCCTGCCGCATTATTTTTTCACTTCGGTGACGCCGGTTACCTTACCCTGGTCTGCTGCGGAATAGGTAGCCTGATATTTGTCATCGGAGAAATAGACATTACCTTCAATGGTGGCATTCACGACGGCGAAGCCGTTAGCCTCTACATAGACATCACCCACAAAGGTCCCTCCCTGAATCCGGGCATTCTCGCTACGGATCGTCAATTTGGGCGCGGTGAGCTTGAAGGAGTTCGTGATGTTGTGATCGGCATCCTGGGTATAGAGCGCGATTTTGCGGGCAGGCTCTTCCTTATGGATGAATTGTCCGTCGAGCACAAGCTCCTCGGAGAAGCTCAGGTCCTTCAGCGTAGCTGCAATCCAGGTGCCGTCTTTGCTGATCGCCTTCTTGAAGGCTTCCCCGTTATCGACTACCGAAGCTGAAGTGACTGCATCCGGGGCAGCAGTAGCTGCCGTATTGCCCGTGTTCTCTGCTGTGCCCGTGTTGCCTGCATTTTTGTTTGCGTTGCCGCAGCCGATGAGCAGGGTCAGGGTGAATGCCGCCAGTATTACTGCGAACTTTCTCATTGTGTTAACCTCCTTGGGGTGTGTAATGCTGATGGTATTTTCCTTGAAATTAATATAGAATGATTGGTGCGGAATTAATGTGATTTAGTTAACACTGCTACAATAATATTTACCGATCGTTCTATAAATGGTAAAATAGACCGCGAAAGGAGCATGATCATGGCGCGAAGCAAAGAGTTTGACATTGATGATGTATTGCTCAAGGCAATGACGATTTTCTGGCAGCAGGGCTATGAGAAGACGTCCATGCAGGATCTTGTAGCCGGCATGGGAATTCACAAGCGAAGCATGTATGACACCTTTGGAGACAAGCATACCTTATATATAAAAGCGCTGGAGCGCTTTGCAGCCCTTCAAAGCTCCCGGCTGGAGAGCCGGATCGAGGGCATCACCTCAGCCAAGGCTGCCATCCGCCTCTTATTCGAAGCCACAGTTCACAGAAGTGAAGCGGAGCCGAAGGGCTGTATGCTGGTGAATACGGCAGTGGAGCTGTCGGCTCATGATCCGGAAGCTGCTGAGCGGGCCAATGAGGCTTTTTTGAATACCGAGAGATTAATGGAACAGCTGATCCTGCATGGACAGGAGACCGGAGAACTCTCCTCCCGTCATGCGGCTCCGGCGCTTGCTGCTTATCTGCACAATGCCTTGGTTGGACTGCGGGTTATGGTCAAGGCAACGAGGGATGCGGGCAAGCTCCAGACCATTATTGATACTACGCTGGCTGTGCTGGACTGAGCTGCCGTATTAGTATGAACGCGCCTGCCGGTATTTATCCAAATAGATATTCGGGCTGGCAGCAGGCGTGTGAGTGTGTTCAGGCTTCAATATGAACGCGGTATGCATTACAATAGATTTCTGGATAAGGTTACACCGGCAGGAGGGAGCAACAGGAATGGCTAAGCAGAAATACTACGTTGTATGGGAAGGCAAGCAGCCCGGAGTCTACAATACATGGGCGGAATGCCAGGCGCAGACGGATCATTATACCGGAGCGAAATATAAGTCTTATGAGAGCAAGTCGGCGGCTGAGACAGCCTTCAAGGCAGGCTGGAAGGGCAACTGGGGAACCGGTGCTGCAGCTTCAGGGGCGTCCGGCACAAGCAAATCAGGCAAGTCCTGGAGCCGGAGTGCCGGCGTGGAGACATCTGAGGAGATTGATTATGACAGTATCTCCGTGGATGTAGGCACCCGGGGGAATCCCGGACCGGTCGAATACAAAGGCGTAGATACCCAGACCGGGGATGTGATTTTCTCCTGCGGTCCGATCCGCAAAGGGACTAATAACCTTGGAGAGTTCCTGGCGATTGTGCATGCGCTGGCTCATCTTAAGCAGGAAGGCAGCAGCAAGACGGTCTATAGTGATTCTGTCAATGCAATGAAATGGGTCAAGCAGAAAAAGGTGGCCACGACCTTGCCCCGGGATGCCTCTACAGAGGAGATCTGGCAGCTGATTGACCGGGCGGAGAGCTGGCTGCGCAGCCACACTTATGACAACAAGGTGCTGAAATGGCAGACGAAGTCATGGGGCGAGATCAAGGCGGACTATGGCCGCAAATAAGTTCCTGTTATTCTGGTTAATAACAGGTAATGAAACAATACTAATAGCAGGGGAATTGGGAGGAGAACCGAATGTTTGGCAACGATTGGGATGAAGTGCTGCAGGAAGAGACGCAGAAGCCTTACTTTGAGGAATTGCGCTATGCCCTGGCACGCGAGTATAAGCAGTATACAGTCTATCCCCCGAAGGACAAGCTGTTCTCGGCGCTGAAGCTGACGCCTTACAGCAAGACCCGGGTAGTGATTCTCGGACAGGACCCTTATCACGGCGCAGGACAGGCCCATGGCCTTAGCTTCTCGGTAGAGCCGGGTGTAAGGATTCCGCCGTCGCTGCGCAATATCTACGCTGAGCTGCACAGTGATCTCGGTATAGAGGTGCCGGGCCACGGATCGCTGCTGCACTGGGCGGAAGAGGGCGTGCTGATGCTCAATGCCGTCCTGACAGTACGCGAGGGCCAGCCGAATTCGCATAAGGGGCTGGGCTGGGAGACCTTCACGGATGCTATTATGGAGAAGCTAAACGAGCGTACAGAACCGATGGTGTTCATCCTGTGGGGCAGTCATGCCCAGCTCAAGGGCGCGGTAGTTGACCGCAGCAGGCATAAGGTGATCCAGTCTCCGCATCCGAGCCCGTTCTCTGCACACCGGGGATTTCTCGGCAGCCGCCCGTTCTCTCAGGCCAACCAGTATCTGGAGCAACATGGGCTTAAGGGCATAGACTGGTCCATACCGAAGGTATAAGTAGTTCAGGCACAGGGAAGGGCGTGGAGCCATGAAGCATTGGGTTGGCAGACCGGTCATTATGTACTGCGGCGAGCAGCCATATACGATCATGAAAGGCGTTCTGCGCAGATGGGATCTTGCAGCTTCGGTAGCCGTCATTGGGCATCAGGAGATTGCCGTCCCTTTCCGCGATATTGTGTACATCAAAGCCCTGGCTCCCAAAGAGAGGGCTTTGCCCCCGGTTCTCCATTCGGTCGGATATATCATGAGAGAACGTCTGCAGTTTGATAATGCCGTCTATTTCAAATCAGCGGTTACTGTCTGGAAAGGGGACCAGCTGGTGGCATTCAATGCGACGATCATCGCACATACCAAAGGCTCCGTGACGCTGCATGGCGGGCAGAACCTGCCTAAGGGCAACCACACTTTCGTGGTCCGCTCGCTGCGGGGCTAAAGTCTGGACACATTCAAGCATGTACATTGAAAAGCCCTCCGGCGCGGAGATCATCAGCGCCGGAGGGCTTTTTATTAAAAGATAAGAATTTATATGTTTTGGAGCCCCCGCAAAGTACCTGAGTTATCACCTACGCTAAAGCCCCGCTTTGTGGGGTTGTTTTACTATACCTTATCGTCCTTGACGATCTCAATCTCAATCCCCGGCGGAGCACTTGGCTCGGGTACGGGTTGATCCACCCGTTCAGCGATAATGATCTCGTATATGCGCAGGAAGATGATTTTGATAATCATATAGACCGGAAGCGCAATGAGGACGCCGATCAGTCCATAGAAGTCGCCCCCCACAAGTACAAGCAGCACTGTTGTCAACGGGTGAACATCCAGCGACTTGCCATAGATGACCGGTGACAGCACGTTATCCTGAATCTGCTGCGCGATCAGAATGACGACCGCTGACCAGATAGCCATAGAAGGCGATTCTATGAACCCCACGATAACAACCGGAACCGCCGCCAGCAGCGAGCCCACATAGGGAATGAAATTCAGCGGGATGGAGATCACGGCGAGCAGCAGAGAATAAGGCAGGCCGATCAGCAAAAATCCGATGTATAGCAAGATGCCCAGCACCACATTAAGCAGGACACGTGTAACGATGAAGCCGCTGAGTGCAGAGTCAATATCCTTGAACATCTCCTGGCCTTCCTTGCGGTACTTTCTCGGAATCAGGCCCTGAAGAATCGGTGACAGCTTGTGCCCGTCCTTCAGCATGTAATAGAGAATGATCGGCAGGGTAGCGATAACCACGACAATACTGGAGATCACTGTGATCAGATTGGACATCGAATTGGTCACCCAGTTAATGGCACTGTTCACATACTCCGTCAGGCGTGTGGTCACATCCGTGTCACCCTTGAAGAAGCGGGAGAACGACGGATCATTCTGGAGCTTGTTGAACTGATTCTGAATACCCTCGACCAGATAAGGCGTATTGTCAATGAAGTTCTGGATTTGCTCGCGCAGTGTAGGCCAGACCAGCACCCAGAATAAGACGAACAGTCCGGTAAACACAAGATAAATCAGCAGGACGGACAGCCCGCGGTTAACATTTTTGGTCCCCAGATAGTTGACAATCGGCCGCAGAAGATAATACATAAAGCCCGACAGCATCATGGGTACGAGCAGCAGTTGAATGATAGATACCAGCGGTGTGAACAGAAAAATGACCTTCGAGCCCAGGTACAGAATCGTCAAAAAGGCGATAATGGCCAGGCAGGTCCGAAAATACTTGCTTTGAAGCACAGCAGCCCCCCCTATCTCTTAAGTTATGTTTATGTATACGTATCTTTATAACCCAATTAGAAGAGATTGATTCAGACCTGACCGGGAGCCGCCGCCACATGCGGGATTCAAGCCACAGGCAGAGTGGTAATATCGCAGTAGCTGTAAGAGGAGGGATGCCGCATGCCAACATTGGTATTGGGGATTTTTGGACACCGGAGTGATGCGGTGCTGGCGATCGAAGAATTGAAGAAGAATGGGATCAAGGCGAAGCATATCTCTGCTGTCACGAAGCAGAAGAACACGCTGGAGATCATCAGCAAGGATGCCGCGATTGGAGATGTGGAGACGGGGCAGGGGAATAATGGCTTGTACGGTACAGCCCGCGGGCTTGGGGTAGGCCTGGATATGGTCGCGGATTCTGCGGTCGCAGCAGGTCCGGCAGCCCGCAAGCTCGCGGGGGCGGATCTGGAGACAGACGGCCTAGCGGTCAGCCTGATCGGAATGGGGATTCCGCAAGATGACGCGGAGGCGTATGCGGAGCATGCTGATCTGGAGCATATTATTGTCATTGTCCTTCTGCCCGAAGAGGAGCTGAGGGAGAAGGTGCAGGTCATATTTGCGAAGCATGAGGTCATTCCTTTGAAGTGAGTGATGGGTTCGGAAAATATAAGGGATCAACGCAGCCGGCGGGACTTTCGTCTGGCTGCTTTTTTTTTGCGGTTCTGTACGAACAGCACCGGGTCGATGCCGGCACCTACCTGTCCGCCTGTTTCCTTGGTCACCTGCTTGGCTTTTACCAGAGAGAAAAAAGCAAACAGTTCCCCGAGTACGCCGAAGCCGGCGGCAATAATCGCATAATCCTCTGCACTGAGCTCCTCGGTTTCTACTGGGCCGTCACTGCCGCCCCCTCCGTGGCCGTTAATGCCGCTGCTACTGCCATTACCGCCGTTACCGCCTGCGCTGCCATATCCGTTGTTATTGTAATAGGCCATCTCCTGTTCACCCGCTTTTCCCCATATGTAATATAAATATGTCGCTCGCTGCCATTGTGAAATGGGCAATCGGGAGGTAATTTACCGCACCGGATGATATAGTTACAAGGCTGAAATGAGCATAAATGAGCAGAGCATACGCCAATTCTTACAGCAGTAGTGTATCCGGCTGAATAGTAGCCTCTTTACAGTTCATGAAAACGCTGTTACAATCATAAATGAGCACAAATGATCAACATCAGTCACAAGTGATTTGAATCCAGTCATCTTATCTTTCAATTCAGTAGTTACTGTATATATAGGAATCCGGCAGCGGGTAGCTGCACATCCTAAGGAGTGAGCTGCATGTTTGAAGAAGAACGCAAACGGATGATTCTGCTGTTTGTCGAGAAGCATACAAGAGCTTCGGTTCAGGAGCTCGGCCAGGAGCTGTCCGTCTCTGAATCCACCATCCGCAGGGACCTCAAGGAGCTGGAGGAGGCGCGGCTGCTGAAGCGTACGCATGGCGGGGCGGTGTCCCTGCAGAGTGTGAACTTTGAAGCGGCGGTTCCTGACAAGGAAGACCGGTTCCTGGAAGAGAAGCTGCGGATTGCCGGGAAGGCTGTGGAGATGATTGAAGATGGTGATGCCATTCTCCTTGACGGAGGTACCACCACCCTGCAGATTGCCCGGGCGCTGAAATCGTTCCGTAATCTCAAGGTCATTACCAACTCAATCATGGCGCTGAACGAGCTGAAGGACTGCCGCCATATTGAGGTGTCTATTACAGGCGGGATGCTAAGGCCGGACACCATGGCTTTTGTCGGACCGATGACCGAACGCTCGCTGGATATGGTTCGGGTAGATAAGGCATTCCTCGGCACCAATGGGCTGGATATCCGCGAAGGGATTACGACCCCGAATATGCTGGAAGCGGCCACCAAGCGCAAAATGATCGCGGTAGCGAAGCAGACGATCCTGCTGGCCGACCATAGCAAGATCGGGCAGATCTCCTTCTGCAAGGTTGCGGATCTGCAGGAGATGGACCACTGCATTCTGGATACGGGGATTCCGGATAGCTTCCGGAGGCAGCTTGAGAAGCTGGATGTGGATTATACACTGGTGTGATGGGATGGGAAGACAAACATTATAAATGAGGGATGAATGATGATTTATACGGTGACACTCAATCCTTCCGTCGATTATATCGTGGAGGTAGAAGAGCTAACACTGGGCGGACTCAACCGGATGAAGCGCGATATGAAGCTGCCCGGAGGGAAAGGGATTAACGTATCGCGTGTTCTGAAGCAGCTCGGCGTGGAGAATACGGCCACCGGATTTCTTGGCGGATTCACCGGCGGCTACATTGACACCTGGCTGGGCCAGGAAGGGATATCCGGCGACTTCGTTCATATTGCGGACGATACCCGGATCAATATCAAGCTTAAGGCCGGCCAGGAGACGGAGATTAACGGGGCCGGTCCTGTCATTACGGAGACCGAGACGGCTGCACTGCTGCTTAAGCTGGAAGCCCTGAAGCCGGGTGACATTGTGATCCTGTCAGGCAGCACGCCACCTTCGCTGGGCGGAGATTTCTACAGCAGGCTGATTGCAGTATGCAGGCAGAAGGGCGCGGAGTTCGTTATTGATACGACCGGGCAGGCCTTGCAGGACGCCTTATCCCAGGGACCACTGCTGGTCAAGCCGAATCACCATGAGCTGGCAGAGCTGTTCGGAGTTCAGATCAGCACCCGGGAGGAGATTATCACTTACGGACGCAAGCTGCTTATGGGCGGCGCCAAGCATGTACTGGTCTCCATGGCTGGCGAAGGCGCATTGTTCATTACGGGGCAAGAAGTCTACCACGCCAGCGCTCCTAAGGGCCAGGTGAGGAATTCAGTAGGTGCGGGAGATTCGATGATTGCCGGATTCGTGGGCACCTTGTCGCTGACAGGGAATGTGCTGGAAGCATTCCGTGCCGGTGTGGCATCAGGAAGTGCCACAGCGTTCTCCGATGATCTGGCAGACCGGGCATTAATTGAAGAGCTTCGTCCGCTTATTGCCATATCTCAGCTATGAATAACAGAGGTTAACAGGTTCAAGTACATTCGGGGAGTTGAGAATTGATGAAAATTACAGATTTGATGATACAGGAAACGATGATTATGGAGCTGCAGGCTACCACGAAGGAAGGGGCCATTGACGAGCTGATTGCCAGTCTCGCGGCCAGCGGACGCATCGCGGATGCGAAGCTGTTCAAGGAGAAGATTCTGGAGCGTGAAGCCCAGTCGAGCACGGGCATCGGCGGAGGCATTGCCATGCCTCATGCCAAGACCAAGGCTGTTAGCGAAGCAACGGTGGTATTTGCGAAGAGCAGCGCCGGAATTGATTTTGCCTCCCTGGATGAAGCGCCGGCCCACCTATTCTTCATGATCGCCGCGCCGGACGGAGCTGGAAATATGCACCTGCGAACACTCGCAGCACTGTCCAGGTTGCTCATTGAAAGCGAATTCATCGAACAACTCATGAATGCCAAGACACCTGCCGAGGTGTCCGCCTTATTCGATGCCAAGCAAGCGGAGGCGGAAGCCCAGGCAGAAGCGGAAGCCAAGGCAGCGGCGGTGAAGGATGCTGCACCGAAGGCAGCTGCGCCGCAAGCTGAACCTGCACGGATGATTACCGGGAACCCCGATTCACAGAGCTTCGTTGTTGCTGTAACAGCGTGTCCTACAGGAATCGCCCATACCTATATGGCAGAGGATGCCCTCAAGAAGAAGGCCAAGGAGATGGGTGTCAATATCCGTGTCGAAACTAACGGCTCGGAGGGTGCGCAGAACGTGCTGACTGCAGATGAAATTGCCCGGGCCAGCGGCGTGATTATCGCTGCCGACAAGAACGTGGAGATGGAACGCTTCAGCGGCAAGCCTGTACTCCAGCGTCCGGTTAGCGACGGTATCCGCAAGTCAGAGGAGCTAATCCGGATTGCAGTTACAGGAGATGCGCCTATCTATCGCGGCTCTGGACGCAATGAAGAAGGCTCAGCACCTGTGAAGTCCGGTTCTATTGGAAGCAAAATCTACAAAGACCTGATGAACGGCATCTCGCATATGCTGCCGTTCGTAGTCGGCGGAGGCATTCTGCTGGCGATCTCCTTCCTGATTGAACAGGTGGCCAGTCCCGACAATGCGCTGGTCAAGCTGCTGCAGAGCATCGGCGGCGGTGACGGAGCCTTCCACTTCCTGATTCCGATCCTTGCCGGATTTATCGCGATGAGCATCGGTGACCGGCCTGCGCTGATGCCGGGTATGGTCGGCGGTCTGATGGCCCTTAACTCCAATTCAGGTTTCCTCGGCGGTCTGGCTGCCGGGTTCCTGGCTGGTTATGTAGTGGTAATGCTCCGCAAAGCCTTCTCCGGCCTGCCGCGCACACTGGACGGTCTGAAGCCGATTCTGCTCTATCCCGTATTCAGCTTGCTAATTACCGGCGCGGTTATGTTCTTCCTGTTCGATCCGTTATTCAGCTGGATTAACGGAGGACTGACCGATGCGCTTAACAATCTGGGCACCGGCAACAAGATTCTGCTGGGCTTGGTGCTTGGCGGGATGATGGCCATTGATATGGGCGGTCCATTCAACAAGGCAGCCTACACCTTTGCCATCGGCGTGTTTACGTCCAGCGGCAATACAAACGGAATGATGATGGCAGCAGTGATGGCCGGAGGGATGGTGCCTCCGCTGGCGATTGCCCTGGCAACCTCGTTCTTCAAAAATAAATTCACGGAGACCGAACGCAAATCCGGTGTAACCAACTATGTGCTGGGCTTGTCGTTCATCACCGAAGGGGCCATTCCGTTCGCTGCGGCTGATCCGCTGCGGGTGCTCACCTCCTGTATTCTGGGCTCTGCCGTAGCCGGCGGACTTACCCAGCTGTGGAACCTCAATGTTCCCGCACCGCATGGCGGTGTGTTCGTAGCCTTCCTGTCCAGCAATGCGGCACTGTTTCTGCTGGCTGTGCTGATCGGCTCTGTAATTTCCGGGCTGATCCTGGGACTTTGGAAGAAGCCGGTCACAGTGAAATAACGTATTTTACCTATCCCTGGAACCGCCTGGGGGCAGAGACTCTTCTCTGCCCCCAGGCGGTTTCTTTGCCGTTGAACTTTTGAACAAATGGCTGTTTTACGCTTGCCCCTCCATTTTAGTGTCTTATTTCGGTATAATTAAAAATATATATACAGAGAACGCAAAGGAGAATGCGAAATGATTCTGCACAGAGGTGAGGTCTTATTCCGCCAGGGAGACGGCGGCCAGAACCTGTTCAAGGTGAAGAGCGGACTGTTCAAGGTCACGAGACTGCATGAGAACGGGAACATGGTATTGTTCAACCTGCTATATCCGGGTGAGACCGTTCCGCATCATTCCCTCATTTCGCCGAAGGAGGCGCATGGAACCGCAGTGGCAATGATGAAGAGTGAGGTTGAGCTGATTCCGGCTGCAGAATGGTACCGGGAGCTGAGGGAGAAGCCTGAGAAGGTGATGGAGATCGCCCTGTTGCTTCAGGAGAAGGTGCGGTTCATGCAGACGAGGCTCGATCATCTCACGGTTGGAACGCCGGGGGAGCGGATGGCCCTGCTGACCCGCTGGCTGACCGAATATTCTCATGGCGCACAGCTCACAGATCTGCTGACACAGGAAGAGATCGGACAATTGATCGGCGTCCGCCGCGAGACCGTCAACCGTCTGCTGCGGAATCCGGGCTGATTGCTTATTTTTAATGGAAACTGTTTAGAGTGGCCCCTCCGCGTGGTATAATCTATTCAGAACATATCAAACTAAAGAAAGGATCAGGATACCATGTGTCCCCGAAGGACGATTCCCCAAAGGACGATTTGGAAACGTTATGATCTGTCTTATACTTAGCTTCCCTGTAGAATGTGCGCGAACCGTTGTTCATTGACGAAGCCGCTTCTGCGAAGGGAAGGGAGTATTGTATGCGAAGGAGCAACATCTCCTCCGGTATAACCCCCCGTAGAGGCTGGCACGAACGTCTAGCCGCCATATACGATAAGGGGAGACCGAGTAATGAGGAAACAAGACAGTGGCATGAGTTTGCCGCTCCGGTTAGCTATTATTTTGACCGGAACACTATTGCTTGCATTTACGTATTATCACATTAATTATCAGAACCACTTGACCGAAGGCGGATTCGTAGGATTGTCGCTGCTCGGCAAGTATGTACTGGGGATTTCACCATCACTTAGCATCCTGATTTTGGACATTCCGGTACTCATCATCGCAATCATTTTCAAAGGAAAATCATTCGTAGTGAACACCTTCATATCCGTAGTGGCCTTCACGGTATTCTACGGGCTGATGGAACGCTATTCCGGCTGGGTTATTGACCTGCAGGATAACTTGCCGGTTGCGGCGCTGTTGTCCGGGGTATTGACAGGTCTGGGCGCAGGAATGGTCCTGCTGGGCGGCGGGGCGAGCGGCGGGGACGATATTTTATCCGTGCTGATCAGTGAATGGAAAGGTATTAAGGTAGGAACCGTATTTATCCTGATGGATGTAATCGTTCTGGCTTTTTCCCTCTTCTATATGCCGTTAAGAGAAACCCTGTACACTGTGATGGCTGTAGTTGTAGCCGGTTATGTAATCACTTTTACAACCTCTCTGGGCAGACGGAAGCTGGTTCAGGCACCTAAGATTCCGTCCGCACTTGCCAAGACTCAGGAAGGCACAGTGAATGTGAATAATGCAATGTGAACTCCGTGAACCACGGGGATGATAAAAGGTCAGCGGACTACCGTCCGGCTGGTCTTTTTTTTGTGCTATAAGATTAGTCTGTTGACTGCTTCACCGCTGACAGCAGCAGGAACATCGGACGCCGCGTCTCCTCCTGCCAAGCCGGATTCTTCTCCAGCATCTCAGGGGTCGGCTGCAGCTCCGACAGCTGCTTCAGGACGAATCCGGAATCGAGCAGCGTACCCAGGTAGGTGGCGGTGGTCCGGTGGTATTTTGCAACCTCGTGTTCGAGAAAATCAGCCAGTCTTAGCCCTTCGAGATGGTAGTTGTCCACGGGCCAATGCAGCTTCTCCCCGTCCGGGCTGTAATGCCAATCCTGCGCGGCGAGCGCGGTGAAGATCGGATGCTCTACAGAGAAGACGAAGGCTCCCCCGGGCTTCAGGCAATGCCGGACCTGGCGGCAGAGGCTGCCGAAATCTTCAATATAGTGGATCGCCAGCGAGCTGATCACGGTATCAAATTGCTCTGCCCCGAATGCGGCATCCTCAATCGCGAGCTGGAGATACTCAATCTTCGGGTCGTCTGTCATCGTACGGGCACGCTCCAGCATATTGGCGGAGAGATCTATGCCTACGACGGAAGCCGCCCCCTGCTCCCGGGCATACCGGCAGTGCCAGCCGAACCCGCACCCCAGATCAAGCACCCGCTGGCCCGCCAGATCAGGCAGCAAAGTACGGAAGACCTCCCATTCTCCGGCAGCCTCCAGTCCGCCCGTAGAGCGGGGCATCTGGCTGTAATTCGCAAAAAAACCCGCGTCGTCATACTTATTTTGCTTCATTCATTGAACCTCCCACATCCTTTTATTACAGAAAGTATAACGCAGATGGGACGGAGGTGCAGCCTACTGAGAGAATAAGACCGCCAACCAGCTGCATAGCTGTGAATAACATATGCTGCACCCCGCTATACTTAATTTCTTAATAGTATGGTGTATGCTCAGGGGGAGAGGGAGGTTCAGGCAAAAACCCGCCGCCCCTCGGGAGGGACGGCGGGTTCACCCGGCAGGCAGCTGCCCGGGTCTAGGATTGCTTCAGCTGGATAAGCTGCTCCAGCAGCAGCTGCGTGTCGTCTACAGGAAAGGCTTCCTGCAGCACTTCATGAACGGTCTGCTTCGCCCGGTCAACCTTGTCCTGCCCAATGGCAGTCAGGGACGTATAGATGCTTCTGCGGTCTGCCTCGCAGGACTTGCGCTCCAGCGCTCCGCAGCCCTTGGCTTCGAAGCGGCTGACCAGCCGGGACACAGCACTCTGGCTAAGCCCGACCATCGATTCCAGCTGCTGGAGCTTCAGCTTTTGCTCAGGGGCTTCGGACAGAAACAGCAATACATAGAATTCCTTAAGCGATAACTCATAGTTCTCGGTCAGCTTCGCTTCAAGGACTGCGGCCACCTTCATCTGTATCAGAGAGAGCGATAACCAGCTGTTAATCAGATCATTTGAAGGGGGGTTAGTCATGTCTTCATCCTCCCGGTGTATACCTGTAATGAATAGTAGTTGTTATACAGTATACCATCACCATAGGCAAGCTGCTGACGAATTGTCCTTAACGCGGGAATCCTAATGCATACTGCTTAGGTATATCTGCGTCTTTGTGCAGCGTTACACCGGCTTCCAGCGTCCAGTAAGGATTACGGAGCATTCCCCGGCCCACCGCCACCAAGTCAGCTTCTTCATTGCTAATGGCGGCGTTGGCAAGAACCGCTTCATCCAAGCGGCCGACAGCAATCACCGGTACGTTCAGCTCCTGGCGGATGGTTCTTGCCAGCGGTAACTGATAGGCTGCATGGTTGCCCGGTCCATTCTCTGCGTCAACGGCTCCTTCACCACCTGAACTGATATGGAAAATATCGGCCCCGGCTTCCTTATAGGCTCTGCTGATCTCCAGACCCTCTTGGAGGCCGTAGCCGCCTTTCACATATTCTCTGGCGGAAATCCGCATGATCAGTGGCATATCCTCAGGCATCACGCTCTTGGCGGCAGCGATAACCTCCCGGCCGAACAAGGTCAGATCCTGTCCGTATTCATCAGTCCGCTGGTTGGTCAGCGGCGAGTGGAACTGGTGAATCAGATAGCCGTGGGCGCCGTGCAGCTCAATAGTGTCGAACCCGGCCTGGACCGCACGCTCTACGCCCCGTTTGAATTTCTGTACCATGTCTTTAACTTCTTCTGTTGTCAGGGCATGAGGAGTCTTGGACTTGCCGTCAAAAGGAATTGCGGAAGAAGAGACAGGAACCTTGGCATCCTCCGCCTTGCGTCCGGCATGGGCCACCTGAATTCCGATTTTGGCTCCATGGGCATGACTGGCTTCCACAATCCGCGCCAGCGCAGGAATCTGCTCATCAGACCAGAGGCCCAGATCATAATCGGTAATCCGGCCGTCCGGGTCCACATCAGCCATCTCGACAATGATCAGTCCGGTGCCGCCGACAGCGCGGCTTACATAGTGGTTGTAATGCCAGTCGTTAGCGATGCCATCCTTATTGGTAACTGAATATTGGCACATGGGCGGCATTACCACCCGGTTCTTCAGTTTTAAGTTTTTATACTCATAGGGGGTGAACAGATCTTTCGTCATGAATTTCGCTCCTTCGTTCTACATGGGATGGATAAACAATAAATGCATGCGCATGCATATAAATATATGCTGTTGGTTTCTGCCTGTCAAGTCAGCGTTATGATTAAAATTTTCCATACTGCAAGAGAGCTGTAAGTTTCAGAAATAGCTGTGCGAGTTTACAATTATTATATTGAAAACAATAAAGGGGGATCGCCATGGAGCTGCTGACCATTGTCAAAGCAATCATTCTGGGAATTGTGGAAGGGCTGACCGAATTCGCTCCGGTATCCTCGACAGGCCATATGATCATCGTAGATGATATGTGGCTTAAATCGCAGGAGTTCCTGGGGAAGTACACGGCCAACTCCTTCAAGGTAGTGATTCAATTAGGTTCCATTCTTGCAGTCGTAATTATTTTCCGTAACCGGTTCATTGATCTGCTGGGCCTCGGGAAGCTCAGCCGCAAGGACTTGGCCGTAGTGCCGGAAGGGCAGCGGCAGGCTCCGGCGGAAGGGCGGCTGAAGCTGACGCATATCCTTGTCGGACTGCTACCGGCCGGAATCTTCGGATTTCTACTGGAGGATTACATCGATGAGCATCTGTTCTCTACCTTTACTGTGCTGATTGGACTTGTGGTTGGAGCGTTATTCATGATTTGTGCCGACCGTTTTGCGCCTGCGAATGCCCGGACTGAGAGTGTGGATCAAATTACATATAGGCAGGCGCTATCAGTCGGATTGATCCAATGTATCTCCCTGTGGCCGGGCTTCTCGCGGTCCGGCTCGACGATATCCGGCGGGGTTCTGCTGGGCATGAGCCACCGTGCGGCAGCCGATTTCACCTTCATCATGGCGGTGCCGATTATGGCCGGGGCGAGCCTGATTTCACTGCTGAAGAACTGGCAGTATTTTACGCTGGATGCCTTGCCGTTCTTCATTGCCGGGTTCATCAGCGCCTTCATATTCGCACTGGTATCGATGCGTTTCTTCCTGAAGCTGATTAACCGGATCAAGCTGTTGCCCTTCGCAATCTACCGGATTGTGCTTGCCGGTGTGGTCTATCTGATCTGGTTCTGATTTCGCCGGGACTCCATGTTTAAGCTGCTCCTCCTTCATGGGGGTGCAGCTTTTTTTGGCGTTTTGCTATAGGGAATCTGTATAGCCGGATTGCGTGGAATCTGTTGCGGGGCGCGGTAGGCGTGCAGTAAGATGGCATCAGATTAAGGCTTGCAGACATGAGGGCAGACAATTATACAGAGGAGTGGACACCTATGAGTAAAGGAATCAAGACAAGCAGCCTCGGTTATCCGAGAATCGGCAAGAACCGTGAATGGAAGAAATTATTGGAGGCTTATTGGGCCGGGAAAATCGATGAGCAGAGCTTCCGCTCGCAGATGGAGGATATACAGCTTCAGCATTTGCAGACCCAGCAGCAGGCCGGAATTGATCTGATTCCGGTGGGCGATTTCACCTTCTATGACCATGTGCTGGATACCGCCGCTATGTTCGGGATCGTACCGGCGCGTTACGGATATAAGGGCGGAGAAATTCCGCTTGATCTGTATTTTGCAATGGCGCGCGGCAATGCAGAGGCCCCGGCCTGCGAGATGACGAAATGGTTCAATACGAATTACCATTACATTGTGCCTGAGATCGGCAGCCTGACTCCGGTATTGACAGCGAATAAACCGCTGGCTGCCTACCGCTTCGCCAAGGAGCGGGCAGGCATTGAGGGCAAGCCCGTTATAGTCGGACTGTATACCTTCCTGAAGCTGTCCAAGGGCTTCCCGGCAGCAGACATCGCCGCCGTTGCCGCACGCTTCCTCCCGTTGTATGTACAACTGCTGCAGGAGCTGCAGGCTGAAGGAGTGGCCTGGGTACAGATCGATGAACCGGCGATTGTTACCGGCTTAACGGCTGAGGATACCGCACTGCTCCAGAACATTTACAGTGAGATTGCTGCTGCCGTACCAGGACTGAACCTGATGCTGCAGACGTACTTCGAAGCTGCGGAGCCGCTTGAAGCATTGCTGGCGCTGCCTGTACAGGGTCTGGGTCTTGACTTCGTCCATGACGGCGGCAAGAATCTGGAGTCGGTTGCACGCCTCGGGTGGCCGCAGGATAAGACACTCGGAGCCGGTATCCTTGACGGACGCAACATCTGGCGCGCCGATACCGATGCCAAGCTGGAGCTGGTAGCGAAGCTGCTGACCTATGTGCCTCAGGAGCGGTTAATTCTCCAGCCAGCGTCAAGTCTGCTGCATGTGCCTGTAACGGTTGAGGGCGAGGTCAAGCTGAAGGCTGCGGTCAAGAATGCCTTGGCGTTTGCCAATGAGAAGCTGGCCGAGCTGGTTCTCATTGCGGCAGCCGCGAACGAGGGAAGAGAGCGTTATGCCGCCGAGCTGGAGCGCAGCCGTGAGGTGCTGGCCGTATTCCGTGCTCTGCCGGAGCGCGGGCGTGAGGATGTAGCCGAGCAGGTGCGTGCCCTTGCCCAGCTGCCGGACCGCCGCAGTCTTCCGTTCGCCGAGCGTGTCAAGGTTCAGCAGGAGAAGTGGCGTCTGCCGCTGCTGCCGACCACGACCATCGGCAGCTTCCCGCAGACGGCTGAAGTCCGCCAGGCCCGTCTGAAATGGCGCAAGGGAGTCTGGAACCAGGAGCGTTATGACTTGTTCATCAAGCGGCAGATCGCTGAAGCGATTACGCTTCAGGAGGAGCTTGGTCTGGATGTGCTGGTACACGGAGAGTTCGAGCGTACGGATATGGTGGAATTCTTCGGGGAGAAGCTGGCCGGCTATCTGTTCACCGCAGGCGGCTGGGTTCAGTCCTACGGATCACGCTGCGTGAAGCCGCCGGTAATCTATGCCGATGTTGCTTTTATCGAGCCGATGACCGTCAAAGAGAGCGTGTATGCCCAGTCACTAACGAAGCTGCCTGTTAAGGGAATGCTGACTGGACCGGTCACGATCCTGAACTGGTCCTTTGTCCGCGATGACCTCAGCCGGGAGGCGGTGGCCGGACAGATCGCCCTCGCCCTGCGTCATGAAGTATCCGCACTTGAGGAGGCTGGTATCGAGATGATCCAGGTCGATGAGCCGGCGATCCGCGAAGGCCTGCCGCTGAAGGCGAGAGATCATGAGTATTACCTCAACTGGGCGGTGAAATCCTTCCGGACCGCCACGAACCATGTCAAGGACACCACGCAGGTGCATACGCATATGTGCTACAGTGAATTTAACGACATGATCGGTTCGATCTCGGCGATGGATGCGGATGTCATCTCCATTGAGACCTCGCGCAGCCATGGTGAGCTAATCGTCAGCTTCGAGGAGCAGGAATACGACAAGGGGATTGGACTGGGTGTGTATGATATTCACAGTCCGCGCGTGCCGGTGGTAGAGGAGATGACTTCAGCCATCGAACGTGCGCTGCGCGTGCTGGATGTCCAGCAGTTCTGGATTAACCCCGACTGCGGACTGAAGACACGGGGCTGGGAAGAGACCACAGGCGCACTGCGCAACATGGTAAAGGCCGCTGTCCTGGTGAGAGAGCAGCATGGCGCAGTGACCCGTTAACAGGGCGGAGCTATTCCGTTTAAGATTCTTAGATTTGGACAGAAAAACCACTGCAAGCGGGAGAGTATAATCTCCGGCCCGCAGTGGTTTGTTTTTTGCAGGAAACACTTGATAATAATTCTCATTCTTGATAGAATGAGAAAAGAAAGAAGGAACCTGTGGAGGGCTCCTTCATATTCTGTAAAGATTCATTATTTGCTTTCGAAGGTTTTGCAATCTGTTTCCTCAGATTGTGTAGGCTGCTTGGAGCTGTGGTAGGCAACGAAGATGGACTCAGCGTTGCATTTGTTCTCTTCAGCCCAGTAGGTGCAAGAATTAACTGCGCACAATACGTCTTTTGCCATGAGGGTTCACCTCCTCTTGTAGTAGTAGGCATCATAAATCGGCAAGAAATCAATTACAGCTGCCCGGGCAAGGTGGAGCTTGTCCGAATAGCGCCATAACCTTATTCTATGCGAATAGGGTTTTTGGTGTTTTTTTGCCGTTTTATCATCGTAATTGTAACAAATAAAGAGGCAATACGCAAACAGGACCCCACTCGGCTATTCATGACTGAATGGTCTTATTTGTTATTTTCCTTAAATGGCTGCAACCTTCCAGCTTTTGGAACGTCAAGAGGGATAAGCGCGGAACGGACCGATACAGATAACGGCCTTTCTCCGCGGAAGCTGAAGCACCGGAAGCAGTATACAATTACACTTTGTGGAGGAATGAGCATGCGAAAATGGGGTCTGCATTACTTATTGTATCTAGTGGTTGTGGCCGTGGTTCTAACGGGATGCGGCGCGTCGAGTAACAATTCAGATTCGGCCGCGAATTCAGAAAGCGCGTTCAGTAATCAAGCAGCATCAGACGGATCAGCGGAGAGTGCGCCTGCTGCGGTAGAGGCTAAGGAGGATAGTCTAGCTAACACGGCGATGGCTGTCAATGATCAGGCTGCAGTGAAGGGCGGCGGCGGAAATTCGGCAGTCCCTGGGGCGGGGGCTGAGCAAGGGACAAATGCTTCTGCCGGATTCACCGGCACCGATGTGGTAGCAGGGCTGAACAAGAAGCTGATCTACAAGGCGAACCTCAATATGGAGGTAACCGACTACGGGGCAGCGCAGACTGAAGTGCGGAATATGGTTACTCTGGCCGGGGGCTACATTATCGAATTTTCAGAGAATATGTCTGAATATGAACAGGGTGGAACCTTTATCCTAAAAGTGCCTGCGGCGGGCTTCTCTCCGTTCCTGAACAATCTGGAGAAGATTAAGCATGAGAAGCTCCAGAGAAGCATCCAGGGGCAGGATGTGTCGGAGGAATATGTGGACCTGGAGTCACGTCTTAAGGCGAAGCAGATGATGGAGGCGCAGTATATTGATTTTATGAAAAAAGCAACCAAACCGGCCGATCTCGTCCAGTTCGCCAACCAGCTTGGGGAAATTCAGGAGCAAATTGAACAGATCAAGGGCAGAATGCGGTATATCGATCAGAACGTATCGTTCTCTACAGTGGAGCTTCGCCTCTACCAGACGGAGAAGAGTCTTACCCTTACACAGACTAATTCCGAGGGTCCGCTGGGTGAACGGGCTTCGGAAGCGCTCAAGAGCAGCATGAAGGCGTTGTCTGTGATGTTCCAGTGGCTTGTTGTTGTACTGGCGGCTGCTCTCCCCGTCCTGCTGGTAGCTGGAGTGGTGGTTGCGCTGGTGCTCTGGTTACGGAAAAGCTTCAAGCGGCGGCAACCCGCGCACCCTGAACAGGCACGGCTGGGCGGCAACCGTCTGCCGGGCCGGGAATCGCAGCCTCATCCTGAAGCGGCACCTGTAGTACCGGCTGCAGCGGATGAGGAGAATTCAGATAAGCAGAATAAGTAGAGCGGGCTGTACGAATAAACATAGGATCATTTATGTAAAGAATAAAGCCTCCCTACCCGTGAATCCGGGCTGGAGGCTTTGTTTTGTTCAGGAAATTATGATTTTTTTCTGTTGTGGATAAAGTGTGTGCCCGAATGTATGTGGAAAACAGCACACATTGTACAGGTACGCAGGCGTGTGCCCGAATGTATGCGAAAAACAGCACACATTGAACTGGCGCGAAGACGTGTGGCTCCATTGTATGCGGAAAACAGCATACATTGTGCTGATGCGCAGGCGTGTGGCCCAAATGTATGCGGAAAACAGTATACATTCGGGCCACACGTAAGTTATGCAATTTATGAAGCTATAGCTTGAGGCAAGCCGGGATCTCCAGCCTTAAGCATGCTGGAAGAGCACACGGTACTCGCCATAGCCTTCCTTCTCCAGGTCCTCTTTGGGAACAAAGCGCAGAGCTGCCGAATTGATACAGTACCGCAGTCCGTTCGCTCCGGGGCCGTCATTGAATACATGGCCCAAGTGGGAATCCGCTGTCTTGCTGCGAACCTCAGTGCGGACCATCAGGTGGCTGAGGTCGGTTTTTTCCTTGACCACATAGTCCCGGATCGGACGCGTGAAGCTCGGCCAGCCGCAGCCGGAATCGAACTTATCCTCTGAGCTGAACAGTGGCTCCCCGGAGACAATATCCACATAGATCCCGTCTCCGTGGTGATCCCAGAATTCGTTGCGGAATGGAGATTCCGTAGCGCTGTTCTGCGTTACTTCATATTGAAGCGGAGTCAGGCGCTCCTTCAGGCTCTGCGGGTCCTCCTTATGCGTCCAGTGAGCTTCGATGAATGCTTCCCGGCCCGAACCCTTGCGGTAACGCTTGTAATGGGCTGGATTCTTGTGATGATAGCCCTGATGATATTCTTCGGCTGGGTAGAAGGGCTTAGCCGGAAGAATAGGTGTCACAATGGGAGCAGAGAAGCGTCCGCTGGCCTGAAGAGCTGCCTTGGAAGCCTCTGCTTGCTCGCGCTGCTCCTCCGAATGGGTGAAGATTGCCGTTCCATAAGAAGTGCCACGGTCATGGAATTGCCCTCCGGCATCGGTAGGGTCAATCTGCTGCCAGAACAGCTCAAGCAGCTTGCTATATGGGAAAATATCCGGATTGAACGTAATCTGCACCGCCTCAACATGTCCGGTGGTTTCTGAGCATACTTCCTCGTAGGTCGGATTCACGGTATGTCCGCCTGTATAACCGGAGATAATCTTGACAATGCCTGGAAGCTCTTCAAAAGGGGATACCATACACCAGAAGCATCCACCGGCGAAGGTGGCTTGCTCGGTCTTGACATTTATAGAATCAGCTTGAAATTCACTCATTGTTATCCCTCCATCTGTAGAATGCAATTAAATAGATCACAATTTAATTATAAATCAAATAGAGGCTTACTGCCAGCACACCGGAAATTCTTGAAGCGTCAGCGGCCCGCAGAAGGACGGCGGCGCATGGATAATCCGGCTACAGCCAGTACGGCAATATACACGATTATAGCTACTGCAGCACTTCGCGGATGCTGGAACATCTGTCCTCCGAGGAAGGCGTAGAGGGCGATGCCGGGAATTTTGCCAAGTGCGGTAGCTCCAAGATAGCTCCAGAAAGGCAGTACGGCGGCACCAGCGTAGATATTCACAGCCATCTGCGGAATGAACGGTGCCAGGCGGGCAATCACTACGGATGCAAAAGGACGCTGCTGCACAGCAGACACAAATCTGTCCAGCGCCGAAATACTGCTTAGATAGGCCATTGATTTGCTCTGGAACATGTATTTAACGAAACCATATACAAGGGCCGCCGCTATCGTAGTAGCACTCCAGCATATTAACGCTCCTGCGAAGCTTCCATAGGCATACCCGAACAATCCGATAATCAGCTTGTAGGGCAGGACCGGAAATAAGGCCAGCACTGTGGCGGCGAGCATCGACAAATACAAAGGATGATCCTCTCTAAGCCAAGCCAGGAGTTCATACCTGTAGATAAACGCGAGGATTATGCACGAAACATACAGAACAACCGTTAGCCATTTTCTCATTATACTATGCCCCTTCTTCACTCCATCCATTTCATCATACTGAAAAAAAAGCAATTAAAGCAATTATTGAAGCAAAGATCATTGTTCCCGCAGCATGTCACGGTATAATACATCTATAAGGGAATTGAATTTCCCCCAACATGTAAGGGAGATGCTGTTAATGAAACTACCTGTCCGCAAAAGAGTGGCAATGATCGGCATAGGCGATATTGCCCGTAAAGTCTATTTGCCGCTGCTCTCCCGGCATGATCAGGCCGAGGTGGTGGGAGTGCTCAGCCATTCCTCTGCTACGGTCGAGCGGGCAGTCCAGGCGTATCGCCTTCAGCGGGGCACAACCGAGCTTACGGAGCTTCTGTCCTGGGATCTGGATGCTGTGTTCATACATAGTCCTACAACTACGCATTATGAGCTGGTGACCTCTTGCCTGGAGCATGGGGTGTCCGTGTATGTGGACAAGCCGCTATCCTATGATCTGGAGGAATCCCGCCGGATGGCAGAGCTTGCTGAGAACAAGGGGCTGCTGTTGGGAGTGGGCTTCAACCGCCGCTATGCCCCGATGTATGCCGCCGCCAAATCCTGGCTGCATAAGGCCGGAGGCATCAGCCAATCCACCGCAGTCAAACACCGGACGAAGCTGCAGCAGGGTAACAGCCATGAGACGATCCATGATGACCTGATTCATATGCTGGATCTGCTGCTCTGGCTGTCAGGCGGGGATTATGAGCTGCTGCACACCAGCCTGAGGGCGGATGCGGAGGGGCGGCTTCTGCACGCCTCGGGAATGCTGGGCTGGGAGAACGGGACCACCGGCCATTACAGCATGGTCCGGGATGCAGGGGCCGATCTGGAGAAGCTGGAGCTGCACGGCCATGGCAGGTCGGTTGAGGTGACAGACATGGAACGGGTTATATTATATGAGCAGGGCTCGTTGCCGCGCACGCAGAACTTCGGCAGCTGGGATACCGTGCTGGAGCGAAGAGGCTTCAGCGGAGCGGTCAGCCATTATCTCAGTAATATAGCGACACCGGAGCAATGCAGTATTTCCGCTTCGGCCGTATTGCCGAGCCATGAATTAGCAGCAAGATTAAGCCGCTGAGCGGTCAGCATCGCAGCAGAGAGGAGAACAACATGGAGGATTATGACAACAAGTCGATGGAAGAGAGGATTATCGAGAGCTACAAGCGGGACGAGGAAATGATGATTCTTGTATTTGCCCAGTGGTGTGTGAATAATAAGCTGGACCCGCATGCCCTGTATCTGCAGGCTTATCCGCAGCAGGAGGGCAATCAGGCGCTGGCCAATGCGCTGGCCCTGACGGTATCCGCGGATGAGGCCGGGTTCATCTCCGATGATACGGTGCTGGGCGTACTCTCCCTGTACAGTAACGATGATCTTGCCTATGTGGTTACAGAGGCCATCCAGCTAAGACGCAAGGCAGAAGACACCAAGGATTGAGAGCGTAAATATAATAATAGGGGTTAATGAACTTTTTTTTGGCAAACGATGTTCATTCCAGAATAAATGTGGTAAAATTATATATACTAACTAATTGTAAGCTTCATAAGTGAGAGGTGATAACCATGGAAGAACATCAACTGACGATGTGCCCGAGATTTGAGACGGCTTTTTCGTTTCTGGGCAAGCGTTGGAACGGACTCATTATTCAGACCTTGATGAGCGGTCCCAAGCGGTTCAAGGATATTTCCGGACTGATTCCGTCAATGAGCGATAAGATGCTGTCCGAGCGCATGAAGGATCTGGAATGCGAGGGCATTCTGGTACGACATGTGTACCCGGAGACACCGGTGCGCATTGAGTATGAATTAACAGTGAAGGGCCGTGCGCTTGAGCCGGTCATGCAGCAAATCCAGTCCTGGGCCGAGAGCTGGGTGGAGTAGCAGTACCGTAATATATTTTTGATGACAGCCTCTTGCCGGGTATCCGGGTAAGGGGCTTTTCATATGCTGTTCTGCTTGAAATATAAGAATTTATAGGTTTCACACGATAACTTATCCTTCTATTTCTCGCTGAAACGGTACCGTCCTTTATAAGGACGGCAATGCCGTTTCCGCTTGTTTATGCAAATTTTGCCCAAATAAACCTTGCACTTAGGCCCTACCTGTGTAATATAATAGAACATACTAAATATTACGGATGTGTGGAAGCGTTAACAAAAGTAGGAAAAGCCCAGGGTTATAAGGCAGACGGATGCTTACGGGATGTGTTTTGGACGATGCTGATGGAAGGAAGCGGAGGGCTCACACAACTTTTAGGAGGCGAGGACCATGACCATCACCTTGTTTTCCCGGGAAATAACCTATGGAAAAAAGGATGTCGCCGAACTGGAGACTGCTTCGATTAAAGTACAGCTGATCTATGACAAGGTGTTGTTCATGCTTCATAGCTATCTCCCGGATTCTCTGTGGGATGCTTGGATCGGTGTGCCCTATGAGATCATTTCTTCTCTATATAAAGGGGACAATGACAGCGGGAGCGTATTTCAGAAATGGATTCAAGGCCCGTCCGGCTGGAAATGTATCGGTTGTGAACGGCATTGCCTGGAGCCGGTAACGGCTAAGGGAGGGAGTGGCTCAAATGCTCAGCGCCGTTTTACTTTTCATAATGGAATTAGCCAGAGCATGGTACTTCAAGCTGTGATCTGGTCTATGTATGAGAACACGCGGCTGCTCCAGCCTTACTTGGGGGAGGAGGCTTTTCTGAGTGAGGAGGATATGGAGCTGATCTCTGTATATTTCGTGCCCACCTACCCTACCCCGGCACCGCTAAGCGAATTGAACAAACCGGCCAAAGAATATAAGGATAAGAACATCAGAGTGTATCAGGAATGGATCTCTGCCCCCGATCTGGTGCTGCAGTGGAACGGCGGCCTGACCGAAGGCAGATGGATGACGGGTGTATATGTGGATCGTTCGCGGTTCGCCGGACTTGGCCCCTACCTGAAGGATGCGCAGGGCAAGCGGACTTACATGCAGGCGACGGTTCGATAGAAAAGGTGAAGCTCGAAAAAAAGAGTTGAACTTGAAGCCAGGTCGTCGCTGCGGTGAACATTTGGACTTCCGGCCGCTATTGTGTTTGGATTTCCTGATACAAACCGCTCTTCGCGGTAGAAATCCAAACACAAAGGCGATCGCTCCGCTCCTCCTTTATTTGTACTTCTAGTCACTCACAGCAGTACAAGCCACTCTACTCCGCCCGGTTATTCCTCCGCCGGATCAAGTACACGGTGCTTAAGATGACCAGTCCTGCTGTAACGGAAATGACCAGAATCACCTTCCCGTTCGCACCGCTGTTTGTTGCTGATTGGGCGGCTGGATTCACGAAAGTAACAATAAGGATGCAGGCTGCCACCACGATCGCCAGCAGTGCACCCAGAACGTTTTTCCCTTTTGCTCCGCCCTGTGCTCCGCCCGGTCCCACATATGCACCGCTCCAGATCAGCCGTACGAGATAGAAACCCACACCCAGCATGAAAATTGCGTAATTACTAAGCGGATATTCCAGCCACTTCATTCCGTAGTTTTGCAGCGCCATGTCTGCCAGCAATAAGAATGCCATCAAAAGAAATGCCTGATTCCCCGCCTTGTGCCGCTGCTGCAATTGTCTCTCATCCAGGTTCGTTCTGCTCATCCTTCGTTCCCTCCCAAAATAATTGATCCAGCGTCTTCCCAAGTGTTACACAAATGTCAATGCACAACCTCAGGGTGGGGTTGTAATCACCATTCTCAATCGCGATAATTGTCTGTCTTGTGACCCCCACGGCATCCGCCAGCTGCTTTTGCGACATGTCTTTTGCCGCTCTCGAGGCTTTGAGCCTCAGATTCTTCCCCATTCCCTCACCTCACGCATATTGTAAAATATATAAAACAAAATGTCTAGTATATTTAACATTGAAAACAAAAAGTTCGCGTTCATTAAAATTTGTTATATTTAGTGCGTACAATCACAAGTTCCGCCTAAGGCCAGTGATAAGGTGTAGAAGTGAAAAGAAGCACAAACCTACATCTAACCTGAGGAGGGGCCAACATGGCGTCCAATCAATTAAACGATACAACAATTCATCCCGGGTTCACCCCGGAAGCAATGGTCAGAGATATTGTCCTGCAGTTCCCCAAAGCAGCAGATTATTTCAAGGCACAACGGATCGATTTCTGCTGCGGAGGTGCCAAGCCGCTGGCTGAAGCCGCTGCCGAGAAGGGTCTTGATCCGGCAGCAATGGTGCAGGAGCTGAACAAGCTGCAAGAGCAGCACCCGGTTCTGGAAGAGGATACCGCCTGGAACGAGGCTTCTTCGGAGGAGCTGGTGGATTATATTGTGAACAAGCATCACCGTTATCTGCGTGAAGAGCTTCCGCTAATCAGTCAAAATGTAACCAAGGTGTTCCGCGTTCACGGTGAGGATTCACCGCACCTCGGAGAAATGCACCGTCTGTTCAATATGCTGCGTGAAGAGCTGCTGCAGCATACAGCGAAGGAAGAAGAGAGCGAATTCCCTAAGATGCTGGCCTACACTCAGAACCCAACCGAAGAAGGACTTGCGGAGCTGCGCGGACTGCTGCATAATTTGGAAGCTGAGCATGACGGGGCCGGAGAGATTCTGCGCGAGCTGCGCAGAGTTACTAATGACTACACACCGCCCGCACATGCCTGCACGACTTATCGCCTGACCTATGCCCGCCTTGAAGAACTGGAAGGCATGACTTTCGAACATGTACATCTGGAGAACAATATTTTGTTCCTGCGTTATCAATAGGACCTGCTGCAAGGTAGAAGTCCCTTCGGGGGCTTTTTACTTTTTCTTCCGGCAGAAATGATTTGAGAACCCTTCCTCTATGCGTTATCCTTAAAGAGTCTGGGAAAATACATATGAAGGCGGTGCCGTGGGATGTCCACGAAATGGATGCGCTTCATGCTGTGCCTTCTCTTGCTGGCCGCGGCAAGCGGTTGTGGATTGGGATCAGAGAATGGCGGCAGCAGTAACGGAGGCCAAGGATTAACCTTTTCAGTCAAGGTGGGTGACAGTGAAATGGCCGGAAGCTCGGCCAGATTGCTTAACGAAGCTTATGTGCCTGGGAATTCAATAATAGAGCTGTTCAGAAAGAGCGGCGTTGTTACATTTTCAGCGGATGGAACTAGT
Source organism: Paenibacillus sp. FSL R7-277 (assembly GCF_000517965.1). NCBI lineage: Bacteria > Bacillati > Bacillota > Bacilli > Caryophanales > Paenibacillaceae > Paenibacillus > Paenibacillus sp. FSL R7-277. The sequence continues at coordinate 282,289 of NZ_ASPX01000115.1, forward strand.
ATTCTTGAGGTGAATAAGGTTTCCCTGGGTGAGGATATGAGCTGGGAGATTCAGGTGAACGGCAAGAAGGTTCAAGAGCTGAATACGACGCTGGAACCGGGTTCGGCCATTACGATGTCAGCAGGGCCTGCCGGAACCGGAAAGATGTTTCAGCCTGTCATCATCACGGTGAACGGGGGGAGCGAGCAGCCGGAGCTGACACATTCGCATGTGCTTTCTTTTATGCAGGATATGTCCGTCAAGGGACTGCTCAAGAACAGCGGTATGGTCCGGCTTGCCGAGGATAACCGGACGGTGCTTTCCGTGATGGAATATACCCCGCTCAGCAGCGAGGAATGGAGACTGAAGGTCAATGATAAAGGTCTGCTCGGTAATGGAGTGGACATGAAGCTCAGTCCGCAGGACAAGCTGGAGATCTCTCTGGTACTGAAATAAGTGAATGAAGTATAGGAGTGAGATCGTGTATCAAATGAATGGATATCTGTGCGAAACTGCATGGGTATCCGTTTATTTTGGACAGGAGAAGTCATATCCACTTGTGTGAAAAAATTCACATAACGTGTGACTGTGGTCACACTTGTCATGGAATTGGGGACAGTATAATTTCTCTATCAGGTAAAGTTATTGAAGAAATCAGAGTTTCTGAAGGAGGGTCTACCAGTGGCAGCGGAAAGAGAAAAGTTAGTGCTGATTGGGAATGGCATGGCGGGAGTAGGCACTATTGAGCAGATTCTGAAGCTGGGCGGCGCTTATGATATTACTGTCTTCGGCAGTGAGCCGCATCCCAACTATAACCGGATTATGTTGTCCTATGTACTTGAAGGCAGCAAAACGATTGAAGACATCATTCTTAATGATCTTGGGTGGTATGAGGATAATCATATTACACTGTATACTGGCACGACGGTTACCCGGATCGATGAACAGAACAAACTCATATTGACCGATAATGGACTGGCGGTTCCTTACGATAAAGCAATTATTGCAACAGGCTCGAATTCTTTCATTCTCCCCGTACCCGGCAGCACCAAGGATGGGGTAGTCGGCTTCCGCGATATCGCAGACTGCGATGCGATGCTGGCAGCGGCGAAGCAGTACCGCACGGCGGCTGTGATCGGTGGAGGACTGCTAGGTCTTGAAGCTGCAAAAGGCCTGGTCAACCTGGGTATGGATGTTACCGTTGTGCATCTGCTGGAGGATCTGATGGAGCGCCAGCTGGACCGTACCGCTTCTTCAATGCTGCAGGCAGAGCTTACACGTCAAGGTGTGAAATTCGCCATGGGCAAGCAGACGGTAGAGCTGACAGGCGAAGAACGGGTTACCGGTCTGCGCTTCAGTGACGGCAGTGAGCTGCCGGCAGAGTTTGTCGTGATGGCTGTTGGAATCAAGCCGAATGTCCAGCTTGCGAAGGACAGTGGAATCACCGTTAACCGCGGGATCGTAGTTGACGATTATATGCAGACTTCTATGGCAGATGTGTATTCTGTCGGCGAATGTACAGAGCACCGGGGAACCTGCTACGGATTCGTCGCACCGTTATTCGAGCAGGGCATGGTTCTCGCCAAGTATCTGTCCGGTGTACAGACTCCAGGCTATGAAGGCTCAGTTGTAGCAACCAAGCTCAAAATTTCCGGGGTAGATGTATTCTCCGCTGGTGAATTCACCGAAACACCGGAGCATTCCGTCATTTCTGCCAAGGATGAATGGAAGCGAACCTACAAGAAGATTCTGCTTAAGGATAATGTGATTGTCGGCGCCGTTCTGTTCGGTGATGTAACGGAATCTGCCAACCTGCAGAAGCTTGTGAAAAACAGCACAGAGATGAACAATGAAATCTATGATGAAGTTATGGGCACAAGCTGCTGCGGCGGAGGCGGAGCCAAGAAAGGCATGTCCGTTGAAGCGATGGCTGATGAAGAAATCGTCTGCGGCTGCAACGGCGTAACCAAAAAAGCGATTGTGGATGCTGTTACGGAGAACGGCTTCACTACGGTGGATGAGATCAAAGCCTGTACGGGTGCAACCCGCTCCTGCGGCGGCTGTAAGCCGGTGGTGGAGCAGATTCTGCAATTCGTTCTCGGAGACAGCTTCCAGCAGAGCGCCAAGCAGGGGATCTGCAGCTGCACCTCGCTTAGCCGGGATGAGATCGTAGCCGAGATTACGGCTAAAGGCCTCCGGACCACCAAGGAAGTCATGCATGTCCTGGACTGGAAGCAGGCAGAAGGCTGTTCGAAATGCCGCCCTGCAGTGAACTATTATCTGGGGATGATCTATCCTGACACACACGAGGATGAGAAGGAATCCCGATTCGTCAATGAACGGATGAGCGCCAATATTCAGAAGGACGGAACTTATACAGTTATACCGCGGATGTATGGCGGGGTGACCACTCCTGAGGATTTGAAGCGGATTGCAGATGTGTCCCTGAAGTATGATGTGAAGGTTGTGAAGGTAACGGGCGGACAACGTCTTGACCTGATCGGTGTCAAAAAAGAAGATGTACCTAAGGTGTGGGAGGAGCTGGATATGCCGTCCGGCTATGGTTATGCGAAGTCACTGCGCACGGTAAAAACTTGCGTGGGTTCACAGTTTTGCCGCTTCGGCACACAGGATTCCATGGGCATGGGCGCTATGCTTGAGCGTAAATATGAGCGGCTGGATATGCCGGCCAAGTTCAAGATGGCGGTTAACGGCTGTCCGCGTAACTGTGCCGAGTCCTGCACGAAGGATATCGGGATTGTCGGCAATGACGGCGGCTGGGAGGTATTCATCGGCGGCAACGGCGGGATTAAACCACGGATCGCAGATGCCTTCTGCAAGGTGAAGACCGACGAGGAGCTGGTTGAGGTCTGCTCCGCTGTTATCCAGTACTACCGTGAGACCGGTAATTACCTGGAGAGAACCTCCGAATGGGTAGAGCGTATGGGTCTTGAGCATATCCAGACAGTGGTTATGGGGAATGACGACAACCGTAAAGAGCTTGCGGCACGTATTGACTTTGCACTGGCCCAGGTGAGTGATCCTTGGCGGAAAATGCTGGATGACAAAAACACCCGTACTGCGCTGTTCGAAGAGACACAGGTATAGTCTAAAGGGAGAGGGAGAGAGCATAATGGAACGGAGCAATCGGGAATATACGATAGGTGCAGTGGAAGAGTTCATGCTGCAGATCGGCCGGGTAGTTCATGCAGGAGAGGTGGAATTAGCCATATTCCGCACATCGGACGGCGCAGTCTATGCGGTCCGCAACCACAGTCCCCACCCGAAGGGCGGTCCGCTCGCGGAAGGCATCGTATCAGGCTATTATTTATATGATCCGCTGCATGACTGGAAGATCGACCTTCGTACCGGAGAGGTTCAGGCACCGGACCGGGGGCAGGCAGAAGTCTATCCGGTTACAGTAGAGGGCGGAGTTGTTAAGGTCACTCTGCCTGCGGCAGTAACAACCCTAAATTAAAGGAAGAGCAGGTGCGGATATGTTTACGCAGAGCGTAGAGAATATCGTTGAGACAGCCGTAGGGAAACGCGACAAAATGAATGAGAGCCTGCCCAAATATTTTTTGGCGGCCCTCCTGGCAGGAGCATATGTGGGGATTGGTATTATTCTGATCTTCTCACTGGGGGCACCGCTGGCAGCGATTAAGTCACCGTTCCAGCCGCTGATTATGGGAGCATCCTTCGGGATTGCCTTGACCTTGGTTGTATTCGCAGGCTCAGAGCTGTTTACAGGTAATAATATGTTCTTCACGGTAAGCACACTTGCCGGGAGAACTACAGTCTGGGACACGGTGAAGAACTGGGTCCTGGTATTCCTCGGCAATGTGGCCGGTGCTGTGGTGCTGGCGCTGCTGATTCAGGGATCGGGCCTCTTCAAGGCAGCGCCTGCCGAGCATCTGATCTTCGCAGCCGCCGCCAAAAAGATGAGCCTACCGTTCTCGGAGTTGTTCTTCCGCGGCATCCTCTGTAATTGGCTGGTCTGCCTGGCGCTGTGGATGTCCTCCCGCGCCAAGAGCGAAGCGGCGAAGCTGGTCCTAATCTGGTGGTGTCTGTTCGCCTTTATCGCGAGCGGCTATGAACACAGTGTAGCGAACATGACACTCCTCAGCGTAGCCGTGCTGCTGCCGAATCATCCAGAGACAGTGAGCATCGCCGGCTGGTTCCACAACATGATTCCGGTCACGCTCGGCAATATCATTGGCGGCGGTGTCTTCGTCGGCATGGCCTACTGGCTGATCTCGCCTGTACGGACTCCGCGTAACGTATCTGCTACCCCTCAGACTAAGAAGGCAAGCTAACTTTAATATAAAGCCCCGCAGCTGCTACATGGCTTCGGGGCTTTTTTGCCGCTCTATCCCTGCTATAATAGGGATAATTCTTACCAGGAGGTTATTTTCATATGAATATATTGATTCTAGGTGCCACAGGCCGGGTGGGGAGCCACATGGTTACCCATGCTCTTCAGGATGGACATCATGTGACCGTACTGGTCCGCAGGCCGGAGAGGGTTCAGCCGCTCCATGCCAACCTGACGATCATTCAAGGTAATGTGCTTAATCAAGAAGATATCGCCCGGGCAGTGCAGGGGAATGATATAGTTATTAGTGCATTGAACACCGATGGGACAACCACGCTTACAGACAGTATGCCTTTTATCATCGGAGCCATGTATGAAGAGGGTATAGAGCGCATTATAACCGTAGGAACTGCGGGCATTCTCCAGAGCGAGCTTTCCCCGGAACTCCTGCGTTACCAATCCAGCGAATCTAAACGCAGGTCCACCCGTGCTGCAGAAGAACATGAACAAGCCTATCGCTTGCTGGAGCGATCGACTCTGAAATGGACCATTGTGTGCCCAACCGCTCTGGTGGAAGGAGAACGTATGGGGACCTATCGTGTGAGACGAGATATTTTGCCCGGAGGCGGTACTGAAATATCTGTAGCGGATACAGCGGAATTCACTTATAGTCAAATTGATGCTAGCGATTTCATAAGAGCCCGTGTGGGTATAGCTTACTGATAAGGGGAAGTGGGCAGAAAAAAAGACGCCGGACAGGGCGCCTTGACCACTCTATTAAATTTATTGGGTCAGATATGTTTCAATGAGGTGAATAGAGGGTATTATTGATAGGAAATTAAATTCGGCAAATTTCATTAGGACATAATTCGCAGTGGCAGATTTCCTGAAGCATCGCCAGATCCTTGATGACGATCATGCCATTCTCATACTCCACTGCATCTTTTTTGCGCAGATCACTAAGCATCCGGTTAACGCTCTCACGGGTAGCGCCGATCATGTTGGACAGATCTGTATGCGTGATTTTTTTGTTGATTAGAATGCTGTCTCCCGTCTTCTCGCCATAGGTGTTGCCAAGACGGATCAGTGTGGAGCAGAGTGCGCCCGGTTTGCCGTACATCATCAGATCGCGGAATTTGGTCTGTGTGAGACGGTGATGGATCCCCATCCATTTCATGAAGTCAATGGAGAAGTCGCAGTGCTGGCAGATCAGAATCTCCAGATCCTTCTGCTCGATTACGCCAACTTCACTCTCTTCAATGACTTCGGCCGTGAAGCTATGCTTCGTGCTGAAGAACGGGTCAGCCTGACCTACCATATCGCCAGCCTGATACATATACAGAATCAGTTCCTTGCCTTCGTCTGTAGATTTGGTCAATTTCACACGTCCACGCTTGATATAAAACAGTTTATCCGAGAAATCGCCTTCCCAGAACAGGTGTGATCCTTCAGGGACTACACGTTCCTTCATGGTGACCAACAGGCGGTTAAAGTTCTGCTCGGAGAAACAGTTTGTATTGCCGCGGGCTTCGATAACATTATAATGTTCCTTTATCATAATCGACATCCCCTTTATTCCCTCAGTTTTTCAGTAAATTTTAAATTAATTATACCTTGAAATTCCTCTTTATGGGTAAGTATTTTCGTATAAAAGTGTCGAATTTTTAACATTGTGATAAATTTCACTTCATTTTTGTGAGAAAGCTTATGTTTTTGGGCGTATGATAGGCTTCTTTACATGATTCAAAGGATATTATATCAGTTGTCACCTGTTCTGGATAGATGCAGAGGGGGGCGGCTTTTTTGCGTTTGTCGTCCGTATTCCATATGATCCGTACAAATGCACATAACTCGCTTACAGGCGGACCTTGGTCACGGGCGGGCTTAGCGATACTCTGGAACTAAAGTGTCTGTTGTTTCCGCTGTGTGAGCGGAGGAGCGGACAAAGCCTCACTTAGCGAAGGAGAGTTTCAATTATGGCAAAAGTAGCAGATCCCTATCTGAAGGTCGATCCCTGGGCAATTATTGAGGAAGGCTTTGATCCGGAACGCAACCGGACTTCGGAATCTATTTTTTCACTGGGCAATGAGTATATGGGGGTACGGGGGTATGCGGACGAGGGCTACAGCGGCGATTCCTTGCCGGGGAGCTATTTCAACGGGTTGAATGAGCAAATGGAGGTTGGCAATCATTATAAAGGCATTATCCGGTCGCTGCGCTACATGGTGAATAGCGTGGACTGGCTGCATACCCGGATCTCGGTGGACGGTGAAACCCTGGATCTGGCGCACTCCCGCATAGGGACGTATACCCGCAGATTGGACTTCCGGACGGGAACCTATACACGGGAGTTCATCTGGCTGCTGGCGGACGGGAAAAAGCTGAAGCTCTGCTTCACACGCTTGGTCAGCATGACTCTGTCCCATCTGGGACTGCAGCAGATTAGCTTCACCGCGCTTAATTTCACGGGTAAGGTAGATATTTGTACTGGCCTTGACTTCGGCATGGTTCATGAGGAACACGGCCAGAGTATGTGGAAAGAGCAGCAGCGCGGCGGGGAAGGAGCAATAACTGCCATTATGGCCCGTACGCTGACAACCGGAAATCAGCTTTTCTCGGGCTTTGTCCTGAAGTCTTCACAGGCGCTGCATACGGAGCTTGTGGAAGATGACCGGTATATCGGGCGGCAATTCTCACTTATGCTGGCTGAAGGGGAGCCTGCATCCTTCACGAAGCTTGTGGTCAATGTGACAGGCACGGATGCTGCCCCAGCTACAGACCGTCTCTGGACAAAAGGCATGGAGCTTGCAGCAGCGGCGGACCGGCTGGTGGAGGAAGAGGTGGTTGCTGACCAAGCCTCCTATTGGAGCAGCATCTGGGCAACCAGCGATATCCGGATTGAGGGCGACCCGGAGAATCAGCAGGGCATCCGTTTTTGTATTTTTCAGCTGTATCAGACATATCACGGGGACCATCCCGGGTATAACATCGGTGCCAAAGGGTTAACCGGCGAAGCTTACCGGGGGCTTGCCTTCTGGGATACCGAGTCCTACTGTCTGCCGTTCTATCTGTTCAATAACCCGAAGGCGGCCCGCAGTCTGCTGGAATTCCGCTACAAGACGCTGCCTCAGGCGCTCCAGCGCGGGAAGGATGTGGATTGCGCGGGCGCATTCTATCCGATTGCCACGATTGACGGGACAGAGAGCTGTGACCTGTGGCAGCATTCTAATCTGCAGCTTCATGTCGGGACAGCAGTCGCCTACGGCATCTGGCATTATGTGAAGAACACCGGCGATCTGGAATTCCTCTACAGCAAAGGCGCCGAAATGCTGATTCAGATCAGCCGTTTCTACGCATCCCGCGGCCAGTGGGGTCAACGCACCGGGGAATACGGATATTTCGGCGTGATGGGGCCGGATGAATTCCAGCTGATGGTTAACAATAACTGCTACATCAATCTGTTGGCTCAGAAGTTATTCGAATATACGCTCGAAACAGTAGCCCTCATGAAGGCGGAGGCGCCTGAAGAATATGCGGCGGTTATAGCGGTTACTGCACTCCGCGAGGAGGAATTGGCTGACTGGAACCACAAGCGTGTCCATATGAAAATTCCGTTCGATCCCGGCAGCGGCATCTACGAGGAGCATGACGGATTTTTTGATATGCCGCATATCGACATTCATTCGATTCCGGTTGCAGAATTCCCGCTGTACTCGAATTGGTCGTATGACCGCCTGTACCGTTACGATATGATCAAGCAGCCGGATGTGCTGATGTTCATGTTCCTGTACAACGGGCAGTTCTCCCGCGAGACCAAGCTGGCGAATTATGAATATTATGAACCGAGGTGTATTCATGAGTCCTCGCTCTCGCCGTCGATTCACTCGATTCTGGCCAGTGAGCTGGGCAAATCGGAGGAAGCGTACCGGTTCTTCGAGTTCGCCACGCGCCTGGATCTGGACAACTATAACCGCAATACCCGGGAAGGGCTGCACACCACATCGATCGCCGCAGCGTGGATGAACATCGTCTACGGCTTCGGGGGGATGCGCTCGGATGGAGATTGCCTGTCCTTCCGGCCGGTGCTGCCGCAGCGGTGGACCGCTTACAGCTTCCAGGTGATGTGCAGGGGCGTACTGCTGGGTATTACGGTAAATGCAGAGTCGGTTTCCTTCAGAGCAGTCAATGGCGGAAGCACAGAGGTGCTGATCTATGATCAGCGGGTGACCGTAGATGAAGCAGGAATCGAGCTTCCTCTCGCTGAAGGGATGACTGTGTAATGGACTGGACGGTAAGTGAGCGCAGCTTCGAGCCTGGGCGGATTACGGCGAACGGCAACAAATTTATGACCGGCAATGGCTATATGGGCTTCCGGGGAGTCCTTGAGGAGTTCGGGAAGGAGCAGCTTGCGGCGGTTACATTGGCCGGAGTGTATGACCGGGCGGGCGACAAATGGCGTGAGCCGGTGAACGCACCGAACGGGCTGTATACGGTAGTCAGCGCCAACGGCTGCAAGCTAAATGTGTTGGATACCGAACCATTGGCTCATACTCAGAGCCTGGATCTCCGCTCAGCTATCCACCGGCGGGAGACAATGTTCAGCATCCCGGGAGGCGGGAAGCTGACCCTGACCGCAGAGCGGTTCCCCAGCATGGATCAGCTCCATCTGCTGGCCGCCAGATGGACCCTTCACTGCACCGCCGACTGCCGGATAGAGATTACGACAGGAATTGATGGCGCGGTGTGGGATATCAACGGCCCCCATCTGCTGGAGCAGCAGAGCCGCTCTGCTGGCGGCGCGCTGCTGTCAACAGCAGTTACCGGGGAGCTGGGGCTGCCGTTGGCGGTGGCGGAGCTTACAGTGTTCGGCTTGGCAGAACAGGAGAAGCGGGTAGATGCTGTTATCGAGCTGGATAGGGGAACCGCGCTGCGCCATATTTCTGTAGAAGCCAAGGCTGGTGAGTCTTATGCATGGTGCAAATATGCAGCCGTGTACACGGGCCTGGATATAGAAGGCACTCCTGCGGAAGGCAGCCCTGATGAGCAGGCGGTGCGGGCTGTCCAGGAGGCCGCCGCTACAGGGTATCCCGGCCTGCTGGAGGCTCACCAGCGCAAGTGGGCGGAGCGATGGTCACGCAGCGATTGTATCATTGAAGGCGATGAAGAGGCGCAATTCGCGCTGCGGTACAGTATGTATCAGCTGCTGATCATTGCACCGACGAAGTCGGAGAAGGTCTCGATTCCGGCGCGCGGCTTGTCCGGGCAGGTCTATAAGGGGGCCGTATTCTGGGATACGGAGATGTTCATGCTGCCCTTTTTCCTGCACAGTGATCCTGGGATTGCCCGCAATCTGATGATGTACCGCATCCACACGCTGGACGGAGCACGGCGGAAGGCGGAGGAATACGGATATTTAGGCGCCTTCTACGCATGGGAGAGTCAGGACTCCGGGGATGATGCCTGCACTCTGTTCAATGTGAACGATGTATTTACCGGGCGCCCCATGCGGACCTATTTCCGTGATAAGCAGATTCATATCAGTGCAGATGTCGTGCACGGACTCTGGCAATACGTGACCTTCACGGGAGATGACAGCATCCTGGCGGACGGCGGGGCGGAGGTGATCTGGGAATGTGCGCGTTTCTTCTATTCCTATGCTTATTATAATCCCGTGAAGCAGCGGTATGAGCTGCTGGATGTTACCGGACCGGATGAATATCATGAGCGGGTGAATAATAACGCATTTACGAGCGCCATGGTTCAGGAGACACTGAAGATTGCCTTGCAGACAGCAGAAAGGTTGCAGGACAAATATCCGGCTGTGTATAACGGTCTTGCTGAATCGTATGCAGACGGGCCGTTCCTGGATGAATTCACAGCAATGCTGGCACAGCTCTATGTTGCGCAGCCGGACCCGGATACGCTGGTGATTGAACAATTCGACCGTTATCTGCAACTGGAGGATGTGTCTCTGGCTGAGCTGAAGGCACGGGTCATTCACCCGAATGAGTACTGGGGCGGAGGCAACGGGCTGGCTGCAACCACAAGAATCCTGAAGCAGGCCGATGTGGTGCTCATGCTTCATCTGTTCCCGGACAGATTCAGCAGGGAAGTGAAGCAGGCCAACTGGAAATTCTATGAGCCGCGAACCGAGCATGGCTCCAGCCTCAGCGCGTGTATCTATGCGCTGGCTGCAGCGCATATCGGCTTGCCGGATTGGGGATATCCGTATTTCATGCGCACTGCCACCGTAGATCTAACCGGTGAATCGAAGCAGTATGTCGGTGACCTCTATATTGGCGGGACGCATCCGGCGGCGAACGGGGGCGCGTGGATGGCTGCGGTTCTTGGCTTCGCGGGTGTGCGATTTGATGGCCAGACCGTCACCCTTAAGCCGTCTCTGCCGGAGACCTGGAGTTCCATTGAGCTGCCGGTAATCCTGCGCGGAGGCAGCTTCCGGCTGCGGATCGGCCGCGAAGAGATCACGGTTACGGCAGCGCCGGGCAACAGCGAAGCGGTTAGCTTCGCCGGGTTCGGCGGTGAGGCGGTGCCGTGCCCTCCCGGTGCGATCCTGAAGTTAGCGTATGAGTCCAATCAGAGAGGAGCATGACAATGATGCTGGAGCATATGAAGGGCGCTATCTTCGATCTGGATGGCGTGATTGTAGACACGGCGAAGTATCACTATCTGGCCTGGCGCTCGCTCGCCGGGGAGCTGGGCTTCCCGTTCACCGAACAGGACAATGAGCGGCTCAAGGGTGTCAGCCGGATGAGATCCCTGGATATTCTTCTAGAGATTGGCGGCCTTGAATACAGTGAGGCGGAGAAGCTGGCGATGGCGGAGAAGAAGAACCGCCTCTATGTAGAATATATCTCAGGTCTGGATGAATCAGAGCTGCTGCCCGGAGTCAGAGCCTATCTGAATGCGCTCAGAGCACGCGGCGTGGGTATTGCCCTTGGCTCTGCGAGTAAGAATGCGGAATTCATACTGGATAAGCTGAATATTGCGGGGCTGTTCGACGTTGTTATTGACGGCAATAAGGTAGCCCGGGCTAAGCCGGACCCTGAGGTGTTCCAGTCTGCCTGCCGGGAGCTGGGGCTGCAGCCGCAGGACTGTGTGGTATTCGAGGATGCCGAGGCCGGAGTAGCCGCCGGCAAGGCGGCAGGAATGCAGGTGGTCGGCATCGGGAAGCCTGAAGTGCTGAAGGCAGCGGATCTGGTGATATCCGGATTGCATGAATTGTAAGGGCTTGATAGAATGGCTCTTGAGGAACTTTTTTCCTCTATTATCTATTCTATTATAGAAGGAAAGCTTGAGGGATGATGATGGAAACGTTGTTGCTATGGCCTGAAGGGGCGCCTGGAGCGCTGGGAACCAGCGAAGAGGATCAGCCTGCGATTATACCGTATTTAGTAGAAGGCAAGGGGAATGCTGCTGTGCTGGTCTGTCCGGGAGGCGGGTATGCGATGCGTGCCGACCATGAAGGCGGTCCGGTTGCGCAGTGGCTGAATACACTGGGCATCTCCGCCTTCGTATTGCGCTATCGTGTAGCGCCCTATCAATACCCGAGTGCGCTTCAGGATGCGCAGCGGGCGCTGCGTACGATCCGCTTCCGCGCGGACGAATTCGGCATTGACCCGGCTCGGCTCGGCATTCTGGGCTTCTCGGCAGGCGGACATCTCGCTTCTACCGCAGGGGTATCTTATGATCTCGGTAATTCTGATCACCCGGAGCCATTGGAGCGGCTGTCCAGCCGTCCTGACCGCCTGATTCTATGCTACCCGGTCATCTCGATGACCGAAGGGGTCACACATCAAGGCTCGAAGGAGAATCTGCTGGGAGACATTCCTGATGCGGAGCTGTCGCTTAAGCTCAGCAGCGAGTTCCAGGTAACCCCGGACACGCCGCCAACGTTCCTCTGGCATACCTCGGACGATGATTATGTCCCGGTGGAGAACAGCCTGCTGTTCGCTGCAGGTCTTAGCCGTCATAAGGTTCCATTCGATCTGCATATCTATGCGCACGGTGTACACGGTCTGGGCTTAGCCCCTGAAGAGCCGCACACCCGGACTTGGACGGATGCCTGTGCCTCGTGGCTGCAATTGAATGGCTATACCAGAGCGTGAACTTCTGCTTCAATGTCCGTGTCCAAGGATAGGGTGATACGAGAGGCTCAGGAAAGGCAGGTACATATTATGGAGCTTAGATTTTCACAAGTGAATACAGCGGAAGAAATTGCTGAGGTTGCCCGGTTGGCAGCAGAAATATGGCACGAACATTATGTCTCCATTATTACCGTCGCGCAGATTGATTACATGATTGAAAAGTTCCAATCGGTTCCCGCGATAACGGATCAGATCCATCATCAGGGCTACGAATATTACTTGATCCATAACGGCGAAGGCTCCACAGCCGGATATATGTCGGCCAGAGAAGAGGAAGGGAAGCTCTTTTTGAGCAAGTTTTATATCGGCAAGGAGTACAGGGGGCGCAGCTATGCCAGCCAAGCGTTGGCCTTCCTGGAGAAGCTGTGTCAGGACCGTAATCTGACTCATATCTGGCTGACAGTCAATCGTGATAACGAAACCAGTATTGCAGTATATAAGAAAAAAGGCTTCCGGACCCTACGGGGACAAATGGCGGATATCGGCAATGGATTTGTTATGGATGATTTTATAATGGAAAAAGAAATTCCTGTTCCCTAAGCGAGGAAGCGTGGAAAGGAACTACATATTCATGAACAAGGGTTCGGGTTCATCCTCAATTAGACCCTATGACTCCTTACCGCTTCAGCAGACCATTTTATGACCATCTTAAAAGCAGAAAAGAATCTGTGATTCTAGAGGGTGCAGGTCATTTTCCGATTGAACAACCGGGGCTGGAGCAGATGATTGCTGCTGTGCTTGCTTTTTTGAGAACAGTAGAGGAAGAATTACAGCTAGCATAAGCCGTCCGGCTCAATGTGCTCAGGATGAAGCACTATAAAACCAGTCCAACGCGGGATGTTCGTGTGAGGGCTGGTTTTTACTTGGGTGAGAAACTCCATATAAATGGACATAAAGAACTTTGAAATAAACCTGTGTAAGCGCTTATACGTTTGTTAAAATATAAGAAATTATAGGTTGCACACGATAACTTATCCTTCTATTTCTCGCTGAAACGGTACCGTCCTTTAAAAGGACGGCAAAGCCGTTTCCACTTGTATTATTGAAACTGGAGGTGAATCCAGATGTTGTCCATGCTTGTGAAACCCATTGTCAGGCTCAGTGTTAAGCAGCAGTTGATTCTGCTGTTCCTGATCATGATTACGCCTATTCTGATTCTGAACAGCTACGGCAACTACAAGGCAGAGGAGATTCTGAAGCGCCATGTGACCAATGCCTATGTGGAGCTGAACAAGCAGAATTTCGCCATCATTAACAGAGACATCGATACGGTGAATAAAATAACGACCACCGTCATCCAGAATCCGGTCCTGCAGCAGCTCAACATGAGCGGGAATGATACGGTGCTGGAGCGGGTGGAACGTTATGAGACCATCGAGAAGCTGCTCGGCAGCTATTCGCAGGGAGCGGAGCGGGGGGACGGCATTTACTACTCGCTGTACGTATATGATCCAGATAACTACTACTTTTTCGCTCCCAATTTTCCGCAGGTGAAGAAGGCGGGGGTTTATTTTTTCTCCAAAGAGGAACAGCCGTACTGGTTCGAACAGGTGGTGCAGCAGAAAGGCCGCGGTACCCTGATGTTCACCGAGAAGCTGAGTCCGCAGGCCGAAGATCTGAAGACGCTCACTTATGTCAGGGCTGTCAATAATATCTACCGGGGGGAAGGAACGCTCGGCGTGCTGGTGGTGACCAAGATGGAATCGAAGATCGGTGAATCGCTAAGGTCCATCTCACTGCCGGACGGGGAAATCTATCTGACGGATATGAGCAACCGTGTATTGGCCTCCACCACGAATTCAACCGGAGAGGTGATCGTTCTGCCGGACGGCTCGGAGGCGGGAGATCCGGAGGGAACCGAGGATATTATCACTGATGACTTCATCTATGTGGTGAACAACAATCATGCCTTTGAGCAAAAGCTGGTCTACAAGGTACCCGTCAAATCCCTGCTCCAGCAGCAAAACGAAATGAAACGCGTCATTCAATACATAACAGTGGCCTACGCGCTGTTCGGACTGATCATCATTACCTACTTCTGGCGTTCGCTGATGACCCCTTTGCAGAAGCTGGCTTTTTTTGTGCGCAAGTATGAGCCGGGCAACCGTGTGCCCGAGACTCCCCGCAGAGGAAGCAACGATGAGGTCAGTGTGCTGATTAACGCCACGTATGATATGGCCCGCAGGCTCAACAGCCTGATTATGTACAAATACCAGATGGAGCTGAAGCAGAAGGAATCACAGCTGCAGCTGCTCTATCAGCAGATCAACCCGCATCTGCTGTACAACACCCTGGAGAGTATTTATTGGAAAAGCTCGCTCGAAGGCAACGTGGAATCCGCGGAAATGATCAAGGAATTATCCAAGCTGATGAAGATCAGCTTAAGCCGGGGCCGGGAGCTGATCACGCTCGAAGAGGAGCTTGAGCATGCCGGTGCCTACATCAAGCTCCAGCAGCACCGGCATGATTATGTGTTCGCCGTTATCTGGAATATTGCTCCCGGGACGATCAGGAATCTGATCCCCAAGATCACGCTGCAGCCCCTGATCGAGAATGCGATTATCCACGGGGTTAAGCATATGGAGGAGGACGGCGAAATCATTATTACCTCTGTGCTGGAGGATGGCCGGATTCGGATTACCATTGAGGATAACGGCTATAAGCAGGTCGATTATAAGGCTATCGAGCAGATTCTCAATGACGACAGCCCGAACCCGGTGAACGGCTACGGTATCCGGAATATCCATCAGCGTGTGCAACTGCACTTCGGCGGGGATTACGGGATCAGCTACAGACCGCGCGAGTGCGGAGGCACGATAGTAAGTGTGATCCTTCCGAAGTCAGAGACTATAGAGTAGAGGAGAGAATACGGTGTTCAATATACTTGTTGTTGATGATGAGCCGCTCATTTGCAAAGGACTGAGCAGTCTGCTGGCTGCTTCCGGGCTGGATATTGACCATATCTATACGGCTGGCAGCGGGTATGAGGCACTGGATTGTATCCGCATGGAGGAGATCGATCTGCTTGTGACGGATATCCAGATGGGGGCTATGAGCGGGATCGAACTGATGCAGCATGCCAAAATGACCAGGCCCTGGATGCAGACGATCGTCATCTCTGCGCATGAGACCTTTCAGTACGCCCAGATGGCCGTCCGGCTGGGGGCGAGAGACTATCTGATCAAGCCGCTGAACAGTGAGCAGTTCCTGGATTCGGTGCGCAGTGTCGTCCTGAAGATGAATAGACCGTCGCCGGAGCTGGCCACATATATGGATGGGAATGCAGACCGTTTCCGCCTGGAGGAGCCGCTTCCCGAGTACAGCGAGCTGCTGAACAGCCTGCTTACGGAGACTGCGGCGGTGCTGGGGGCAGAGGAGAAGCGGCGCAAGCTGGATGAGCTGAGTCTGCAGGGGCCGTTTTTTGCGGTGATCAAAATCAAGCTTCCCCTGCCGCAAGACCGGCCTGAGCAGAGGTACACTACCCACGATCATAGCCTGCTGCGTTACGCTGCCTTGAATATTGCCAAGGAGCTGCTCGACCAGGAATGGAATTCTACCGCGTTCTATTCGCCGGACGGGGAGATTACCGTGTTGATTCAGTGGGATGAGCAGAGCTACGAGGAGCCATCCACCGGCCAGCTGAGCCGCCTGGAGGTGCTGGGCCGCAGCCTCCATTACAATATTAACCGCTATTTGCAGCTCCGGGCTGTCATCGGCATTAGCCAGATTCTGAAGGGGCTGAGCTTCATGGATGTGCTGAACCGGCAGGCCTCGAAGGCGATCCTCTGGAACAACGAGCATGCCGATCATTATGTGTTCTATTATGGGGATTTCAACTGGAACAACTATGCTGCTGATCCGTCACCTGAGGAGCTGCATACGCATAGCAATCTGATCGTTCAGAAGGCGAAGGAATACATTGACGGGAATTACGCCCAGAAGGGTCTGACGATCCATGAAGTAGCGAAGAAGAATCATGTCAGCCCTAATTACCTGAGCTATCTGTTCAAGAAGAATACAGGCTATAACCTCTGGGAATATGTCATTAAGCTGCGGATGGAGGACAGCCGGGAGATGATTCTGAACACCGATCTGCGGCGGTATGAGATTGCGGAGCGGGTAGGATACGAGTCGCCGGAGCATTTCAGCAAAATTTTCAAAAAATACTTTGGACTCAGCCCCAGCGAACTGAAGAAGTAAGAACGCTTACGATTGCCATAGATATAGACATGTTAAGTCTCTCCCTCATTTCCTACAATGAAGACAGGAGGCGCTTTCCCATAAAGTGCTGAAAGACGACAGGAATGAGGGAGCCGGAATGAATCAGTCTGCTGCGTTACATGATCACCTTCCAGCGGAGCTGGAGAGCAAGCCGTACAAGCAGAACCGCTGGAAAAAGAATTATTGGGGCGTGATGTTTCTTGTCCCCGCATTGATTATCTTCATTATGTTTATGTGGGTGCCTATCTTCAAAGGGTTCCTGTACAGCTTCTACACCGTTGATTTCGTCAAAGGGAATACCTTCGTCGGCCTGGACAATTATGCCAGGGCCCTTACTGACCCCGATGTACTGATTGCTGTCAAAAACACCTTGTACTATATGCTGCTCTGCCTGGTGATCGGCTTCTGGGTTCCGATTGCCTTTGCCATTGCCATCTCCGAGCTGCGGAAATTCGGCGGATTCGTGCGCGTTGCTGCGTATTTGCCATATGTCATGCCTGCTGTAGTCCTATACGGGCTGTGGCGCTGGCTGTATGATCCGGTTGGACCGATAAATGCCGTAATTGGCAGCACCGGAGCGGAGCAGATCGCCTTCCTGACCGATACCCGGTGGTCGATGATCTCGCTGGTCTTCATGGAGACCTGGCAGCAGTTCGGCTCGGGGATGCTGATCTATCTTGCTGCGGTGTTAAGTATTCCCCGGGACTGGTATGAAGCCGCCGAGATTGACGGAGCCGGAGTCTGGGCCCGTATCCGCCACATCACCCTGCCTTCGCTGCGCAACCTGATTCTGCTGATGCTGATTCTTCAGGTGATTGCCACCTCTCAGGGCTACCAGTCACAGCTGGCCTTGCTGGACGGGGGGCCGAACAATGCTACGCTGACGTATGCGCTGCTTATTGTGAAGTATGCTTTTACCAGACTGGATTATGGTACGGCGACTGCGCTGGGGATGCTGATGTTTGTTGTTCTGGGCGGTTTGGGCATTCTACAGTTCAAGCTTAACAAGGAGGACAACTAGAATGAAGAGCGCAGACAGAGGTATTCTCTCGGAGCATGACCTGAAAAAGACCAGCAATAGGGTGGTCTACGGAATTATGGTGCTGTTCATTGTCCTGATGATATTCAGCATGCTGTATCCCATCCTCATGACGATGTTCAACGGTCTAAAGTCGAATATCGAGGTCAATTCCTTTCCGCCGCATTTTTTTCCGCAGGAATGGCATTTCGGTAATCTGAAGGATGCGCTGGATTATATCGATCTGGCTATGTTTCTGCGGAACACCCTGTATATTTTTGCAGGGAATATGGTCGCTACCTTGATTGTACTGGGACTCGCGTCCTTCAGTATCTCACGGATGAATGTGCCGTACCGCAAGGTCTTCTATTTCTTCTTCCTGATGACGCTGTTCATTCCGGCTACGAGCTATATGATTCCGAACTTTGTTAATCTAAAGGAGCTGGGCCTGCTCAATCAATATGCGGCCTTCTGGCTGCCGGCAGGCGCGAACACGTTCTTCTTCCTGCTGCTTAAGAATTTCTTCGACGGGATTCATCCTGAGATTCTGGAAGCCGCGCGGATGGACGGGGCCTCGGAGCCGAGAAGCTTCTTCACCATCGCGGTGCCGCTGTCGATTCCGATTTTTGCAACACTGGCGATCTTCATCTTCTCCACAGCCTGGAATGACTGGTTCTGGCCATCGCTGGTCATGCACAGTGAGGAGAAGTATACGCTCGCTACCGCTATCTATAAGTACGTTATCAATGTAAAAGCGCTGAATACGAACATCAAATTCGCAATTCTGTTCATTGTCTCTCTGCCGCCGATCCTGGTATTCCTGGTCTTCCAGAAGTTCATTATGCGCGGAGTTTCATTGTCTGCGGTCAAAGGCTGAGCAGGAAGGATGAGGTCCGGTAGAGATCGTACTCCTGCACATGAAGGGAATATAAATACACCTCGTTTGTAAACGGTTTCTCTTTTAAGATGAATTTGTAAGCTCATTATGATATGGAAAAGGGGAGTTACCATGCGTAAAGTTTCCAGCGTATTCGCCTGTCTCCTGGTCACGGGGACCTTATTGTCCGCTTGCGGCGGCAATAATAACGGCAACAAGCCGGCGGCTGACGGGGGAGAAGCGACACCTGCACCAGCAGCAACCCAGGCGGCGGAAGAGTCAGCCACTCCGTCTGCAGCACCGGCTGACGATATCACCCAGAGAAAGGTAACAATCAAAATCCACTATCCTACGCCGGACCTGACCGAGGTGAGAGCGCAGGAGGATGACAAGATCAAGCGGTTCCAGGAAGTCTATCCGAACGTGGAGATCGTCAAGGACGACTGGCAGTATAATGTAAGCGAGATCGGAGTGAAGATGGCAGCGAATGAAGCGCCGACCTTCTTCAACACGTATGCCACCGAAGCCAAATTCCTGATTGAGAAGGGCTGGGTAGCTGACATCACCGATCTGTGGAACAATTATGAGTTCAAGGATCAGATCAATCCTGTGCTGCAGAACCAGTTCATCATTGACGGCAAGGTGTATGGAGTTACCCAGAAGGGTTACGTCACTACAACAATGATCAACAAGAAGATGCTGGATGACAAAGGTGTAGCCGTACCTCCAATGGATTGGACCTGGGACGACATGCTGAACACAGCCAAAGGAGTGGCCGATCCCAAGAAAGGTATCTCAGGGATTGCCCCGATGGGCAAAGGCAACGAAGCCGGCTGGAACTGGACCAACTTCCTGTTCGAAGCAGGCGGGGAGATTCAGAAGATTGAGGGCGGAAAGGTGGTGGCCACCTTCAATTCCGAAGCTGGTGTTAAAGCGCTGGACTTCTATAAAAAGCTGAGATGGGAAGCCAAAGCGGTTCCCCAGGATTGGGCGCTCGGCTGGGGCGATGCGGTAGGTGCCTTCCAGCAGGGCCGTACCGCGATGGTAATGGCCGGATCTGACGGAGTCATTGAACAGGCGCTTAACCAGGGCGGGTTCAAGCCGGAGGATGTGCTGACCTATCCAATGCCTGCGGCTGAGAAGGGCGGCAAGCATACCGGTGTTCTCGGCGGCGACTATCTGGTCATCAACCCTAATGCCAGCAAGGATGAGCAGGAGATGGCCTTCCGTTATATTACCTTCGACTATTTCTCGGATAAAGGTCTGGAAGCGCTCGATGCCATTCTGCAGCAGCGCAAGGCGGACGGCAAATACTTCATTCCGCCGCTTCTTGATTACTATGCTGCCGATTCCGACTTCGGCAAGAAGACCAAAGCAGTGTATGACAAATACTCTGATATTGTATATCAATACAATACAGATATTATGGCTCTACTCGACGGCAAACCTGAGGCGCAGTACAATACCCAGGACTACTATGCAACCATGTCCAATGTCATTCAGGAGCTGTTCGCCAAGGAAGGCACGGACTCCAAGGCCCAGCTTGATGCAGCAGCCGCAACCGTACAGAAGAAATTTTTCGATACCATTAAGGTGGAGTAGCCTGGGACGTCTCTTTCTAGACTTAGGGGAAGAGATGAATAAGGGGGGGACAGCAGAGATGCTGTCTCTTTTTTTATAAAAATATAAGAATTTATAGGTTGCACACGATAAATTATCCTTCTATTTCTCGCTGAAACGGTACCGTCCTTTAAAAGGACGGCAAAGCCGTTTCCACTTGGCAGAAATTTATATTTATATTCACCGTCAGAGTGAGTCTCTAGAAGAGCGACGGATGAACCGAAGTGATGGCTTGGCATTCATGAGCAAAATTCCCGAAGCCCAACCGGCATTGCAAGGCAAGATGGGCTATCAACGCTGCAGACTATCGTATTGCGTTCGCAGAATAGACAAATTTCAATTAAATATTACATATAATATGGTAAAAACACTAGTATATGATCGAATGAAAGCGCTTTGAAAACAACTCAAAAAAAACTTTATACTTTGTGAAAGATTTCACTATACAAGGTGAAAAGGATGTGCTAAGATAAATGTATAGAAAGAAACAACCTAAAAATTGACAGGAGGACGAGGGAGATGGCAGTTAAAAACGAAGTCGCCGCCCAAGTGAAACAAACCACCGCTGAAGAGTATATTCAGGTTTTGGTGGATAAAGCAAAGAAAGCCCACGAAGCGTTCATGGGCCTGGATCAAGAGCAGACAAACACAATCGTTCATGCAATGGCGCTGGCCGGACTCGACAAGCATATGTACCTGGCAAAACTGGCTGTTGAAGAAACAGGACGCGGAGTATACGAAGACAAAATTACAAAGAACATCTTCTCCACTGAATATATCTGGCACGGTATTAAGTACGACAAGACTGTAGGCGTTATTGAGGATAACGCTTATGACAGCTTCCAGAAGATTGCTGAACCAGTCGGAATCATTATGGGTATCACACCGGTAACCAATCCAACATCCACCACGATGTTTAAAGCTTTGATTTCCGCTAAGACACGTAACCCTATTATATTCGGTTTCCACCCGTCAGCGCAAGAGTGCAGTGCGGCAGCAGCCAAAATTCTGCATGATGCAGGCGTAGCAGCAGGCGCACCTGAGAACTTCATCCAATGGATTGAGCTTCCTACGATGGACAAAACAAACGCACTGATGAACAATCCGGACGTTGCACTGATTCTGGCAACCGGCGGATCGGCAATGGTCAAGGCAGCTTACAGCTGCGGCAAACCGGCACTCGGCGTAGGTCCTGGTAACGTGCCTGCTTTCATCGAGAAGAGTGCTGATATTGATCAGGCTGTAACAGACCTTATCCTGTCGAAGACTTTTGATAATGGTATGATCTGTGCTTCCGAGCAGGCAGTTATCATTGAAGAAGCCATCTTCGATCAAGTGAAAAAGAAAATGATTGCAAACGGCTGTTACTTTGTGAACAAAGAAGAAGCAGCTAAGCTGACCAGCGGCGCAATGAACGTAGAGAAATGTGCAGTTAACCCGGCTATCGTTGGCCAATCCGCTGTGAAGATCGCTGAAATGTGCGGCATTCAGGTTCCTGCCGGAACGAAGATCCTGGTAGCTGAGCTTGAAGGTGTAGGTACTAAATATCCATTGTCCGCTGAGAAGCTGAGCCCGGTTCTGGCTTGCTACAAGGTGAAGAATGCTGACCAGGGTATCGAACGCGCAGCTCAAATCGTTGAATTTGGCGGCATGGGCCACAGCTCGGCTATCCATTCCAACAACGAAGAAGTAATCATGAAGTTCTCCAACCGTCTGCAGACCGGACGTATTCTCGTCAACTCGCCATCGACTCACGGCGCAATCGGCGACATTTACAACACTAATATCCCTTCATTGACACTGGGCTGCGGATCTTACGGACGCAACTCGGTATCGCAGAACGTCACTGCAATCAATCTGATCAACGTGAAAAGGGTGAATCGTCGTACCGTGAATATGCAATGGTTTAAAGTACCTGACAAGATTTACTTCGAAAAGGGAGCCACTCAGTACCTGGCCAAAATGCCTGACATCACACGCGTTGCTATCATCACTGACCCTGTAATGGTTAAACTGGGGTATGTTGAAAGAGTTGAGCACTATCTGCGTCAGCGCCAGACTCCTGTAGCGATCGAAGTGTTCTCGGAAGTTGAACCGGATCCATCGACTACTACTGTAGAAAAAGGTACAGCTATGATGAACAGATTCCAGCCGGACTGCATCATCGCACTCGGCGGTGGTTCCCCAATGGATGCTGCCAAGGGCATGTGGCTGTTCTACGAACATCCGGATGCAGACTTCAACGGCCTGAAACAGAAGTTCATGGATATCCGCAAACGGGTATACAAATTCCCTAAGCTCGGCAACAAAGCGAAATTCGTTGCCATTCCAACCACTTCGGGTACAGGTTCTGAAGTAACATCGTTCGCAGTTATCACAGACAAGACAACAGGCAATAATACCAAGTATCCGCTCGCTGACTATGAGCTGACTCCAGACGTAGCAATTATTGACCCTGAGTTTGTCTACAGCTTGCCTAAGACTGCAGTTGCCGATACAGGAATGGACGTATTGACACATGCTATCGAAGCTTATGTATCTGTAATGGCCAGTGACTATACCGATGGTCTGGCAATCAAAGCCATCCAACTGGTGTTCCAGTGGCTGGAGAAATCCGCACTGCAAGGTGACAAGCTGGCCCGTGAGAAAATGCACAATGCTTCGACGCTTGCCGGTATGGCCTTTGCCAACGCATTCCTGGGGATTAACCACAGCTTGGCACACAAATGGGGCGGACAGTATCACACCGCACACGGCCGTACCAATGCGATCCTGATGCCGCATGTTATCCGTTACAATGCCAAGAAACCTACGAAGTTCGCTTCGTTCCCTAAATATTCGCACTTTGTAGCTGACGAACGGTACGCAGAAATCGCCCGTATTCTGGGATTGCCTGCACGCACTACCGAAGAAGGCGTAACCAGCCTGATCAATGCAATCCGCGACATGAACAAAAAACTCGGTATCGAAGAATCCTTCTCGGCTCTTGGTTTCGATCCTAAGGACTTCGAATCCCGTGTAGACTATCTGGCTGACCGTGCATTTGAAGACCAATGTACTACTGCCAATCCTAAAATGCCGCTGGTATCCGAGCTTGCTGATGTATACCGCAACGCATTCTACGGAAAATTCGATAACTAATTAACGGTTGCCTGGCAAAGAATAAGGTTAAAGGTTAATATGGGACTGGATGGAAGTGACAAATATCACCGAAAGAGTGATATTTGTCACAGTCCTTTTTCAGAAAATAAACTAAAATGTTTATATAGACAACGATCCCCGTTATGAAGATGTGATTGTGAATTTTATAACAACTATTAGCCTCGGGATCACGAGACACGGGATTAACCTTCAAGCCCGCGATCTCTACAAATATAATAAATATAAATGGAGGGATTTAGCATGTCGGTGATTGAAAAAGAAGTATTAGAAGCAAAATCGGGTTGGAGAAATTTCACAAAAGGTGTCTGGGCCAAGAAAGTTGACGTTAACAACTTTATTGCAAAGAACATCAAGCCTTATGAAGGAACTGAAGATTTCCTGGTTGGACCTACCAGCAATACAACTGAACTGTGGAAGATTATCTCCCAGCTGAGCAAGGAAGAAAGAGAAAGAGGCGGCGTATGGGATGTATCCCTCGATACTGTCTCCACCATCACTTCCCACGCTCCTGGCTACATTGACAAGGATAAGGAACAGATTGTCGGCGTTCAGACTGACGCTCCTTTCAGACGTTCCATTCAGCCGTTCGGCGGTATCAAGATGATGATCGATGCTACTAAGGCATACGGCTTCGAGCTTCCGCAGAATATCGTTGACATGTTCACGAACATCCGCAAAACGCATAACCAAGGCGTATTTGATGCATATACACCAGATATGAGAGCTGTGCGTAAATCCGGCGTAATCACAGGCCTTCCTGATGCTTATGGCCGCGGACGTATCATCGGCGACTATCGCCGTATTGCTCTGTATGGTATTGATTTCCTGATTAAAGACAAGAAGCAGCAACTGGCTGAGCTTGAAGTTGACTCCATGACAGAAGATGTTATCCGTCTGCGTGAAGAGCTGTCCGAGCAAATGCGTGCTCTGGGCGAACTGAAACAAATGGCTGCAGCTCATGGTATGGATATTTCCAAACCGGCTACGAACTTCAAAGAAGCTACACAATGGGTATACTTCGGTTATCTGGCAGCTGTTAAAGAACAGAATGGTGCGGCTATGTCCCTTGGACGCGTATCTTCCTTCCTCGACATCTATGTTCAACGTGACTTTGAAGAAGGTACTCTGACAGAAGAGCAAGCTCAAGAAATCGTTGACCATTTCGTAATGAAGCTGCGTATCGTGAAATTCCTGCGTACGCCTGACTATAACGACCTGTTCTCCGGCGACCCAACTTGGGTTACAGAATCCATCGGTGGTATGGCTGAAGATGGTACAACCCGCGTAACCAAGAACAGCTTCCGCTTCCTGCATACCCTGTACAATCTGGGACCGGCTCCAGAACCAAACCTGACTGTACTGTGGTCCGAGAAGCTTCCTGAAGGCTTTAAGAAATATTGTGCTAAGGTATCTATTGAGACCAGCGCTATTCAATATGAGAACGATGATGTAATGCGTCCATACTGGGGTGAAGATTATGCAATTGCCTGCTGCGTATCCCCAATGCGTATCGGTAAGCAAATGCAGTTCTTCGGTGCCCGTGCCAACCTGGCTAAGGCTCTGCTGTATGCGATCAATGGCGGTAAAGATGAGAAATCCGGTGCTCAGGTAGGTCCTGAATATCCTGCGATCACTTCTGAATACCTGGATTATGATGAAGTAATGAAACGCTTCAAACCAATGATGGAATGGCTGGCTAAGACTTATGTCAATACGCTGAACATCATTCACTATATGCATGACAAATATTCCTACGAACGTATCGAAATGGCGCTGCATGACCGCGACATTCTGCGTACTATGGCTTGCGGTATTGCCGGACTGTCCGTTGCTGCTGACTCCCTGAGCGCAATCAAATACGCTAAGGTTAAGCCAATCCGCAACGAAGAAGGTATTGCTATCGACTTTGAAACTGAGGGTGAATTCCCTTGCTACGGTAACAACGACGACGCTGTTGACGGCATTGCTGTTGAGCTGGTTGAAACCTTCATGTCGATGATCCGCAAAAACAAAACGTATCGTGATGCTGTACCGACTCAATCGGTACTGACTATCACTTCGAACGTTGTCTATGGTAAAAAGACTGGTACTACTCCTGACGGACGTAAAAAAGGCGAACCATTCGCTCCTGGTGCTAACCCAATGCACGGACGCGACAAGAAGGGCGCCCTGGCATCCCTGAACTCTGTTGCCAAACTTCCTTACTCCGATGCACAGGATGGTATCTCGAATACCTTCTCCATCGTTCCTAAGGCGCTAGGTAAAGACGAAGATTCCCGTAAGTCCAACCTGGTCTTCATGATGGACGGATATTTCCACAATAACGCTCAGCACTTGAACGTTAACGTATTTAACCGTGAGCAGCTGCTTGACGCTATGGATCACCCAGAGAACTATCCACAGTTGACCATTCGCGTATCCGGCTATGCTGTTAACTTCATCAAGCTGACCCGTGAACAACAGATGGATGTTATCAACCGTACATTCCACGATTCCATGTAAGAAGCATTCTTGTTCTACAAGAACTGAAACCAATCAAAGAGCTGCCGCCCTTGCAAGAGGGCGGTACACTCTTGTCTGAAAGTGGTTAAAATTTTAAGTTTTTTTTCGAAAGGATGACATCTCATGCTTAAAGGACATATCCACTCTTTGGAGACGTTTGGAACGGTGGATGGCCCGGGTATCCGCTTCGTGCTTTTTATGCAGGGCTGCCTGCTCAAGTGTCAATACTGCCACAACCCGGATACATGGGAACTCAATGAAGGCAAGGAAATGACCGTCGAGGAAGTACTGGCGGAAATTGAGCCTTACCTGAATTATTATAAAACGTCCGGCGGCGGCCTGACCGTATCCGGCGGTGAACCAACCCTCCAGGCGCATTTCGTGAAGCAACTGTTCACCGAGGTGAAGAAACGCTGGAATCTGCATACCACGCTTGATACCAACGGCTATAATGATGGATCGAAAATCAGCGACCTGCTGGATGTTACCGACCTGGTACTCTTGGATCTGAAGCATATTGATGATGAAGCGCATATCAAGCTGACCGGTAAGTCCAACGACCGTACCTTGAAGCTGGCCCGCTGGTTATCCGATAATAACCGTAAAATGTGGATTCGCCATGTCTATGTTCCAGGCATTCACAACAAGGAAGAGGATTTACAGAATCTTGGACGGTTCATTGGCACACTTAATGGAGTTGAGAAGTTCGAAATCCTGCCTTATCACGTAATGGGCATCTACAAATGGAAGGAGCTTGGCCGTCCCTATGAGCTTGAAGGGGTAGAGTCACCTTCCGATGAAGAAGTGCAGCGTGCGTACCGGCTGATTGAAGAGGGTCGTATGCAGACCGCATTGGTCTAATTGCATATAATAATTTCGAAAGCGGAGCTTCTATTCTGAGGAGTTTCGCTTTTTTTCTATGTCAGGAAACCTAACTGAATCCGCTTCCATTAGAGGATTTTATCCCTATTGAAGATAAATCTTAACCTTACGATTACAAATGTGATTTTCTATAATTAGAGTTGTAAGGGAAATCATGAAATAGGGAGGGTCACCCGTAATGAGAAAAAGTCTAACACTGCTGTTGTCCCTGATGTTCGTTAGCTCGGCGCTGCTGGCTGGCTGTGGAGGCAACAAGAATAACAATGCTGCTGCCACCAAAGAGCCTGCTGCAACGAATGAAGCTGCTGCTACCAATGCTGCCGCAACGGAAGAACCGGCTAATGCTGAGCCTTTTGAAATGACGATCCGTCATACCCAGGTTGGAGCGGACAAACAGAAACGACTGGCTATTCTGGAGGATGTGGTGGGCAAGGTGCAGGCGGATGTGCCTGGACTGACCTTCAAGCTTGATGGAGTAGATTCGGATGTGAACCGTAAGGAGAAGCTGCGCGGTGAAATGGCGGCCGGTAACCCTCCGGAGATCTTCGACCTGTTCGGTAGCCCGGACTCCAAGATCTATGCCAAAGAAGGCAAGCTGCTGGACCTGACCCCGATCCTTGATGAATTAGGCATCAAAGACAAGTTCTCTAATCTGGACCCGTTCACCTATGAAGGTAAGATTTACGGTCTGCCGATCGGCGGCTCCGGAGAAGGCTTCTTCTATAATAAAGAATACTATACCAGCAAGGGCTGGAAGGCTCCGACAACCTTCGCTGAACTGGAGCAGCAGCTGGCCGATATTAAAGCGGATGGTAAAGTGCCGATGGCCGGTGCCTCCAAAGCAGGCTGGGTACCGCTGATGCTGGCCAACCATCTCTGGTCCCGTTATGCCGGACCGGATGTGACCGCGAAGTTCGCTACCGGTGAAGCGAAGTGGAATGATCCGAACGTTATCAAGGGCTTGGCGAAATATAAGGAATGGGTGGATAAAGGCTACTTCAAGAAGGGAGAGCTGGGCTTCGAATATGCTGAATATACGACCCAGTTCACCAGCGGTGAAGCCATCCTGATGTATGACGGGACCTGGAAGTCTTCCGTGTTCAAAGCCGGCCAATCCGGCGAAGGTCTAATCGGCAAGGTCGGCTTCTTCAATATTCCTGCGGTTGAAGGCGGAGTGGGGGATCAGACGGCGCTTATGCGCGATGTGAACAACGGTTATGGCTTCTCCGCTTCGGCGGGTGAAGATGAGCGGCAGCTTGCAGCAGTGAAATCCTTCATTAAGAATATGTTCAATGAAGAGATGCAACTGCGCGGTCTGGTAGAGGACGGAGTCCTGCCTGCCATGAAGATCGATCAGGCTGTGCTGAACAAGAACATTACGGATGATCTGATGAGTGAGATTGTCGCTGTATTGAATAGCTCCCAGTCGTCCTTCCCGGCCTTTGATTCGCTGGTGCAGGCGGATGTCACCACTGAAATCAGTAATATCCAGATTCAGAGCCTGATCGGCGGGCAGACGACTCCTGAGAAGATGGGCGAAGCGCTTCAGAAGATACAGGAAGAGGCTAATGCAGCGGTGGAATAAGAGACGGTGAACTGTATGTGCCCTGGTGCTTGCTCCAGGGTGCATTTTTCAAAAGAAAGCAATATGGAGGTAGCTATGAATAAGGCACTGAGAAATCCTCTGGTGTTCATTCTGTTCGTTATTCCGGCACTGGTGCTGTTCGTAATGTTCTTCATCTATCCCATCTTCAGCTCAATCTACTATAGCTTCACTAGCTGGAACGGTGTATCCGAGACGGTCAAATATGCCGGAGTGGACAACTTCAAGAAAGCGCTGGGAGATGAACGCTTCTGGATTTCTGTGAAAAATAACGGGTGGTTCATTCTCTTCTCCGTAGGCATACAGGTGCCGCTGATTGTGTTCTTCTCCTTACTGATTGCGAATGTGAAGAAGCTGAAGGGGCTGTACAAGACGGCGGTATTCATGCCATCCATTATGTCTACAGCGGTTATCGGGATTCTCTGGGGCTTCATCTATGAGCCGAATATTGGCTTGTTCAACAAAGTGCTTGGCCTTGTCGGCATTGAGCCGGTCTACTGGCTGTCGGATGAGCGCTTCGCCATGCTGTCAATTCTGATTACGAACGCCTGGCAGTGGACCGGATTCTACATTGTAATGGTACTGGCGGCGATTCTCTCCATTCCCGGTGAGCTGGATGAAGCAGCGGCCATCGATGGCGCTACAGGGTTCCAGCGGGCTACACGCATCACTCTGCCGCTGATCGTACCGATCATCTCGGTGGTAATTATGCTCTCCATTGCCGGAGCGATGAAGGCTGCCGATATCGTCATTGTTATGACCAAGGGCGGTCCTGCGGGTTCAACCGAGGTAATGGCCACCTATATGATTAAGTATGCGATTACCAACTTCAAATACGGGTACGGCAATACGATCGCTGTTCTGATCTTCTTGTTCACACTCGTGGTAACCGCCCTCTACCAGCTGGTGTTTGCCCGCCGTACGGAAAGGATTGAATACTGATGCCGCGCGCGCTGAAAAAAAGTCTGCCGCACATCGCCCTGCTGGGGTATCTGGTGATTGTGCTGTTTCCGTTCCTCTTTGTCCTTTTCTCTTCGGTGAAGAAGGATAATAATGCGATTGCCCTCAACCCCTTCGGCATTCCGAAGAGCTTCGAATGGTCCAACTATGTGGAAGCGTGGGTGAATGCCAAGATCAGCACTTATTTTTTCAACAGCTTATATATTTCGGTTCTGGCCTCTGTGGTGTCTATTCTGCTGGCGTCTATGTTCGCCTTCGCGGTCACGCGGATGCGTCAGGGGAAGTGGAACGGCATCCTCTTTTCGCTGGTCCTGATCGGAATGCTGATTCCGAACAATGCGCTGATGCTGCCCATCTACACGATTGTCCGCAAGCTGCATATTCTCAATACCCACTGGGCGCTCATTATTCCTTACATTGCCAACGCGATTCCGTTCACGATCATTATTCTGGCGGCCTTCATGCGTTCGCTGCCCAGTGAAATTGAAGAAGCGGCGGTCATGGATGGCTTGAAGGCCCCGGGTATATTTGCTAGAATTATTGTACCTTTGACAGTTCCGGCGATGGTTACTGTATTCATTGTTAATTTCCTGGGAAATTGGAATGAGTTCCTGCTGGCCAACTATTTTCTCTCCAATGACGAGCTGCGTACGCTCCCGGTGGGGATGGTCCAGTTCCGCGATCAGTATCAGATGAATTACGCACAGATGTCGGCGGGGATTGTCTACAGTGTGGTTCCGGTTATAGTGATTTATGCGGTTCTGCAAGAGAAGATTATTGAAGGCGTCACCGCAGGCAGTGTAAAAGGATAATATCAATCATGTCAGGAGCAACAGCCGATGAATCTGCGCTACAAATTGTTTACGGCATTCTTAGGCCTGATTATCATTCCGCTGTTCATTCTTGGCATGATTATGTTCTTCGTGACTTATAATTCCATTGAGAAGAAATACAGCCAGCAGTCCGAATATTCGCTCAAAGCGATCAGCTACAGCATTTCTAATGTGTTCAAGGATATGGACAATGTGACTGACAACGGAATTGCCACCTCGGTCTTTCATATGGCGCTCAGTGCGGATGATCCCTCCAAGCAGGATTTAACCGATGCCGAGCAGCTCAGCCTGAATGCCAGCCAGCGCAATTTCCGCAGTCTGCTCTATAATCATCCGTCAATCAGCTATGCTTTCCTGTATAATTTCAACGGAAAAGGGAGCTCGGAGATCGTGTCGGTCTTCAACAAGGAGAACTTCCGCACCCTGCCCTATGATAAGTTCAAAGGCAGCGAGCTGTACCAGGAGGTCATGAAGCTGAACGGGGTTCCGAAATGGCTGGCCCCGCATGAGTACCCTGAGCTGACCGGGACGGAGGCTGTATTTACGCAAATCCGGCTGATTAAGGAGCTTAGCTTCTTTCAGAATATCGGCATTCTGGTGGTGCAGATCAAGAACTGGGAGTTCGAGTCGATTTTTCGCAATCTTAAGATTGGCGGCACCGACCAGAAGGTGTCTTTCATGCTGGTTAACGATGACGGGATGATTCTGCTGGACCCGGACAGGCAGCTGGACGGGCAGGATTTCCGCGGCTTCACCACGAAGGAGATTACGTTTAAGCCCGGCTTTCAGAGCTTCAAGACGCAGTTCGGCGGAGAGAAAAGCATTCTGTCAGTCTACCATCTCAAGGAGTATCCCTGGAGTCTGGTCTCCATCACTTCTTGGGATACTTTGTCTCATGAGGTGACGGTGTTCGCCCGCTGGTTCGTCGTAGTGATGTTCCTGTGCCTCCTGGGTGCTGTCATCTTCAATCTGTTCTTCATGAACCGGATTACAGGCGGGATTGCTGTGATCGTGCGCTTCATGCGCCGGGTGGAGGACGGTGATCTTACTACCCGTGTTGAGGAGAAGGGCAACGACGAGATGACGCTGCTGGCCAGAGGCTTCAATGATCTGATGGACAAAATCAATACATTGTTCAGCCGGGTTCATGTGGAGCAGCAGCGCAAGAATCAGGCGG
Organism: Paenibacillus sp. FSL R7-277; assembly: GCF_000517965.1. Classification (NCBI taxonomy): domain Bacteria; kingdom Bacillati; phylum Bacillota; class Bacilli; order Caryophanales; family Paenibacillaceae; genus Paenibacillus; species Paenibacillus sp. FSL R7-277. The sequence goes on from NZ_ASPX01000115.1 coordinate 313,603, forward strand.
AAATGCGTGTGCTGCAGGCCCAGATCAAGCCGCATTTTCTGTTCAATACCCTGGAATCGATCAATGTGCTGGCTGTGCAGAATGAAGGCCGCAAGGTCAGTGAGATGGTCTACCGGCTGGCGAGTATTCTGCGGATCAGCATTCAGGACAGGGATGAGATTACACTGGAGGAAGAAGTTAAACATCTGCGCAATTATCTGGATATCCAGAAGTTCCGGTTCGAGGATCTGTTCGATTATGAGCTTGAAATTCCGCCAGAGCTGATGGGCTGCGGGATTCTGAAGCTTACGCTCCAGCCGCTGGTGGAGAACAGTATTCAGCATGGTTTTGAGGGGATCGGGTATAAGGGTCTCGTGAGTGTCAAGGTGTGGGAGACCCAAGGCAATCTGGTGCTGCGGATACAGGATAACGGAATCGGGATGACCCCGTCTCAGCTATCGATGTTTCAATACATGGTAAATGACGCGGCAGAGCAGCAGCCGGAAAGCAAGCCTGGGCAGGGCATTCATCTGGAGCGGCGAGGGCTAGGGGTACGAAGTGTTGCGGACCGGATACGGATCGAATACGGCGACAGATATGGGATTTTCATATGTGCAAGTCCTGGGGAAGGAACGATCATCCAGTGCGTCATTCCGAAATACGGGCAGGGGGAAGGCCATTATGCTAAAAGTATTATTGGTTGACGATGAAGCGCCTATTCTGAGCAATCTCAACACTGTGCTGCCCTGGCAGGACATGGGGATGGAGGTTGCGGGGATGGCCCGCAGCGGGATGGAGGCGCTGCGCATAGCCGAGGACTGTCCGCCCGATCTGGTGCTCTGTGATATCCGGATGCCGGTCATGGATGGGCTGACATTCATCGGCAAGCTGCGGGAGATGGGGCTTACGAGTGAGGTGCTGCTGCTCAGCGGCTACCAGGAATTCGATTATGCGCGTGAAGCCATACGGCTGGGTGTGAAGGAGTATATCTGCAAGCCGATTCATTACGGGGAGCTTGGCGACAAGGTGCGGGAGATCGGTTCGCGGATTCGCAGCAGGCAGTATAAGGATAAGTTGTACAACAGCATCCCGTTGTTTCAGGAAGTGCCTGTGGCTGATGAGCCTGCCAAAAAAACAGCGGAGCAGCTGATGAACCAGGCCGCACAGTTCATTACGGAGCGCCTTCATGCGGATCTCGGCATTGATGAGGTGGCGAATACGATTGGCATCAGCAGCAGTTATTTCTGCCTCCTGTTCAAGAACCGCTTCGGGGTGACCTTCGTGGAATATGTCACCCAGCAGCGGATTGATGCTGCCAAATTCATGCTCGCCAGCAGTGATAAGAGCATCACGGCCATCAGCTCGGGCGTCGGTTATCAGGAACGCCGTTATTTCACCAAGGTGTTCTTGAAGCAGACGGGAATGACCCCCAAGGAATACCGCAGCAAATTCAGGACGGCTGAAGCACAGTAAGTCTGCTTTTCCAGTAATTAGGGCTGTCCCGCAAAGCCGTGAAATGGCCTTGCGGGACAGCCCTCTGTTTTTTTAAAGCAGGAACCGGCTACGATCTCTTGTCAACAATTATCCGAATGGTTGCCTTCTATAACTGTCAGCAAGTCTACAGCAGCAGTACGCGGTTTTGGAGCAGGCTTGTCTTCGGGATCGAAATATCCCATATGCAAGGTGCCAACGATTTTCTCGTTAGGAGTTACACCTGCTGCTGACCGAAATGAGGAATCTTCATTAAAAGCAGTGGTCTTCCATACCACGCCGATTCCTTGTTCCCAGGCCAGCAGCTGAATGTTCTGAATCAGAGCGGCAGTTGCTGCCAGGGCCTCCTCCCAGGCTTTTGGAGGAAGGGCGCTATGCATTATCACGATGAGGTGGACCGGAATCCGCCTGCAATACGTATCATGTATCTGTGCACCGAATTGTTGAACGAATGCTTCCGGGCGTGTCTTCAGAACAGCGTCGGCAAATATTGTCCGGCCCTCCCCTGTGAACAGGATGAATCGCCAAGGCTCTTTTTTGGAATGAAAAGGTGCCCATACCGCATTGTCCAGCAAGTTGAGCAGTGTGCTCCGGGCAATGGGCATTCCATTAAATTCCTGTATGGTTCTTCTGTCGCGTATCGTTCGTATGAGCAGGCTGTCAGGAGTGGGAGTCATGGCTCGTCCCTCACGATTCCGGCAGGTAGGCATTCGAGATTTCATCGATAACCTTGCTTAGTCCGATTGGGCCATAGCCGGCAAACCACAGATTTGCATCACCGATATACACATGTTTGTTCTTGACAGCTGTAAGGTTGGCCCAGATTGAAGTACTCATAATATTATCCAGAGCCGTCTGGTTACTGTCACCTGGGCGAAGAATGATGAACATACGGTCAGGATTCAGCTCGGGAAGTACTTCTTCGGAGATGGCTACATTCCATGAGTCCTTGAAATCTATACCTTCTGTGGAAGCGGGGGTTAGTCCCAGAGGGCCGAAGAGCGTAAAATTATCTCCCGGTTGAATCAGCTGCAATTGCTTGTCCTGTATTCGCATATAGGCGACAGTCTCAGTGGCAGCAGTGGCAGCCAATTCGTTCCTTACCGCAGCTATCTTTGATTCATAATCGGCGTGGACCTGATCAGCCACAGTTTCTTTTCCGAAGATTTCTGCCGTTTGCCGGAATCGGGTCCAATCATCTTCATTTTCATTGTCGAAAAGTATCGTTGGCGCAATCCTTGATAGCTGCTCATAGTTCGCTTCGTTCAGTGTCTTAGAAGCAAGAATGAGATCCGGCTCCGCTTCGAGCAGTGCTTCCAAGTTAGGTGCTTCTCCTGAGCCAATAACGATAGTATCCTTCATTTGGTCTGACAGGTATTGGGGGAATCCCAGATCGTTGTATGTAACCATTGCATGAGGTTCAATTCCAAGTGCCAGCAGATGGTCAGCAAAAACATAAAGCATGCCCGCAACCTTTTTCGGATGTGCCGGAATTTCTATATCTCCTTTAATGGTTGAGATGATACGGGTATCCGTATTTTCAGCCGTCTTGGCAGGTACTGGAGAAGTGGAGCCGGCAACCGCCGAACCTCCATTATTCCCGCTGTTGCTGCATCCAACGACTAGCCCCAGCATTATTACTCCAAGCAGGCCGATGACTCCACGGCTAAATTTGTGTTTGAATTTTCGAGTATAAGGAAACACAAGCCACACACCTTTCGTAATTGATTTTGATAATCATTATCACAATTTAATTATAAGGAGTGGCATAGGTGGGTGCCATGGACAAAAATGCTCATCGCCTGGACATATGGCTCAGGAGCAAATCGCTTGAACGGCGCAGAAATAAATCATGGGCCATCGAGGTGTAACAGGAATAGAGACTTGAATCAGCGGCCTCGTAGACGTTTCCTTTTCGTACGGCATTTAACTCCCTCCATGCTTCTTGTGAAGCTAGCGAACGATGGATCAAATCACGCTGTGCGGAGTTACCCGATGTAAACAGAATCAGATGGTCAATGCTGCATTCCGAAAGCTGATCTGGAGTAAGAAGAATGGAATGCTCTACATTCAGTAATTGCCGGGGTCTCTCAAGCTGCAGATCTTTATACAGCACGGTACCCAAGTTACGGTTGCCGAACAGGCGGAAGCACCCGTTCTCATATTGCGCCACAGCAACTTTTTCGTCCTCCAGCTTTTCTCTGACACTGAGCCGAAGACTCTCAGCCAGCTCTTCGTACGCCTCAAGCCACTGCCGGGCGATCTCCAGACGGTTCACCGCTCTCGCAATTATCCGGAGATGCTCACGCCAATCCCCTTCAAATGGCACGGTACACGTTGGGGCAATATGGGGGAACAAGCCTGCTTTGTCCGGTTCCGCATAATCTGAATGTTCGAAGCTGATAATCAGCTCCGGCCGGGCATTTGCCAGTCTGCCGAGGTCGGGCTGATCATCCCCCAAGCTGATAACGTTATTCAAGCTATAGGCAGATCCGCGTGAATTATTAATCAATGCCGCATAAGGCGTTAAACCTAATGCCAGCAAATGAGAGGTGTAGGGATGGGCCATGGAGGCAATACGAGTGGACATACGGTGTTTTTTAACATATACAGATGGTGAAATACCAATGGCTGATTTGAATTTACGGCTGAAATAGAACTCATCCTGATAGCCTACATGGTGCGCTGTGTCACGGAGCGTCATTTCAGAGCGGAGCAACAAATCACCCGCATGACGAATGCGGACAGAATTCAGATATTCCATCGGGCTCCGGCCCACCTGTTTTTTGAACAGCCGGGAATAATGGGCGACGCTCATTCCTGTCATTTCGGCAAGCTTTTCTCTGGTCATGGGCTGCCCGAAATGACTGTCTATATAGGCTTTGGACTGGTCAATTATTGCAGTTGAGGGAGTGCGATGCTTAGTCTCCGGACTGTCTGGTCTCCATAACTGAAGCAGCAATTCCTGGAAACGGATAGATGACTCCATTCTGTCCCAGCTGCTGCCCTGCCAGCAAGAGCAGATCAGGTCAGTCTTAGCTAACGCTTCAGACCAAAGGGCAGGCGGGAAAATATCGGCCTCCAGCTCTCCGCGCTGAAGCGTATGCTGTCCGTCCATAGTATATACATCAAAGGTAAAACAGCAGTATTCCAGAGAGTGCTTCTCCTTCACTAACAAGCGCCACGGTGTATCAGGGAGCAGCAGCAGTACATCGCAAGAACCAAATTCAGAGCAATAGCCTTTAGCTTCAACTTCGCCGCTGCCTTTAATTCCTATGAGGAGGGTATGCCTGTCTGACTTATGTATTTCAGATTCAGATCCAGCCGGATTAACACAGCGGGCGTCGATAAGTTTGTATAACCCTTCAGATGGATTCATTTCAGCTTAAATACTCCTTTCACATGAAGTCTGCTACTATTATACTCTTCTGGTGACAGGTGGGGGCACCCCATTAATAATGGAGCTAATTGGATTTATATAGATCTTTCTTTACACAGAATGAAACTTTTCTCCGTTGCTTGCGTCTAATACTATGTTTTGTAAAATGAACGTGGCAAAATATGCTGACGTCCTGAAGAGGGCGGTTGCGTTTTTGCGGGGATTATAAGGTGGACAGAAAGCATTAAATATACTGCCTTATACACTACAATGGGAGCAGAAGGAGTCGTACAATGAATTTTAGGAAAATGTTCTTGGTAACAGTATTAGCTGTATCACAATTAGCAGCAGCCGTTCCGGCTTTTGCAGCTCCAGTCAGCACACAAACCGTAACAGGCCATGTTGCCGCAGCGGTGGATACTTCTGAAACACAGCTTCAGCCTGAGTCAACAGACCCGTTGCCTCCGTTAATGACTGAACCGCCTGCAGGTACAGTGGTACCCACACCAACACCTGTTCCTACAGCATCACCGGTTCAAGGCATTCCAGCAATAACAGAGACTCCAGCTCCGGCTGCTACTGAGGTTCCAGGCGCAACAGCTGCTCCTGTGGACGGTACTGTGCCGACTGATGCCGTTGTGCCTACGGCTACTCCGTTAACGGATACGCCTGTAACCCCAAGCATGACTACTACCTCTGCTGCAGGGGCAGGCCAGCTTATTCTGATGATGAACAGCAACAAGATGTTCAGAAACGGAACGCCTTACACCGCCAATCAGCCGATGGCAGTCAAGAACGGCGTCTCCTACGTATCGATCCGCGCAATGGTGGAAATGGTCGGCGTTGCCTTTACCTATGACGCCAAAACCAAAGAGGTCATTGTGACCAAGGGTACCAGCATTATGCGGTTCAAGACCGACAGCAAAATCTATACCGTCAATGGTACCAAGTTCACTATGAAGGGACCGGCTTACCAGTTCAAAGGCACCTTCATGATTCCGTTAACGTCCATTACCTCTGCACTTAATATTCCTTATACCGTGGACAATGTGCAGAAGCGGGTTATTCTTACGCTGAATACGAAGCCGACTGCCTCCTTCACAGTTCAGCCCAAAGAAATCTATGCCGGCGAGACTACTGTGAATTATGTTACCTACAGCTCTTCCCCGAACGGTACGCCGATTGTTGAAGAGCGTTGGAGCGACAACAAGCAAAATATCTATGATCAGCCGGGCTTCTATACGGTTATGTATTCGGTACGGGATGCCAACAACATGTGGAGTGACCCTTATCCGGTAACCATTCAGGTATTGCAGCCTAATCAGCCGCCAGTAGCCCAATTCACAACAGATAAAGAAGAATACAAAATGGGTGAGCCGGTAGTCCTGACCGATACCAGCTATGATCCTGAGAATGAAGAGCTGACCGCAACCTGGAACAATCGTTCCCTGGCGTACTTCACCCCGGGACCGCTGTCCATTCAGCTGACGGTTACGGACAAGCACGGTCTTAGCAGTACTTTTGAGAAGATGATTACAATCACCAATGAACAACTGTATACACAGGATGAAGTAACGAAGCTGTTCACCATTCCGGGGGATATCATCAGTATGGACGGCGGGATGATTCCGGCGCTCCCTAACCTGCCGTATACGCTGTCTTCCGAAAGCTACACCCTGATCCGCAGTAACAGCCCGGAGACCGTTCAGACGGAAGGTGTACTGTACCGGGAGAGTTCAGTGGGCAATACGCGCTTCCTGGTGCATCATATGAACAATATGGCTACCAGACAGAAGCTCTATGTGATTGCAACGAATAACAACCTGTATCCGACAACTATTAACATCCAATATTTAGGAATTGCCGGACCGGTGACCTCACCGGAATATACTGGAAAAGTATCGATGGAGAAATACTTCAATTCCATGGTTACCGGCTTGGCCCAATCGCAAATTACCCTGCAGCCTGGGCATAGTCTTCCGATTATGACAGACCTGAACAAAATCGCCATGAAGCCCAAAGACGTAATGTCGCTGAGCGCAGACCTGTTCAGTGATCTGCCGATTCAGTATAATGTAGTTATGGTGGAGCAGAGCAAAGATCCTGTCGCCGAGCTGCCTTATCTGCCGATTCTTGACATTGACGGCGTGCATACCCGGGGAACCTTCCCCGATTCTACCCGCGTCATGAACGTGACCGATCTGGTGGGTACCACGCAAAGCAAGCTGCTTCTGGGCGACAATAAAATGGACAAAAACCTGGACGGCATGGATCCAATGAATGGAACATATGTTTCTAACGCCGGTAACTTCGGGGTACTGTACAAAATCGTATTGGATCGTGTTGCAGCAAACACGCTGATCACCTTCAATCCGCGCGGGGGTCCTTATCTGGGGCCGTTGATCGTAAACGGTACAATGGTGAACCTGCCCAATAAGGGCGTATTAGGCTTATCCTCAGACACGAATGCTGTCATCTACCGCACCGGAGAATATGAAGGGCGTGTGGAGATTGTGTTCTCCGTCGCCTCCGGCAGTAACCTGCCTGTGAACTTTGTCTTCACCCCGCTTCCGGCGAAAAAATAATTTCTTCTGCAATACAAGCGGCAGCGCTCCTGAGGGGGCGGCTGCCGTTTTGTATTCTGCCGCAAGTATTTGGATGCAGGCAGGCAACGGGCACTTTTATTGACGGGGCAGTGCTTTTGGGGCATTATAAAGAGAGTGCAACACAAACGATCTAATGTTATGGGAGATGAGCGAATGCTGTCGACAGATCAAATCCTGGAAGCCATGTCGGGGCAGGGGCTGCGAATCACCGATCAGCGCAAGACGCTTGCCAAATTATTCGGCGAGAATACGGGATATTTGTCTGCGAAGGATGTATATGAGCATATGGGCCGCAAGTATAGCGGGCTGAGCTTCGATACAGTCTACCGTAACCTGCGCGTTATGGAGGAGCTGGGGGTACTGGAGCAGATTGTATTTGAAGAAGGCGTCAAATTCAAGGCAAGCTGCAGTCAGGATCACCATCATCACCATATGATTTGTCTGCAGTGTATGAAGACGTACCCGATTCAATTCTGCCCGATGAATCTAACCGATCCGCCGGATCAGTTCCGGGTGGTCAAGCATAAATTCGAGGTCTTCGGCTACTGCAAGGATTGTGAGCAGGGAAGAGAAGAAGAGCCGGCAGGGGCCGCACGTAGCAAAGAGGGACGCTGAATATGGCTAACCTACGAAGAACGGTACAGGCTCCTATCCGGGTCTACCGCAAGTTCATTTCACCGCTCAAGCCCGCTACCTGCCGTTTCTACCCGACCTGTTCGGCTTACGCGCTGGAAGCGATTGAGGTCCATGGGCCGCTGAAGGGTTCTTGGCTCGCTGCCAGGCGGATCGCCCGCTGTCATCCCTTCCATCCGGGAGGTCTTGACCCGGTACCGCCGCGCAAAGAGCAGCCATCCGGGGACAAGCCGCTGCATACGACTTGACACAGGCCGCCGGGATGGGTATATTTTGAATAATAAGTGATATTCCGAGGAACGGATAAGTAGATGTGGACACCATTACAGAGAGCCGGGGCTGCTGGGAGCCGGTATGGGACGCCAGATTGAATATGGTCCGGGAGGAACTGTGTTCGAGCAGAAGGCCTGAAGCCGGGGCCTGCGTAAGCGCACGGCGTGTTCCAGCGTTAATGGACAGTTCCGTTAAGGAACTGACGAAGCCTGCGCTCTGTGAGGAGCCGGGGAATGTTGGGTGGTATCGCGTGAGTTTACTCTCGCCCCATAGAGGGGCGGGAGTTTTTTGTGTGAAATGGACGATTAGGGATAACGAAGGGATGATGAAGTAATGAGTGAGAACAAAACCTTTTATCTGACAACACCGATCTATTATCCGAGCGACAAGCTGCATATCGGGCATGCGTATTCTACGGTAGCCGGTGATGCGATGGCCCGCTACAAGCGGCTGCGCGGCTATGAGGTGCGCTATCTGACCGGAACGGACGAGCATGGGCAGAAGATTGAAGAGAAGGCCGGGAAGGCCGGGAAGACCCCTCAGGAGTTCGTGGACGGGATTGTAGTCGGCATTAAGGATCTGTGGAAGAAGCTGGACATCTCGAATGATGATTTCATCCGTACCACGGAGGAGCGCCATAAGAAGGTGGTTGCGGATATTTTTGACCGCCTGCTGAAGAAGGGGGATATCTACAAAGGGGAGTACGAAGGCTGGTACTGTATTTCGGATGAGACCTTCTACACCGAGACCCAACTGGTGGATATTGAACGAGATGCTGCCGGCAAGATTACCGGAGGAAAAAGTCCAGACAGCGGTCATCCGGTGGAGCTGGTCAAGGAGGAGAGCTACTTCTTCCGCATGAGCAAGTATGCTGACCGCCTGCTGAAGTTCTACGAAGAGAACCCGGAGTTTATCCTGCCGGAATCCCGTAAGAACGAGATGATTAACAACTTCATCAAGCCGGGTCTGGAGGATCTGGCTGTATCCCGTACGACTTTTGACTGGGGTGTTAAGGTAAAAGGCGACGAGAAGCATGTAGTCTATGTATGGATCGATGCCCTTACTAACTACATTACGGCCCTTGGCTATGGCTCGGAGGACCGCAGCCTGTATGACAAGTACTGGCCTGCAGATGTACACATCGTCGGGAAGGAAATTGTCCGCTTCCATACGATCTACTGGCCGATTATTCTGATGGCGCTCGGCGAACCGCTGCCGAAGAAGGTATTCGCACATGGCTGGCTGTTGATGAAGGACGGCAAGATGTCCAAATCCAAGGGCAATGTGGTTGATCCGGTGACGCTGATTGACCGCTACGGTCTGGATGCCCTGCGCTATTATCTGCTGCGCGAGGTTCCCTTCGGCTCGGACGGAACCTTCACGCCGGAGAGCTTCGTGGACCGGATTAACTACGATCTGGCCAATGATCTTGGTAACCTGCTGAACCGGACGGGGGCGATGGTGGAGAAATACTTCGGCGGCGAGCTTCCGGCTTATGCGGGGCAGGTTACCGCATTTGACGGTGAGCTTGAGGCAATGGTGCAGAGCACTTACGCCAAGGTGGAAGAAGCGATGGAGAAGATGGAATTCTCCGTAGCTCTGACTGCCATCGGCGCGCTGATCAGCCGGACGAACAAATACATTGACGAGACCCAGCCTTGGGTACTCGCCAAGGACGAGAGCCGCAGCGGGGAGCTGGCTTCGGTGATGAGACATTTGGTCGAGGGACTGCGCACCGCGTCCATTCTGCTTCAGCCGTTCCTGACCGGCGCTCCGGCGAAGATTTGGGAGCAGCTGGGCATTCAGCCGGGCGAGCTGACCACCTGGGAGAGCGGCAGGTCCTTTGGCCTGATTCCAGCAGGTACTAAGCTGGTGAAGGGCGACCCGATCTTCCCGCGCCTGGATGTGGCGCAGGAAGTAGCGTACATCGCCGAAGCGATGGGAGCCGGGAAGCCGGCCGCTGCAGAGGCGGCGCCGGCAGCGGTTGCTGTGACTCCGGAGGCGGCGGCTGCCGATCCGGAGGAAGAGGAGCATAAGGAAGAAATCGGCATCGACGATTTCGCCAAGGCGGAGCTGCGTGTAGCCCAGGTCATCGCCTGCGAGCCGGTGAAGAAAGCGGATAAGCTGCTGAAGCTGCAGCTGGATCTTGGTTATGAGCAGCGCCAAGTGGTATCCGGCATTGCAAAGTTCTACACACCGGAGGAGCTGGTGGGCCGCAAGGTGATCTGCATTGTGAACCTGAAGCCGGTGAAGCTGCGCGGTGAACTGTCGCAGGGCATGATCCTGGCCGCTTCCAAGGGCGAGCAGCTGACTATCGCTACCGTGCCGGACAGCATGCCGAACGGAGCGATTGTGAAATAAGGATGCCAAGAGCATCCGCATAATGACCGTACAGCAATCTCCGCAGGCCACAGGCAGCGGGGATTGCTTCTTTTTGCTCCAAGATAACCGGGTAGAAGGCAGCTTGCAGACTACGAAATGCAGATCGGAGTTGACTTATCGTAACGATTACTATTATAATTCTGATAGTAAATTTTACGATTTAAGGGGTCGATAGAGAAATGGTTACAAAAAGCTTGCAAAAAGGGCTGCTGCTCGCCGCTGTCCTGTTGCTTACGCTGTCGCTGGCCGCATGCGGACCGAAGAGCAACGGAAGCATTGTGGAAGGAAAAGTGAACGTTATAACTACTTTTTATCCTATATATGAATTCACTGCCGAAATCGGCGGCGAAGATGCCAATGTTATCAACCTGCTTCCTGTAGGGGTAGAGCCGCATGACTGGACCCCGCGCAGCCAGGATATCATCGCTACCTCCAAGGCGCAGCTGTTCCTCTATAACGGAGCCGGGCTGGAGGGTTGGGTTCCCAATTTCCTCAAGAGCCTCGATGGTGACAGTAAGACCAAGGCTGTAGAGGTTAGCCAAGGAGTGAAGCTAATTACAACCGATGAAGACGATGGGCATGATCACGGCCATGAAGGTGAAGAGGCTGAAGCAGACGGGCATGGCGACAGCCTGCACACGGACCCGCATACCTGGGTAAGCCCGAAGTCGGCGCTTGTGATGGCCAAGAATATCAAGGATAGTCTTCAATCCGTTGATCCTGCGCATACTGAAGCCTATGAGGAGCGCTACCAGAAGCTGGCGGACCGCCTGAGCGCGCTGGATCTGAAGTTCACCGAAGAGCTGGGCAATCTGCCGGGCAAGGAGATTGTCGTATCTCATCAGGCATTCTCGTATCTGGCGCGTGATTATGGACTGTCACAGCATGCCATAATGGGGCTGTCGCCGGACGCTGAGCCGCGCGGGCAGGATCTGGTGAAGCTGGCGGCGCTGGTTAAGGCAGAGGGCATCCGTTATATTTTCTTCGAGGAGCTTGTATCTGATAAGCTGGCTAAGACACTGGCAAGTGAGACCGGTGTATCCACGATGGTGCTGAATCCGGTAGAAGGGCTGACCGAGGCCCAGCAGAAGAACGGGGACAATTATTTCACCTTAATGGAGAAAAATTTGCAAAATCTCATTCTGGCCTTACAATAATAAGGAAAGTATAAGTGAAAGGCGGTACTTCACATGCAACCGGTATCCCTGGACTGCCATCAGCATATGATCGAAATACAGGATTTGTCCTTCTCCTACGGGGAACAGAAGGTCATCTCGAATCTGAATTATACGGTAAAAGAACGTGATTTCCTCGGTATCCTCGGCTCGAACGGTGCGGGCAAGACGACACTGCTTAAGATGATTGTCGGTTTGCTGCCTGCCACCAGCGGGGAAATCAAATTATTCGGCCAGCCGGTGCGGAGGTTCAAGGACTGGGAGCGGATCGGCTATGTGCCGCAGAAGAATGCGTTCAACCCGCTATTCCCGGCAACCGTCCGTGAGGTCGTATTGTCCGGCCTGTATAACAACAAGAACCTGATCCGGCGGGTCTCGAAGGCCCAGCACCGGCAGTGTGAGGATGCGCTTGAAGTGATGCGGATTCAGGATATTGCCGAGAAAAGAGTCGGCCAGCTGTCCGGCGGCCAGCAGCAGCGTGTCTTCCTGGCCCGTGCGCTGATCAACCACCCGGATCTGCTGATTCTGGATGAGCCTACTGTCGGCATTGACGCCGAGACCCAGGCCGGCTTCTTCGAGCTGATCATGCACATGCATGCCCATCATCATATGACCTTCCTGATGGTCTCGCATGATATCGACATGATGAAGAATTACCTGGGCAGCGAGCCGGTCCAGAAGAACGGTAAAATCAACTTCTATTGCCGCCACTCGCATGATGTGCAGGACTGTGCTGTGGATAACCTGCAGCATACGTTGTCCTGATCGTTGAGATTGGCTGATAAGAGGATAGTTACCCTGATCATTTAACGGTTTTACTGCTCGAACCGCAGCCTATTGTACTTTGTACATCGATTGCACGAATTTCTGCCCTTTTTGCTCTTCTGTTGCAGTTTGTACATTAGATTTTTTGAAATGGACCTTTTTCCAGCCTTTCTGCCAATATCAATTGTACGAAATACAACAGAATCTGATTATACGCTCAAAAGTGATAGTTCTGTTGTACATTCTGCAATCAGTTTTAAACGTGTGAGGATTACTTTTAACTCTCGCTTGCTGAGGGTTGCCGTGCCCAGATTAGGGGGAAAGGGTGGGTTAATTGCAATTCGTACAACTAAATCGTCAGATGCGCCGCCAAATCTCTGTTTTGATGTATTTCGTACAATTAAAATGCCTTCGTACCTGGATTTTCGGCCATCCGGGCAAATATAGTTGTACAGAATACAATTAGAAGAGGAAAGCCTTCCGTTTTACTGTTTTTAGTTGCACAGACTACACTTATCTCTGATTACTGAGGCCAGCAGGTCAAATATATGAGGTGAAAGTCTTGGGACGTAAGTAAATCCCGCCTGCTGTAAAGCGTATCCCGCAGGGAGGAAAAGCGCTCTTTTCACCAACGTCCCTAAGCTGCGACAACCCCTCCTCCCACGCCAATTGCACTTAGCGGGTGTCCAGAGGGCAGAGCCCTTGGGGCCCTCCCTTGGCGAAGGGAGGGTTTGGGAGGGATCGAAAAGGGTTTCGAAAAAGGTTTCGAAAAAGGTTTCGAAAAAGGTTTCGAAAAAGGTTTTATAATTGTAAAGGAGATATACATCTTGGAAATCCTGTATAGTGATTTTTTCCAGCGGGCGCTGGCCGGCGGGCTGATGATTGGCATTACGGCGCCGCTGATCGGCGTTTTTCTGGTGCTGCGGCGTCTGTCTATGATCGGAGATACGCTGGCGCATGTTACGATTGCCGGGGTAGCGCTGGGCTTTCTGACGGGTTTTTATCCGCTCGGGGCGGGGCTGGTCTTTGCGGTTGTGGCCTCATTTGCGATTGAGAAGCTGCGCAAAGCCTATAAAAGCTACGCCGAGCTGTCCATTGCCATCATCATGTCGGGCGGTGTAGCGCTGGCCTCCCTTTTTTTCACCCTGGGCAAAGGGTATAATGCAGATGTAATGAGCTATCTGTTCGGCAGCATCTATACGCTCAATACTACTGATCTTATCGTGGTGGGAATCGTAACGATTGCCGTTGTGGTCGTCGTAACCTTATTCTTCAAGGAATTCTTCCTGCTCAGCTTCGAGGAGGATGCAGCCAGTGTTAGCGGACTTCCGGTGAAGCTGCTCAATATGCTGATTACGGTGTTAACGGCTCTGGTGATTAGTACGGCGATCAAGATTGTGGGCTCGCTGCTGGTCTCTGCGCTGTTGACCATTCCTGTAGCGATCAGCCTGCTGCTGTCACGGAGCTTCAAGTCTTCGGTTATTCTGTCCGTGGCGATTGCCGAGATTGCCGTTATTGGCGGACTGGTCATTGCTGGAGTATGGAATCTGGCTCCTGGAGCAACGATTGTTCTGCTGTTAATTGCACTATTGACCCTAACTCTCATCGGCAAAAAAGGGCTGCCAGCCTAACAAACAAGCGTATAACCGGCCGCCCTTAGCACCAACTACATAACTGTATCTGTACTGCTGCTACATGAAGTGACCCGAGTGACCCCGACTATGGAAGGAGATGCGCCCGTGTCCAACCTGAATGCAGGAATCGCTTTTGCCGCCGGAGTGGCGTCATTCATATCGCCTTGCTGCCTGCCGCTCTATCCTTCTTATCTATCTTATATTACCGGCTTATCAGTGCAGGAGCTGAAGAGCGGCAGCAACAGCAAAGAGGTCCGTCTCCGGACCCTTTCGCATACGCTGGCGTTCATTCTTGGCTTCTCGGCAGTGTTCTATACGCTTGGCTTTGGAGCCGGCTTGTTCGGTGAATTCTTCAACGGCCAGCGGGATCTGATCCGTCAATTATCGGCGATCCTTATTATTGTCATGGGTCTCTTCCTGTTGGGGGTATTCCAGCCGCAGTTCCTGCTCCGGGAACGCAAGCTGGAGCTGAGATGGAAGCCTGCCGGGTACCTGGGCTCTTTCATCTTCGGCATCGGGTTCTCAGCAGGCTGGTCGCCCTGTATCGGCCCGATTCTAACAGCCATTATCGCGCTGTCGGCCAGTGATCCGGGAACGTGGTTCATGATGATTACGGCATATAGTATCGGCTTTGCACTGCCGTTCTTCGGACTGGCCTTTTTCCTGGGCGGGGCGCGCAAGATCCTGAAATACTCCAACCTGCTGATGAAGCTGGGCGGCGGGCTGATGGTATTCATGGGCATCCTGCTGTTCACCGACCAGATGTTCCGCATTACGATTTGGCTGCAGGGCATCACGCCGCGCTGGCTAATTTTCTAAGCTTAAGTGAAATAATCAATAGCCGCTTCCGGAAAATGTTCAAAAATCCGCTCTGTGATGAATTCGCGCAGGGCGGTTTGTTGTTCGTCCGGGTAGACATATTTGTTCTGTCCCCATTTGCCCCATTTCTTCTTGCGCTTCTCGATGTCCATCTCCAGCTTCGACTTCGGATAACGCTTCTCGATGACGGTCTTGGCCGTCTTGGTGAAGCGGTGCTGGATCATTTCAAAGGTCAGCCCTTGGCCAATCCCCGGCGGCAGGGCATGCGCCAGCTTCTCTAATAGCTCGCTGTAGCCTTCTTCCCAGCCGTCATGCCAGATAATAGGGGCAATGATGAAGCCCAGCGGATACCCGGCACGGGCGATCTGTCCGGCGGCCTCAATCCGTTCCTCGAAGCGTGAGGTGGCCGGCTCGAAGTTCTTGATCACATAGTCGGCATTCACGCTGAAACGTACACGGGTATGACCGTTATGCTTCAGCTTAAGCAGCGGCTCGACATGCTGGTATTTGGTCACGAAGCGCAGCCGCCCGAGCGGCTCCTCCGCCATGAATTCGATCAGTTCCGTCAGCGAGCCGGTAATATGCTCAAGGCCGAGCGGATCTGAGGTACAGGCCGCTTCGAACGTCGTGATTTCCGGGGAACGCTCGGTGATGTATTTTTTGGCGGCATCGATGATGTCCCCGGTGTTGACATAGACACGGATGTAGGGCTTCGCTCCAAGCGTAGTCTGCAGGTAACAATAATGGCAGTGGCCCATGCACCCGGTGGCAATGGGAATCGCATAATCGGCTGACGGCTTCGACTGGTCAAAAGTGAGCGTCTTGCGCAAGCCGACCACAAGCGTCCGTTTGGCGATTTTGTATTGCTCGACTTCTGTCTCGCCCGGCAGATTGGTAATCCGGTTATGCGAGGTGGTCATGCGGTAGGGAATATTGCGGGACTTTACCCATTCCATAATCCGCTCCCCTTTGGGATAATTCAGCGCATCAGGTTCAAAGAAGACAAGCTCTGGGATGAACAGGCCGGTAGGCTTGCGCGTTCTTTTGGCAGGAGGGCGTTCGGGTGTGACTATGCTCATAATTTCACGCTCCTTAGGGATGAGGATACCGTTATTGTGCCAATCCGTAGGCGAATGGAATCATGGTAAACATCACTAAGCGGGGAAGCGGATGACCGGCAGGACTTGCCAAGGAGCGGCAGAAGCATGTATCATTGTTAGAGCAAGGCCCGGTCCCACCGTTACGCTCATTATAGAAAAGAGGTAAGCTAGAATGCCAACACCCAGCATGGAGGATTATTTGGAGCGCATATATAAGCTCATCGACGAGAAGGGTTATGCGCGGGTCTCGGATATTGCCGAGGGGCTGGAAGTCCATCCCTCCTCTGTGACCAAGATGATCCAAAAACTGGATAAGGACGAATATCTCATCTATGAGAAATATCGTGGGCTTGTCCTAACAAGCAAAGGAAAAAAAGTGGGGAAACGTCTTGTGGACCGCCATCAGCTGCTGGAGGAGTTCCTCGGGATTATTGGGGTACAGCAAGAGCATATTTATAAGGATGTTGAAGGCATCGAGCATCACTTGAGCTGGGATTCCATCACCCGGATCGAAACGCTGGTGGAGTATTTCCGCCGGGATGAAGCGCGTGTGCAGACCTTGTACGATATTCACCATGAGATAGCCAGCGATTCATAAACGTGGCTTTTTTTGTTTGATTAGCGCAACCTTTCCAGTTTTTTTACGTCAAAACGGATACCGTTCCTTTTTCACTAAGGAAGGATTCCGTTTACAAAAGAACGGCCTTCTCCCTGACCCAAGGACGAGAGGGCTATTTTTTTGTCTATACAACTTCAAGACCTGGGAGGAATTATGAATTACCGTAAATGGATCGTAGGATTGCTCGTGATTATGCTATGTCTGCCTGTGTGGACGCCGGGTGTGCGCGCAGCTTCTGTGCAAATCACCATTGAACTGGATGGGGAGACGCTGAACCCGGATGTGCCGCCGTATATTACACGTACTAATGTTACGATGGTGCCGGCTGGAGTGATTAGCCAGGGACTGGGGGCCGGTGTGAAATGGGATCAGGCCAGTAAGACAGCAACCATAAGCAAGGATAATAATGTACTGCAGCTGACCAGCGGCAAAACAAGTGCTATCGTTAACGGTACAGCCGTCCGTCTGGATACTTCTGTCCAGATCACACAGGGCCGGGTCATGGTGCCGCTGCGGTTTGTAAGCGAGCAGCTTGGGCTTCAAGTACTCTGGGATCAGGCTACGAAGCATATCTCCTTATATTCCGGCATGGAGATCGGCGGCCCTTCTACACCTGTGACGCCGACAGTTCCGTCAGTGCCTACACCAACTGTACCTACGCCATCTGTGCCAATACCAACGGTACCGTCACCAACCGTACCTTCCATTCCTGGTGCCAAGACCAGTAAGGCGATGAAGGGCGCCTGGGTATCCACCGTGTATAATCTGGATTGGCCCTCAACGTCTTCGGCAGGCAATCCCGACAAGCAGAAAAAGGAGTTCGACAGCCTGCTGGACAAGCTGAAGGCGGCCGGATTCAATAGTGTATTCGTCCAGGTCAGACCGTCTGGAGATGCACTTTATCCTTCTCAGATCGTGCCCTGGTCCAAGGTGCTTAGCGGGACTCAGGGTAAGGAGCCCGGCTACGACCCGCTGGCCTATATGGTTAGCAGTGCCCACAGCCGGGGAATGCAACTGCACGCCTGGTTCAATCCGTTCCGGGCTACGACAGACGCTTCTACCAGCAGTCTAGCCCCTAACCATGTAGCCAAGCTTCATCCGGATTGGATCGTCAAGGCGGAGAACAAGCTGTACATAAACCCGGGAATTCCGGAAGCTCGGCAGCATATTATTGACACGGTGATGGAGGTGGTCAGAGGGTATGATATCGACGGAGTACATCTGGATGATTATTTCTATCCGTCCAATGTAGCTTTTGCCGATGATACGGCCTTCAAGACCTTCAATACACAAGGGATTAGCAGCAAAGGCAACTGGCGGCGGGATAATATCAACCAGTTCATCCGTCAGCTGGGGCAGGAGATTCATGCAGCGAAGCCGTCCGTCTCTTACGGGGTCAGCCCGTTCGGGGTATGGCGCAACAAAAAAGCGGACAGCACCGGCTCAGATACTACAGCAGGGGTGTCAGCCTATGATGACATGTATGCGGATGTGCGCACCTGGATTCAGAGCGGCTGGATCGATTATGTTGCCCCGCAGGTCTATTGGAGCCTCTCCTTCAGCGCCGCCCGTTATGATAAGCTGGTGGACTGGTGGGTGAACGAGGTTAAGGGAACGAAGGTTAAGCTGTATATCGGTCTTGCCTCCTACAAGGTAGGGGATACCAAACAGACTGCGGAATGGCAGAGCGGAGATCAGATTATCAACCAGCTCAAATATAATGAGAAATACGATGAGGTGGCTGGCAGCATCCTGTTCCGGGCGAATGATATTGTGGTCCGTGACCCGTACGGGCTAGCCAGTCTGCTCAGCTTCTATTTCAAGAGTTAAGTCATGAATAGTCCCCCGTGCTCATAGATAACAATACATTCTATGGAACGGGGGTTTGCCATGTATGGAGATTAACGCGGTATTTGAAGGCGGGGGAGTCAAAGGAATTGCCTTGGCAGGTGCGGTGGAGGCGACGGAACGCGCGGGCCGTACCTTCGGGCGGGTAGCAGGAACCTCTTCCGGTTCGATCATTGCCTCGTTGTTGGCAGCGGGGTACAGCGGAGAGACCATGAGCCGGATTATCCGGCGTACACCGTTCACCTCCTTCCTGAAGCGGGGAGCGCTCTACAACACCGCCTTCGTTGGGCCGGCCTTGCGTGTGCTGCTCAAGAAGGGGCTGTACTCAGGCCAGGCGCTGGAAGCGTGGATACGCAACCTGCTGCTGGAGCAGGGGGTTGTTACGTTCCGGGATCTGCCGCGCGGCAAGCTGCGGGTGATTACATCAGATATCACCAACGGGCGGATTGTGGTGCTGCCAGATGATCTGGTGCTGTACGGGATCGAGCCTGACAGCTTCGAAGTTGCCAAGGCGGTGCGGATGAGCTGCAGCATTCCGTATTTCTTCGATCCGGTGATCCTGCGGCTGGCCGGAGAGGCGGCCCGGGGGAAATCGTTCAGCGGGCAGCTGGTCTATATGGTGGACGGGGGAGTGCTGAGTAATTTTCCGCTCTGGCTGTTCGATGAGAAGAAGGACGGCTTCCTCTCACCGCTGCGCAGGACACCAACCATAGGCTATCAGCTGATTGGGAAGACAGCTCCGCAGCCGCATCATATTACAGGGCCGTTCAGCATGCTGGAGGCGATGGTGGAGACAATGCTCTCCGCGCATGATGAACGGTATATTGAGACGGATAAATTCGTTCGTACGGTCAAAATCCCTACGCTGGGCATCTCCACCACCGAGTTTCATATCACGCAGGCACAGACGGACGCCTTGTATACGGCGGGCATCGCAGCCGGAGAAGAGTTTTTCGCTAACTATCGTCCGGCACCGCCGTCCTACACCAGGAGGGCAATCCTTCAGCCCGCTGCTCCAAGGCGGTAACTAAGCCACAACATATAAATTCTTATCTTACCAG
The DNA here is from genome assembly GCF_000517965.1 of Paenibacillus sp. FSL R7-277. Taxonomy (NCBI): domain Bacteria; kingdom Bacillati; phylum Bacillota; class Bacilli; order Caryophanales; family Paenibacillaceae; genus Paenibacillus; species Paenibacillus sp. FSL R7-277. Next base: position 333,367 of record NZ_ASPX01000115.1, read on the forward strand.
AAAAAAGGCATCCCCACGTGATGAAATCACGTGGGGATGCCTTTTGCAGCTCTGCTTCGTTACATTCAGTATTCAGTGATATTTGGGCAACTGATCGTCATTCTTACCCTTACTGCCTTCGATGACCTGGAAGGGATAGCTTTTGCGCTTGCCTGGTGAGCCAGTGGTCTTGCGGATGCCGGCAACCTTGGACATCGTCTTGGCCGAAGGCTTAACCTTAGTGCGCGGACGTCCGGGTCCGCCTCCCATTCTGCCGGGGGCTACCTTGTAGGCGTAATACAACAGTCCCAACAGAATCAGGGGTAAGATGAAGATGGACAGGGCCATCAGGCCGCGTGCCATAATATCTACCATCAGGCCCCATACGGCAAGAGCTGTCGTAATCCAAAATATCAAAGCATGTCTGATCATTGGCTAATCATCCTTTCGCAGGATCCAAAATGCCGCCTGACACACTTGCCTCCGAATATCCTTTTGCTTCAATTGCAGCGTCCAGCTCCCGCATCCGGTTGAAGGAAGCGATCGACACCTCTACCATATCGTCCTTAGGTTCCTTGGTAGTCAACAGCTGCAGCCACAGGCCTGGGTATCCCAAATACTTAAGGCCGGGAATATCTCTTACCGCATTCGTGCCCTTCAGTACCTCGAACGAGATTCCGATGACCACCGGTAAAAGAACGATACGCTGAAGCACCCGTTCCATCAGGGAATCCCACGGGACGACCGAGTAGATAATTACACCGAGGATAATCGTCAGCATCATGAAGCTGCTTCCGCAGCGGTAATGCAGACGGCTGTATTTCTGTACGTTCGCTACGGTCAGCTCTTCACCGGCTTCAAAGGCGCTGATGACCTTGTGCTCAGCTCCGTGATATTGGAAGAGCCGCTTGATCACTGGCGTCTGCGAGATCGCCCAGAGATAGACGAGCAGGAGAATCAGCTTGATGCCGCCTTCCACAAGGTTGTGCAGAATATAGTTGTCAAATACATTTTTGAACAAAAAATCTTCTACGAATACCGGGACCAGCGTGAAAATCAGCTTACCGAACAGGAAAGACAGAATCCCCATTATAGCTACGCCGAAGATCATTCCGAGGCTCCAACCTTCGTCCTTCTTCTTGTTCTTCGCCTGCTGCTTGGCAAGCTCTTCCGGCTCCGTCTCATCCTCGGCATAGGATTCTGCCGAATAGTTCAGATGCTTCGAGCCTTTGGCGCTGGAATCTATAATACTGACAATGCCGCGAAGCAGTGGAATCTTGCGCAGTTTAAGGACCCAGCTCTTATCGCTCTTCGGCACCTCCAAAAATGTAATCTCCTGATTCTTTCGTCTTACGGCTGTTACGTTGACATGCTTGCCGCCGAACATGACGCCTTCGATGACGGCTTGGCCGCCGTAACTGGGAGTTTCCTGGGACAACCAATTCACCTTCCCGTATATTGATATGATTTATATAATACATTGTAACTAATTTTTAAACACATTACTAGTTGGATTGCCGTTAGCTGTACATACTAGCTGTAGAGAGCGGAGTGGAAACCGGATTAACCCCATACCGAAAGAGAGGGAGCTCTATGAGTTCTTCAAGCAAGCACAAGAGCGTCCAGACGAATCCTTTTTATTTCTCCATTGAACTGGGTTATTTCGCCGGTTTAATCTGGGGAGGGTTGCACTGGCTGATGTATGTTCTGCACTTCACTAAGGTCATTCCGGGATTTTTGGCGGAGCCTTTTTTCAAGCATGAATTTCTGCTGACCCCTGCCGGGCATCTGCTCGGATATTTATGCTTCATTGTACTCTCCGTATTAGCTTCCCTGATCTACGTGTTTATTCTCCGGAAGCTTAACGGACCTTGGCCTGGGATGATATACGGGGTGCTGTGGTGGTCGGTCCTGTTCCTGGCTTGCTCGCGCTTATTCCTGCTCCAGCCGCCGTTCAAGCTGCCGTGGGACACGGTGATCAGCGAATTCTGTCTCTTCCTGCTCTGGGGATTATTCATCGGATATACAGCGGCAATCGAGTATACGGATGAACGCAAACGCGAACAGCAGACGAAGCTGGCCTAGGCCCTTCGAAAAAACTTCTCAGTTGGCCTGCCGCTATGGTAAAATACAATGTGGCTATTTCGAGAGGAGAATGAAAATGGGCAACAAGCGCGTCTCCAAGCTGCGTAAGGTTCTGCAGGAACTGGGACTGGATGCGATGTTAATTACCAGCGGATATAACCGCCGCTATTTGAGTGGGTTCACCGGCTCCTCCGGGTACGTACTGGTTACCGGTGATGACAGTTATCTGCTGACGGACTTCCGGTATATGACACAGGCCTCGGAACAGGTGAATGGCCTCAAGGTGGTACAGCATGACTCGAAATTCATTGACACCGTGCGGGAACTGCTGCCGAAGGGCGGACAAGTCCGTGTCGGCTTCGAGCAGGATGATGTGACCTTCAGTGCGTACACCGCTTATGCGGAGGCTCTTGCCCCGGCAGCCATGGTACCGGTATCGAAGGCTGTTGAGAACCTGCGCATGTTCAAGGACGAGGAAGAGCTGGCTGTGATGCAGCGGGCTGCCGATCTGGCAGACGCCACCTTCAGTCATATCCTGAATGTGATCAAGCCGGGTATGACGGAACGCGATGTCGATCTGGAAATGGAATTCTACATGCGTACGCATGGCGCAACTTCGTCTTCGTTCGATACAATCGTCGCTTCCGGTGAGCGTTCAGCTATGCCGCATGGTGTAGCGAGCAGCAAGGTTATCGGGAACAACGAATTCGTCACCTTCGATTTCGGCGCGCTCCTGGACGGTTACTGCTCCGATGTGACCCGCACGATTGCTCTGGGATCACCGGACCCTAAGCTGAAGGAGATCTACGATATTGTGCTTGAAGCGCAGCTTCATACGCTGGCGCATATCAAGCCCGGCATGACCGGCCGTGAATGTGATGCCCTGGCCCGAGATATCATCACCCGCTACGGGTATGGTGAATACTTCGGCCACAGCACAGGCCATGGTCTCGGGATGGAAGTACATGAATGGCCGCGCTTGTCCAAGCTGGCAGATGAAGTCATCCAGCCGGGGATGGTTGTCACTGTAGAACCGGGAATCTATCTCTCGGGCCTTGGCGGCGTACGGATTGAAGATGATATTGTCATTACCGAGAGCGGCATCACGCTGCTGACACATTCATCGAAGGATTATTTGGTACTGTAAGACACTATCATTCAGTTCATTTATGGATTCCAGGAGGGATTTTTTGTGATTTCAGTTAACGATTTTAAGACAGGCCTGACCGTAGAAGTAGAAGGGGACATCTTCACCGTCCTAGATTTCCAGCACGTGAAGCCGGGTAAAGGCGCAGCCTTCGTCCGCTCCAAGCTGAAGAACCTGCGTAACGGAAATACGGTTGAGCGCACGTTCCGTGCCGGTGAAACCATTGGCCGCGCCATCATCGAGAACCGTGGCGTACAGTACCTGTATGCAAGCGGCTCTGAACATGTGTTCATGGACAACGAGACTTATGACCAGTTCGAATTGACAGCCAAGCAGCTTGAATGGGAGCTTAACTTCCTCAGAGAGAACATGACCGTGAATATCGTCAGCTACCAGGGCGAAATCCTCGGGATCAACCTGCCGACCAGCGTAGAGCTGAAGGTAACTGAGACCGAACCGGGCGTGAAGGGCAACACGGCTCAAGGCGCGACCAAAGCCGCTGTTCTGGAGACCGGTCATACGGTCCAGGTACCGCTGTTCATCAATGAAGGAGATGTTCTTCTGGTCGATACCCGCGAAGGTAAATATATCTCCCGCGCGTAGAGCCTTTTTGGATTTCGGATGTAACTTGAGGGCCTCCCCGCTTGATGCGGCGGAGGTCTTTTTGCTGTGTCAGGCTGGGAGAGAGGGAAGAAGTGAAGGGAAAGGGGATGAAAATGATGAAAGGGATAAATCCCTCTGATTTGCAGAAAGCGTACGCCATTATTGGGAATCAAAGGGATAAATCCCTCTGACGGACGTCTCCGGTGGGGCTGAATGTGGTGTGTAGGTGAGTAATAAGGAGCATTAGTGCCCCTGAATTGGGCCGAAGCGGGCTGGATGAGCGAATGAGGAGCATTAGTGCACCTGATTCCGGCCGTACGGGTTCGGGGTTAAGGCCGGGTTCATCAAAAATGGGCATTTTATTTTGTGAAACCATTAACGCATGTTATGATTTTCGTATTATACTGTGTTAAAGCATTAACCAAAATTTAAGCTACTTTAGAGCGAAATAGGGAGTGAATGGAACTTTGTCACTTTATGTCATGAAATTCGGGGGCAGCTCCGTCGGCGACATTGAACGTATGAAGCGGGTCGCCGGGCGGATCGCAGCCAAGCAGGATGAAGGACATCGCTGCGTTGTGGTGGTCTCCGCTATGGGAGATACCACAGATGATCTGATCGATCAGGCGAATCAGCTGAACGGTCAGCCCCCCGCACGCGAGATGGATATGCTGATGACTACAGGGGAGCAAATCTCCGTAGCGCTTCTGTCGATCGCGCTTCACGGGATCGGCCGGAATGCCGTATCCTATACAGGCTGGCAGGCCGGGTTCCGCACCGATGAGACCCACGGCCGGGCACGGATCAGTGAGATTGTCCCGCGCCGGGTGCTGGAGTCGCTGGAGCGGGAGCAGATTGTGATTGTAGCCGGCTTCCAGGGCATGACGCTGGATGGCGAGATCACTACGCTGGGCCGCGGAGGCTCAGATACGACAGCGGTTGCGCTGGCTGCAGCCATCAAGGCGGATGTCTGCGAGATTTATACCGATGTAGACGGAATCTACTCTACTGACCCGCGGATTGTGAAGACGGCGCGCAAGCTGAAGGAAATCTCCTATGACGAGATGCTGGAGCTGGCGAATCTCGGGGCAGCCGTGCTGCATCCGCGTGCCGTGGAATATGCCAAACGATATCAAGTGAAGCTGGTCGTAAGATCAAGCTTTAACCATAATGAAGGTACTGTGGTGAAGGAGGAAGCAAGCATGGAGCAAGGTGTAGTAGTTAGCGGAATTGCCTATGATAAAAATGTGGCCCGGATCAGTATTCTGGGAGTTCCAGATGTGCCGGGGGTACTCGCCCAGGTATTCGGCAAGCTGGCCGATGAAGGTGTGGATGTCGATATTATCGTGCAGAGCGGAGTGCAGAACAAGACGGCTGACTTCTCCTTCACTGTAGCGCTTGGAGATCTTGTGAAGGCCAAAGAGGTCATCGAAGGGCTGCACAGCGTATTGCCTTACCGTGAAGTGACTTCCGAGGACAGTCTGGTCAAGGTGTCGATTGTCGGCGCCGGGATGGTCAGCCACCCGGGGGTTGCCGCCAAAATGTTCGAGGTGATCTCGAATGAAGGCGTGAGCATCAAGATGGTGAGCACTTCCGAGATCAAGGTATCCTGTGTGATTGAATCCGGCAACCTGCAGCAGATCATCCAGGCGCTGCATACCGCCTATAACCTGGATACACAAGAGCAAGCCTTCGTTGGAGGTCCACAGGACCGCCGCTAAGCCGCTGGATAGTTAGTTACAACAATACATCGGGGATGTTCTTCAGCCGGAAGGCTGGCGGGCATCCCTGTTCGGCGTATGGCGGCTGGGGAGTCCTCTTCGGATTAGGGAAAGTCCTGTACATGCCCGAAAAAGGCTAGGCGGGCTGAATGTATGTCAAAAACCGAATACATTACGCCTACGAAAGGCTAAATGAGCCGGTTCTGTGCCGGCGTAAGCGTAAAGCGGTTTATGTATAAGATAAAGACACAGTGAACAACCGCTCCCTTAATCTTAAGTTAAAAAGAGTGCTGTTACCCGCAAAAGCGGAGAACAGCACTCTTTTCTTTTGCCGCAAAATATGTTGCTTGCCTGACGCTCCGGCGGGTGGCAGCAAGCTCGCTCCTGCTTAGCTCAGCCGCCGGAACCTGCCCATAATCTCCACGGTCTCCAGCACGTTAACGAAGGATTTCGGATCGGTCTCCAGAATCGTCTTGCGCAGATCTGCCAGCTCATAGCGGGTGGTTACGGTCATCAGCATCGTATTGCCTTCGTGACTGTATCCGCCCTCGGCGTTCACAACCGTGATGCCGTGCGGCAGACTGGTCAGCCGGTTCAGCATTTTCTCGCGCTCCTTCGTGACGATGAAGCAGGTCAGCTTGATATGGCGGATGTGGATCATGTCCACCACCCGGCTTTTGACGAAGATACAGAGCATCGCGTACAGCGCGGAATCCCAGCTTTTGAAGAAGCCCAGACACAGAATGACGAGACCGTCCATAACGAACAGCACCGTCCCCATGGGAATATCCCGCTTGCGGGTGATGATGGAGCCGAGAATGTCGAAACCCCCGGAAGATCCTCCCGCCCGCAGAGAGAAGCCAACCCCTCCCGCAATAATCACCCCGCCGAAGATACTGGCCAGAATCGGGTCCTTGGTAAGCTTCACCACAGGGATCACGTTCAGGAACCAGGTGGTGGAGAGTACAGACAGCATGCTATAGCAGATGTACTTTTTGCCCACGGCGACGAAGCCCCAGATCAGGATCGGGAGATTGATGGCGAAATAATACAACGAAATATACTTTGGATGGGTCAAATACCCGATGATGGAAGCTGTCCCGGCTACACCGCCGCTGAGCAGCTGATGCGGAATCAGGAACAGGCGGAGCCCGGCTGCTACCAGAAAGGCTGAAAATACAATAATAGCCACCTCTTTTATCTGTCGGCCTATCGTTCCTGATACAAGCGGTACTACGAAATTACGAACTTGCATGATTGTGATCCCCTTCTTTGCTCAGTTATCTTTGGATGCGGAAAAATTAATTTTATCATACCGATGATATTTTTTTATGGAGGGCGGCACTATGATATCTTTCACACCTCCTGAAATCTGTGCTAGTATCCCCATTTCTTCTTGTCTAAAGTCGCCCCCTTCCGCATATCCATGGATAACAGCTTGTTTGATTTGCAGTGAAATGGCGGGCGGGCCCATAGATTTGGAAAAGGGAGATGGGATATTTGGACAAGTATGTAAGCTGGATGTCGGCCCTGCGGCTGCTGTCTGGCAGTGTAGAGATTGCGGCGGCTTTGATTATGCTGAAGCTGAATCAGGTGGATAAGGCACTGGCTGTCAATTCGGGACTGGCGCTTGTCGGCCCTACGATTCTCATTCTGACCACGGCTGTGGGCCTTACAGGGATGGCAGAGCAGCTGTCCTGGGGGAAGCTCGGCTGGATTGGCTGCGGGGTGGCTATTCTCTTATTCGGGATTCTCAAGAAATGATAGATGATAGGCATAAAGCATAAGTACAAGCATAAATATGAGATAAAGCTATTTAGTAGAGGACAGCTTGGGGGTACCTGGTATGGCAAATGACTGGCTTTTGTTGTTTCCCGAAAAAGTAAGAGCGCTGCTCGGCGGCCTCCCCGCTGCGCTCCTGGACAAGGTGGAGGAGATTCGCGTCCGTGAGGGACGGCCGCTAGAGATCAACTATTCCGGCAAGTATCATTTCATCGGTGCCGGCGGCACCCTGACCCAGCTTCCCGGCGAGGCTTACCGGCCGGACCGGGAGGATACGCACCGGCTGCTGGACCTCATCAGCAATCATTCCCTCTATACGATGGAAGAGGAGCTGCGCAAGGGCTTCATCACGATTCCGGGCGGACACCGGATCGGTCTCTGCGGCCGGACGGTGCTGAGCGGGGGCGGCGTGGAGCATCTGCGTGATATTACCGGCTTCAACGTGCGGATTGCCCGTGAGGTGCACGGCATCGCCGACGGTGTGCTGCCTTATCTGCTGGACCGGGGGCGGCAGCGTGTGATGCATACGCTGATTCTGTCCCCGCCGCAGCATGGCAAGACTACGCTGCTGCGCGATCTGGCCAGGCAGCTGTCGGCAGGTACAAGCGGCGGCCGGGAAGGCAGCCGGCCGGGGCTGAAGGTCGGCATCGTCGACGAACGCTCTGAGATCGCAGGCAGCCGCCGGGGAATTCCGGCCTTCGATGTCGGGCCGCGTACGGACATTCTGGACGGCTGTCCCAAGGCGGAGGGCATGATGATGATGATCCGCTCCCTGTCGCCTGATGTGCTGATCGCCGATGAAATCGGCCGCATGGAGGATGCAGAGGCGGTGACCGAGGCGCTGCACGCCGGGATCTCGGTGGTCGCTTCTGCGCACGGCAAGGAAGTGTCCGAGCTTGCCCGGCGGCCCGGACTTGGCGGGCTGCTGGAGCACCGGATGTTCGAGCGGTATGTGATACTGCACCGCGGAGCCTCTGGCTTGTCCTTCCGCATTCTGGACGCCCAGAAGCGGGCTCTGCTGCTGGTCTCGCCGGAGCAGCAGCCGGTGTCAGGGGGTGACCGCTATGCTTAAGCTGCTTGGCGCGGTACTGATCGTGCTGGCGGGAACCCTGGCCGGCTTCAAGCGGGCGGCCCAGTATGCCGACCGGCCGAGACATATCCGGGCCTTGATTGCAGCGCTCCAGCGGCTGGAGACCGAGATCCAGTACGGCTACACGCCGCTGCCGGAGGCGCTGCGCCGGATTGGAATGCAGACGAAGGAGCCGCTGCGGGCCTTCTTCCTTACGGCGGCGGAGGAGATGAACCCGCCGCATAACTACAGTGCGGAAGAGGCCATCCGGCGGGCGATGGAAGCCCACTGGAGCAGCGCATCGCTGCAGGGCACGGAGAAGGAGATCATCCGGCAGCTAAGCTGCACGCTCGGAACCAGTGACCGGCCGAATCAGAGCACGCATATTGCACTGGCTTTACAGCAATTGAAGCAGGAGGAGACAGTGGCCAGAGAAGATCAGGGCAAGTATGAGAAGGTGAGTAAAAGCCTGGGTCTGCTGCTTGGAGCATTGATCGTCATTTTGATCTTTTAGCGAGGTGCCAGGAATGAATATTGAAGTCAACGCGATCTTTCAGATTGCCGGCATCGGCATCATTATCGCCATGATCCATACGGTGCTTAAGCAGATGGGCAAAGAGGATATCGCCCACTGGGTAACGATTGTCGGCTTTATCATCGTCCTGTTCATGGTCATCCGGATGCTGGATGGGCTGCTGCAGGAAATCAAAACGATTTTTCTTTTTCAATAGGCTGGAGTTATGGAAATCATTCAGATTGTGGGAATCGGCATCTTGGCGACGGTCCTTATCCTCGTCCTGAAGGAACAAAAGCCGGTATTCGCCTTCCTGCTGACCACTGCGGCCGGCATCCTGATCTTCCTGTTCCTGATCGGCAAGATCGGAACGATTCTCGGTACGCTGGAGCGGGTGGCAGAGTCCTCCGGGATGGAAATGATCCACATCAAAACGGTGTTCAAAATCATCGGCATCTCCTATATCGCGGAATTCGGAGCGCAGATCGTGAGGGATGCCGGGCAGGAATCGATTGCTTCCAAGATTGAGCTGGCCGGCAAGGTGCTGATCATGGTGCTGGCTGTTCCGATTATCAGCATTATTATTGAAACGGTCATGAAGCTGCTGCCAACCTGATGCAGCGGACATGCCGGACAAGTTGGAGTAGAGCGGAGGTGAGGGGAATGCAGGAGCATAGGTTTTTTCGGCCGCCAAAAGGGGTAAAAGCGCTCCTGCTTCTGCCAGCTCTGCTGCTGGTGCTCCAGCTGCTTCTGTTGTGTGGAAGCACGGCAAGTGCGGCAAGTGTTGCGAATGCTGCAAGCGCGGGAAGTGTGGCAAGTGTTGCGAATGCTGCAAGCGCGGGAAGTGTGGCAAGTATTGCAAGCGGGTCCCCTGTTCCTTCAGCTCCGGCTACAGGCGGCAGTGGAGGTCTGGCGTCTCCTGTTGACCAGTGGGTGAAAGGGCAGGTGGAGCATCTGCCAAAAGACAAAGTTGAGTCTTACTGGGACCAGCTGATGAAGGATTACGGTGGGTTTTTCCCGGAGGGACGGACACCTTCCTTGATGGATATGCTGCTGCCGGGGGATAAGGGCTTAAGCTTCAAAAGCGTATTGTCCGGCCTGATGAACTTCATGTGGCATGAGGTGCTCTACAACGGCAAGCTGCTGGTCACGATTGTGATGATCAGTGTGCTGAGTATGATTCTGGAGACGCTTCAGACCGCTTTTGAACGGAAATCTGTCAGCAAGATTGCTTATATGCTCTGCTACATGGTGGTGCTGGTCATCGCCGTTAACAGCTTCAATGTCGCTATCGGCTATGCCAAGGATGCCATCGACCGGATGATCGACTTCATGATGGCTATGATTCCGCTGCTGTTCGCGCTGCTGGCCTCAATGGGCAATATCGTCACGGTGTCGGTGACCCATCCGCTGATCGTATTCATGATCCATACCGTAGGCACGCTGATTCATACGCTGGTCTTCCCGCTGCTGTTCTTCTCGGCGGTGCTGCATCTGGTGAGCGCCATGTCTGAGAAATACAAGCTGACCCATCTGGCGAATCTGCTGCGCAATATCGGAGCCGGGCTGCTCGGGGTGCTGCTGACGGTGTTTCTCGGCGTGATCTCCGTCCGGGGGATTACCAGCTCGGTTACAGACGGAGTGACCATACGCGCAGCCAAATATATTACAGGAAATTTCGTGCCGGTGATCGGAAAAATGTTCGCGGATGCCACGGACACGGTCATCTCGGCCTCACTGCTGGTGAAGAACGCCATCGGGCTGTCGGGAGTGATCATTATCCTCTTCCTGTGTGCGTTCCCGGCAATCAAAATTCTGATCCTTGCCCTGATCTACAATCTGGCCGCCGCCGTTATGCAGCCGCTGGGCGAGACACCGATCGTGACCTGCCTGCAGACGATCGGCAAAAGCATGATTTATGTCTTCGCGGCGCTGGCCGCCGTCTCGCTGATGTTCTTCCTGGCGGTAACCATTATGCTGACTGCGGGCAATGTGACCGTGATGATGCGCTAGAACGAAATGACAAGGAGGTGCGCCATGTCCTGGCTCAGCAGTTGGCTCCATGAGCTGATTCTCGTCGTGCTGATGGCTGCATTCGTGGAGATGCTGCTGCCCAGCAAATCCATGGAACGCTACGCCAGACTGGTGCTCAGCCTGCTGGTTCTGCTGACAATGCTAAGCCCGATAATCTCTCTGCTGAAAGGGGATGCCAGCAAGGAGCTGACCGTGGCGATGCAGCAGCAGGAGAGAAGCGGGGGGCTGCTGAACAGAGCGGAGGGCGCACCGGATTCGCTGGACAAGATTCTGGCGGACGGGCGGATGCTGGCTGCCGGAGCCCGCGACCAGAGCCTGAAGCTGGCTGCAGAGGAAATCGCCGGCCAGATGCGCGACCAGATTGCCGGGAGCACCGGGCTCGGCGGGGTGAAGGTAACGGTGGCCCTTGCCATGGGCCCGAATCCAAATGCGCCGCTCGGCGAGGAGGTGCCGCTGATCTCCTCGGTCACAGTAGCGCTTCCGCCGGAGCAGAGCGCCTCTGGAGGGGCTGTGCCGGGCAATGGTACTGCATCCCTCCCGTCAGCCGGGCCGATACAGATTAACCCTGTAGAGCCGGTCCAGGTCAGCCTGGAAGGCAGCGGGGGAGATGGTGAAGCGCAGGAAGCGTCATCCTCAGGTGGTTCGGCTCCGGCGTCCTCCTCTTCCGGGAGCGGCACTGAGGGAGTGCAGGAGACCCTGGCGGAAGAAGCCGGAACAATTATCCAGCTGCTGGAGAAGAACTGGAACCTGGACCCCGCTCTGATCAAGGTGCAAAGCAGCGGGGGCGATACCGTGAAATCATAATTGAAGGAGGGAAATCAATGGGCAATTGGCTGAAAAAGCTGGAGCAGTGGGCCGGAGGCGGCAACGGCAGCCCGAAGCGCAGCCACACCTTCCGCTGGCTGATCATTATCGGCCTGCTGGGTGTTGCAATTATGCTGTTCAACTCCTTCGTGAATGTGAAGAAGCTGGACAACGAGAACACAGGGCGTGAACCGCCGGACAGCGGGACCTCGCAGACAGTCCTGCAGCAGGAGACCGGGAGCGCGAATTCTTTTGACAGCATCGAACTGGCGATGGAGAACCGCACGAAGGAGATTCTGGAGAAAATCGTGGGGGTCGGTACTGTGGATATCATGGTCACCGTAGATTCCACAGAGGAGATTATCGTGCAGCGCAATATGAACGACTCGCAGCAGCAAAGTGAAGAAACAGATGCCAGCGGCGGTAAACGCCATACCACCCAGTACACCAGGGACGGCCAGATCGTCACTTACAGCCAGTCAGGGAACGAGGCTCCGATCATCACCAAGCGGGTGAAGCCTCAGGTACGGGGAGTGCTGGTGGTCGCCAAAGGGGCAGAGAACAAGGTCGTGCGCAGTCTGATTGAGCAGGCGGTTGAAAAAGGGCTTAACGTACCGGTCTACCGGATTTCTGTTGTCCCGCGCAAGCAGGAATAGGCATGTCTCCGGCAACCCCGGCATATGCTTTAACAGAAGAGGCTTGTACGATGCACACGACTCAGAGACGACAAGAGGGCTGGCAACAAAATTATAGGAGGTATAAACAATGAAGGGCAAAAGACAAACGATTTGGCTGGTTTCTATGCTCAGTTTGATGGTAGTGCTCTCTGCATATTATCTGTTCACGGAAGATACGGGGGCTCCCATCCCCAAAGAAACCGCAGGCAGTATCCAGGTGGACACTATAAAAGACGGAACGGGCGGCGGAACCGCGACTACGCTGGACAGCGGACTTGTCATTAAAGAGGTCAGCACGGACAAAGGAATTGCAGTAGGAACCGTGGATGACAGCAGCAAGACCACCAAGGATGAAGCGGCATCGACAGTGGCAACGGATGACAGCACGACTCCGGCCGTGATAGATGACAGTAGTGTGGTTGCTGACAGCAGTAACACTGCCAAGGATACAACTGCTGCAACGGACAAGGCGGCCACTACTACGGCTGATAAAGGCAAGGATACGGCTGGCAGCAAGGATACCAAGGAAAATAAGGACACCAAGGATGCCAAGGATACTAAGGACAGCAAAGACAGCAAGGATACGTCAGCTGCTGTAGACAAGACTCCGGCGAAGGACGACGAGGCGATTCTGGATGAAGTGGCTTCGCAGAGCGTATCGGCGAGCAGCCTGTTCACGAACTACCTGTACGAACGCGAACAGAAGAACCTGAAGGATCACAATGATCTGCTGGCGCTGATTAACGATATGGATAAGACACCGGCTGAGAATGCAGCAGCCCAGGAGCAGCTCAGCAAGCTGGAAGAGAAAGAGTCCAAGATCACCGGGATTGAAGAGAAGCTTCAACAAAAATACGGTGAGGCCATTGTGAAAGAAGAAGCCGGTGATGCCTACACGATCGTGGTGCTTAGCGATAAGCTGGATGTGAAGCAGGCGGTCGGCATCGTGGATTTTGTAATGAAGGAACTGAGCGTTACCCAGGACAAGATTAAGGTCCAATACGTCTCGGAGCAGTAAGCCGGCTGAATAAAATCAGGGAAAATAGAATAAAATGCCGAAAGAGCCCGGGCGCGTCCCAGGCTCTTTCCATTTCTAGCGTTTGTGATATAATACATAAAGTTATCGATGCATAGAAAAAGAAGATTACGCAGGCAGCGGTTACACAAGGTAGCGATTCAAGAGAATTACAGAGCAGACCCGCGTTACGGGTATGCTTGTCAGGACGGATATCGTACCCTGCTCAGCCAGCGTCCCAAAATGGCTTCGAGAGAAAGCTGAAGGAGTGAACTACCCAATGTTCAAGTTAAGCGAGATTAAGGAATTGATTCAATTGCTGGACCAGACTTCCTCCGTGCACGAGCTGGAGATTGAAAGCGAAGGTATGAAGCTGGCTATCCGTAAACCGGATCGCTCTGAAGCTGAAGGAACAGTAATTCAGGCGGCTCCTTATACCTACCCCTTTACGCCAGCCCCGCAGCCGCAAAGTCCGCAGATTATTGCCCCTCAGGCTGTTAGTGAAGTTCCTGCTGCGGCGCAGCAGCCCGCAACCTCCGCTGAAGGCGCATTACATAAAATCGTCTCGCCGATGGTTGGGACCTTCTATAGTGCCGCTTCACCGGAGACGCCTTCCTTTGTTAATGTCGGAGACCGGGTGAATGAGAAATCTACGGTCTGCATCATTGAAGCGATGAAGCTGATGAATGAGCTGGAAGCCGAAGTGAAGGGCGAGATTGTCTCTGTCCTGGTTGAGAACGGCCAACTGGTGGAATACGGTCAGCCGCTGTTTCTGGTGAGAGCGGAATAATTGCCGCGAGAATGAAGAGGAGCTTGCAAGCTTCGCTAAACTTTGGGAGGAAACGCATGAACATTCAAAAAGTGTTGATTGCCAACCGCGGCGAGATTGCGGTCCGCATTATCCGGGCCTGCCGCGAGCTGGGTATTGCCACCGTGGCTGTCTATTCGGAGCCGGACCGCGATTCCCTGCATGTACGTCTTGCGGATGAGGCGTACTGTATCGGACCGATGCCCGCCAAGGACAGCTATCTGAACTTTACTAATATTATGAGCGTTGCCACGCTGACGGAATGCGATGCTATTCACCCCGGCTATGGCTTCCTGGCCGAGAACGCGGATTTCGCCGAGATCTGTGAATCCTGTAACATTACCTTCATCGGCCCGTCTCCGGATGCGATTACCCGGATGGGCGACAAGGCTGTTGCCAAAGAAACGATGAAGCTGGCCGGAGTTCCGATTATACCGGGCTCGGACGGGATTGTCGGTGACTTAGAGGAAGCCGTGATGCTCGGCCGTGATATCGGGTACCCGCTTATCGTCAAAGCTACGGCAGGCGGCGGAGGCAAGGGCATCCGCATCGCCGAGGATGAAGAGTCACTGGTGAAGCAGATTACCGCTGCCCAGCAGGAAGCGCAGAAGAATTTCGGCAACGCCGGAGTCTATTTGGAGAAATTCCTGACCGGCATGAAGCATGTGGAGATTCAGATCATCGCCGATAATCACGGCAACGTCGTCCACTTGGGCGAGCGTGACTGCTCTGTGCAGCGCCGCCGCCAGAAGCTGATCGAAGAAGCGCCTTGCGCCGTACTTACCCCGGAGGTCCGCGATGCGATGGGCCAAGCGGCGGTACGGGCTGCACTGGCGGTTAATTACTCGGGGGCAGGTACCCTGGAATTCCTGCTGGGTCCTGACGGACATTTCTATTTCATGGAGATGAATACACGCATTCAGGTGGAGCATCCGGTAACGGAGATGGTCACCGGCGTCGATCTCATTAAGGAAATGATCTCAGTAGCGGAAGGTAATCCCCTCTCCTTCACCCAGGAGGATATTGTGATCAACGGCTGGTCGATTGAATGCCGCATCAATGCCGAGGACCCTGAGCGTAATTTCATGCCGTCTCCGGGCAAAATCGGCTTCTATCTGCCACCGGGCGGATTTGGGGTGCGGGTCGACAGCGCGGCGTATCCGGGCTATACCATTTCACCTTTTTATGACTCCATGATTGCCAAGCTGATCGTCTGGGCACCGACCCGGGAAGAGGCTATAGCCAAGATGAAGCGTGCACTGGCTGAATTTGCGGTGGAGGGCATACATACCACCATTTCATTCCACCAGAGACTGCTGGAGCATCCTGTGTTTTTGGACGGGAACTTTGATATCAAGTTCCTTGAGGAGTATGAAGTTTAGGACGGCTTCTCATGGTTTGTCATAAAGTTCGTCAAATGATATAGTATGTTTAATAAGAGGCGTACTGCCCGCTTGAAGTGCCCCTACAACTTTTTTGCTGGAAAGGTGTGAAGTCCAAATGAGTACATTGCCGACAGAATTTGAACGTACGGAAATCGGTGAAATCCAGATCGCTCCAGAGGTGATCGAGGTTATCGCCGGTTTGGCAACCGTTGAGGTGAAAGGTGTGGCCGGAATGAGCGGCGGTTTCGCCGGCGGAATCGTGGAGCTTCTCGGACGCAAGAACCTGTCCAAAGGGGTTAAGGTTGAGGTTGGACAGCGCGAGGCTGCGGTGGATGTGTCCGTAATTATCGAATACGGCTACCGTCTTCCGGAAGTGGCTGCTGAAATTCAGCGCAATGTTAAGCGTTCCATCGAAACCATGACCGGTCTGACCGTTGTGGAAGTGAACGTGCATATCCATGATGTGCAGTTCAAAAGCAATACAAGCATTGACAAGAGCGAGGACACGGATGCGGTTATCCGCGTGAAGTAAGGGTTCAGTTCTTCCATAAACCCCCGACAGTGCGTCGAGGGTTTACCTTAATTTAAGGAGGTTGTGAGACTCGTGGCCAAAATTCTGGACAGGCTTCTGCTGTTCCTGTACAGCTTAAGCATTGGAATACTATCTGTAACTGCCATCCTCCTCTTAAGCGGTGTCATTCCGGACAAGTATGAGATTTCGGACGGACCGGCGGTCTATATCGCTGCGATCTCGGTGGCGGTCATTCTGTTCCTGCTGAGCATCCGCTTCTTCTACATCTCCCTGCGCCGCGACCGCGCTTCCCTGCCGTCTGTGGATCAGCGTACAGAGTATGGGGATATTCAGATCTCAATGGAGACCATTGAGAACCTGAGTCTGAAGGCTGCGGGCAAAGTGAAGGGCATCCGCGACCTGAAATCGCGCATCCGTGTCTCACAGGCGGGTCTTGAGATTATGATCCGGGCGGTCGTCGACGGTGAGCATTCACTGCCGCTGCTTACTACGGATGTACAGCGCCAGGTACATGATTTCGTACAGGAGACAACCGGAATTCCGGTTGCAGATGTGTCTGTATACATTGCTAACCTCACACAGGCACCAAGCTTCAAAAGTCGAGTGGAATAGAGGTGAGTTTCCCTTATGTCCTGGAGAGAAGTATGGGAAAGTCACGGGGGTAGAATTACCGGAGTTGCCTTCGGTGTCTTTCTCGGATTGATTTATCTGATTAGCGGTTTTTGGGATATGCTGTTCTTTGCACTGGTAGTGTTCATCGGATATACGTTCGGCAAACGAAAGGATACCGCGCAGGGTCCCCTGTTTCAATGGCAGGAGATCGCAGAGCGGCTGTCCGGACGCTGGCGTCCCTTCAAATGAACCGCGATAGTCTTTCTCCCGGAAGCCTGGAACCCGTTACTTTGAGTTGCTGACCTGCGGAAGAAAGGCTGCGCGGTTTTTTGCTGAAAAGACAATATAAATTGCCCGGAGTGGGCTTTTTGAGAAAATTAAGGGTATAAATGCTCCTATATCAGCCTATGCGGCTGTTTATGTGAGGAAATGTAGTATAGAAGCTGGTCCGGTTATAATCGTTGTAATCTGTAACACCAAAACATGAGGTTAGTTCGTAGGAGGAACACATGAAGAGACGTTTAGCGAGAGAAATTATTGTACAAAGCCTGTACCAGATGGAAATGAACGATGTAGAGGTTACCGAAGCGGTTGACATGCTGATTGAAGAAGCGGCAGATGAGAATGAAACCGAGCGCGTTATTACAGATGAGATTGAACTGAAGGCATATGTAGTTACGCATGTAAACGGCGTGTGGGAACACAAAATGGCGATCGACGATATGCTGGAGCATTATCTTAAGGGCTGGCAGATGAGCCGCTTGTCACGTGTAGACCGTCAGATTCTGCGTCTGGCTACCTTCGAGATGATCTTCGCCAGCGATGTGCCGGCCAAGGTGTCTGTCAATGAGGCGATTGATCTGGCCAAGCATTTCGGCACAGAGGATTCCGGTAAATTCGTGAATGGTGTCCTCGGTAAAATGATTCAGGATGTGGACACGCTTAGAGCCGAGCTGTAGTCCAGTTTCAGCTTCGGATTCAGATTCAGATTCACAGCAAGCGGCAGTAACAGGCTTATAAGCCTTCAATAGACAATAGGGGAGAGACTTACATGACAGCAGCGATTATCAGCGGTAAACAGGTATCGGACGACATTCGGATCGGGATTGCCCGGGAGGTTGCAGACTTAGCGGAGCGCGGCGTGAAGCCGGGTCTGGCTGTCGTTCTGGTCGGTGAAGATCCGGCTTCCCAGGTCTATGTGCGCAACAAGGAGAAGTCTTGTATTGAACTGGGCTTCCATTCCGAGGTGCACCGGCTGGATGCAGCTACCACCCAGCAGGAGCTGCTGGCACTGGTGGCAGACCTGAACGGCCGCAGCGATATTGACGGCATCCTCGTTCAGCTGCCGCTTCCGAAGCATATTGAAGAGAAGGCTGTGATTGACGCCATCTCGGTAGAGAAGGATGTGGACGGCTTCCACCCGGTCAATGTGGGGAACCTCGTCATCGGGGACGACAGTCTGCTTCCCTGTACACCTGCCGGGGTTATTGAACTGATCAAGCGGACCGGTACGGACATTTCCGGCAAGCATGCGGTAGTGATCGGCCGCAGTAATATTGTCGGCAAGCCTGTATCCCTGCTGTTACAGCGGGAGAATGCCACAGTAACCATGTGCCACTCGCGCACAGCGAATATGGCTGAGCTTAGCCGTCAGGCCGATATCCTGGTGGTAGCGATTGGACGGGCCAACTTCATCGATGCTTCGTTCGTGAAGCCGGGTGCGATTGTGATTGATGTCGGCATGAACCGTCTGGATACCGGTAAGCTTGCCGGCGATGTCGATTATGAGAGTGCCCGGGAAGTGGCCGGGTTCATTACGCCGGTGCCGGGCGGAGTGGGACCGATGACCATCACCATGCTGATGAGCAACACGCTGATCGCGGCCAAACGCCGCCGCGGCCTGAAGTAGGCCGGACTTATGGCGGCAGAGCGGCAGATCTACTCCATCAAGGAGCTTAACAAATATATCCGTATGAAGCTGGATTCGGATGCGCTGCTGTCCGACGTATGGATTCGCGGTGAAATCTCGAATTTCACCCATCACGGAAGCGGGCATATGTACTTCACGCTGAAGGATGAGAGCAGCCGGATCAAAGCCATCATGTTCGCTTCGCATAACTCGCGGCTGCCGTTCGTGCCGAAGGAAGGCACGAAGGTAATCGCCAGGGGAAATGTGACTGTATATGAACGGGACGGGCAATACCAGTTCTATGCGACACATATGCAGCCTGACGGAATCGGCAGCCTGTATCTGGCTTACGAGCAGCTGAAGAGCAAGCTGGAGAAGGAAGGCCTGTTCGCAGCGGAGCGCAAGCGTCCGCTGCCGCAATTCCCGCGCTGCATCGGGGTTGTGACCTCCCCGACAGGAGCGGCTGTGAGGGATATCATCATCACCCTGCAGCGGCGCTATCCTCAGGTGGCGATTGTTCTCTACCCTGTACTTGTACAAGGTAAGGGTGCTGGCCCGTCCATTGTACAGGCCATACAGAACCTGAATGCCATGGGAGAGGCCGATGTGCTGATTGTCGGGCGCGGCGGCGGTTCCCTGGAGGAGCTGTGGGCCTTCAATGAAGAGGCCGTCGCCCGGGCGATTGCGGCCTCCGGGATTCCGGTCATCTCGGCCGTGGGCCACGAGACCGACTTCACGATCGCCGATTTCGCCGCCGATCTCCGGGCGGCCACCCCTACGGCAGCGGCGGAGCTCGCTGTGCCGAGCGCAGCCGAGCTGGCCGGGCAGCTGCGCATGGCCCGGCAGCGGCTGCGCCAAGGGCTGCTGCGCCGCTCGCAGCGCGGCGGCGAACGCCTCGCTGCGCTGCAGCGCTCGCTGACGCTGGCCGGCCCCCGCCGGCAGCTGGCCCAGCACGCGCAGCGGCTGGACATGCTGCGCGCGGCCCTGCTCCGCGCAGCAGAGGCAAGGCACAGCCGCGCGCAGGGGCGCAGCGCGCTGCTGCACCAGAGCCTGCAGCGCTTCCATCCGCTTAGCAGCGTCAGCGCTGCCCGCCGGCGCACGGATGGCCTCACCCGTGAGCTGACGGCGGCCATGCAGGCGCGCCTTGCAGATAAGCGCGCGCGGTTCGGGGCAGAGCTGCGCCATCTGGATGCACTCAGCCCGCTTAAGGTCATGTCACGGGGCTACAGCCTTGTGTATGACGAGAAGGAGCAGCATTTAATCAAATCGCTGAAGGAAGTAGAGCTTGGCGATGTGGTCAACATAAAGCTTAATGACGGACAACTAAACTGCCACGTATGGGGAATGAAGGAGGATGGCAAAGCGAATGGCGAAGGAAGCTGAACTGGATTTTGAGGGAGCCATGGAGCGCCTGGAGGGTATCGTGCGTGAGCTTGAACACGGTGACGTTCCCCTGGAGAAGGCGATTGATTTATTCCAGCAGGGAATGAAGCTCTCGCAGCTATGCGGCAGTAAGCTGGAGCAAGTGGAACGCAAGATTGAAATGATCACTGTGGAGGATGGCGAACTTCGCAAGAAGCCATTCGGCAACCGGCTGGAAGGCGATAGCGATGAGTCATTCTGAGCTTGAGCCATCGGGCGGTTCGGCAGCGGCGCAGGGCCGCAAACCGCTGGAGGAATATATAGCAGACGTTAGCCGCTGGGTTGCCGTTGCTCTCAGCGGGGTTGTACCGGAGCAGTGGGACGTCCCCCGGGTCCTAAGAGAGTCGATGGAATACTCACTGCAAGCTGGTGGTAAGCGCCTGCGGCCGCTGCTGGTCACCGCTGCCTGCGAAGCGCTGGGCGGCAGCCGTGAAGCTGCGCTGCCTGTAGCAGCAGCGATTGAAATGGTGCATACCTATTCTCTGATTCATGACGATCTTCCGGCGATGGATAATGATGATTACCGGCGCGGCAAGCTGACGAACCATAAGGTCTTTGGGGAAGCGATGGCCATTCTGGCCGGGGATTCGCTGCTGACCCATGCGTTCTACAGTGTGGTACAAGCCTCCCGTAAGCATGGGGTTCCGGCAGAGCGCGTGTTGTCCATCGTGGAGGATCTGGCTGAGATGGCCGGCCCGCGCGGTATGGTCGGCGGTCAGGTAGCTGATATGGAAGGCGAGCAGGGAATGACCGATCTGCAGCAGCTTCAGTACATTCATCTGCACAAGACCGGCGATCTGATGATCTTCTCCTTGCTTGCGGGCGGCAGAATCGCCGGTGCGAATGAGCAGCAGCTGGAAGCCCTGCGCCGGTTCGGCACACAGATTGGCCTGGCCTTCCAGATTCAGGATGATATTCTGGACCTCATCGGCGATGAGAGCAAGCTGGGCAAAAAAACCGGCAGTGATATCAAGCAGCAAAAAGTAACCTATCCGTATTTCATCGGCCTTACGGCTTCGCGCGCAGAGGTCAAGGAATTGACCGCAGCGGCGCAAGATGCAATCCTGGAAGGCGGGTTCAACGACCCGTCCCGGCTGCTGGAAATTGCCGATTATTTGATGTCACGCGATCATTAAATGAAGTTTCGCAAACGGCTGTGTTTCGACAGCCGTTTCGTTTGTGTTATAATGGGGTTTATATTTTACAACATCTAGGAAAGCGGGGAATACTCGTGCTGCTTCCACAAATAAATGATCCTCAGCAACTTAAATCTCTATCAGTCGGGGAACTGGCTGCACTTGCGGAGGAGATCCGCCAGTTTCTGATCGAGAAGCTGTCTGTAACAGGGGGGCATCTCGCATCCAATCTGGGCGTCGTGGAGCTTACACTGGCCCTGCATTACTGTTATGACAGTCCACGGGACAAAATGATTTATGACGTAGGGCATCAGGCGTATGTCCACAAAATATTAACCGGCCGCCAGGACCGGTTCGATTCACTGCGCAAGCACGGCGGATTATGCGGCTTCGTCAAACGTACAGAGAGCGAGCATGATGTCTGGGAAGCCGGACACAGCAGTACCTCTTTGTCCGCAGCCATGGGTATGGCGATGGCCCGTGATTTGAAGGGCGGAGACAATAAGGTAATTGCCGTGATCGGCGACGGTGCCCTTACCGGCGGTATGGCTTTTGAAGCCTTGAACCATATTGGACATGAGGGCCGCAAGTTGATGGTTATCCTTAATGATAATGAAATGTCGATTGCTCCGAATGTAGGGGCTATGCATAACTATCTAAGCAAGATCCGTTCAGACCGTCATTATCTGCGGGCCAAGGACGAGGTCGAAGGCCTGCTGAAGAAAATTCCGGCCATCGGCGGACGTCTGGCGAAGACTGCGCAGAATGTGAAGGACGGCCTGAAGAACATGCTGGTGCCCGGCGTTCTGTTTGAAGAACTCGGATTTACCTATCTGGGACCCGTGGACGGTCATGATCTGGAGA
Source organism: Paenibacillus sp. FSL R7-277 (assembly GCF_000517965.1). Lineage (NCBI taxonomy): Bacteria > Bacillati > Bacillota > Bacilli > Caryophanales > Paenibacillaceae > Paenibacillus > Paenibacillus sp. FSL R7-277. Next base: position 355,465 of record NZ_ASPX01000115.1, read on the forward strand.
AGATGATCGACACCTTCCATCAGGCGGATAATGTATCTGGGCCTGTGCTGGTGCATGTGCTTACCACCAAAGGCAAGGGCTACAAACCGGCGGAAGTCGATTCCTATAAATGGCACGGTATTTCCCCCTACAAAATCGAATCTGGCCAGGTGCTTCAAGCTGTCGGCAATCCGATGTACACGGAAGTCTTCGGACAGACGTTAATTGAGCTGGGGCATCAGGACAAGCGGCTGATTGCCGTAACACCGGCGATGCCGGGCGGCTCGGGACTTTTCCCGTTCGCCAAGGAATTCCCGGACCGGATGATTGATGTCGGGATTGCGGAGCAGCATGCCGCCACATTATGTGCGGCCTTGGCTATGGAAGGCATGAAGCCGGTATTTGCCGTCTATTCCACCTTCATGCAGCGTGCCTATGATCAGATCGTTCATGACATTTGCCGCCATAATGCCAATGTTATGTTCGCCATTGACCGTGCGGGCTTCGTCGGCGCGGACGGGGAGACCCATCAGGGCGTGTACGATATCGCTTTTATGCGTCATATCCCGAACATGGTGCTTATGATGCCGAAGGATGAGAATGAGCTGCGCCACATGATGAAGACGGCGCTGGACTATAATGAAGGACCGATTGCTTACCGTTATCCGCGGATTAACGGCACGGGTGTGGCTATGGATGCTGAGCTGCACAGTCTGCCTATCGGCACCTGGGAACGTCTGCGTCCTGGTGAGGATTATGCCGTGCTTGCCTGCGGCCCGATGGTTCAGGTTGCTGAAGAGGCGGCAGAAGTGCTGAAGCGTGAAGGGATTCAGGTCGGTGTTGTGAATGCGCGCTTCCTGAAGCCGCTGGATAACACCATGCTGCTTGATCTGGCACATGCCGGAACAGGGATGGTGGTGCTGGAAGAAGCGAGCCAGGCCGGCAGCCTTGGCAGTGCGGTGCTGGAGTTCTTTGCAGAGCATGAGATATACGATGCGCATGTCCACCTGATGGGCGTGCCGGATATTTTCGTCGAGCATGGATCGATTAAGGAGCAACGCCAGGAAACCGGCCTTACCGTTGAAGCCGTGTGCGCACGTATAAAGTCAATGAAGGGTCTTAGCACTTATACCTATAAGTCAACTTCCACCTCGTAAGGGCAGGGGCGGAAGGCGGACCGAAGTGATCGGGAGATGAACATGGAACACCCTAAGGAACGAATTGATGTGCTGTTAGTGGAGCAAGGCTTCTACGACAGCCGGGAGAAGGCCAAGGCTGCCATTATGGCGGGGCTTGTGCTTGCGAACGAAGAACGGATAGAAAAGCCGGGGATGAAGGTGCTGCGCAGCTCTGTCCTAAGAGTCAAGGGAGCACTGCACCCCTATGTCAGCCGCGGAGGCTTGAAGCTGGAGAAGGCCTTGCGGCAGTTCGGCATCGAGCTGACCGGTCGCAACATGCTGGATATCGGCTCCTCCACAGGAGGCTTCACCGATTGTGCACTTCAGAACGGGGCGGCCCATGTGTACGCGATCGATGTGGGACATAACCAGCTCGACTGGAGCCTGCGTAATGATGAACGGGTAACCGTAATGGAACAGACCAACTTCCGTTACATGACCCCGCCCGATTTGAAGGGACCGGTACCTGACTTTGCAAGTATCGATGTCTCCTTCATTTCACTGAAGATCATCCTGCCGCCGCTTATGGCGCTGCTGAACCGTCCTGCTGATATCGCTGCGCTGATTAAGCCGCAGTTCGAAGCCGGCCGCGAGAAGGTGGGCAAGTCTGGAGTTGTGCGCGAACCGGCTGTTCACCGGGAGGTGCTGATAAACGTACTGTCCATGGCAGCCGAACTGGGCTACACGCTTGCAGGACTGACGTATTCCCCCATTACCGGCGGGGAAGGCAATATTGAATTTCTGGCACACTGGAAGCTGCTGCCTGCTGAGGCTGCGGAGCAGCCTTCAGTGCAGCAGACTTCTGCGGCTGAAGCACAGCCGAATAATTTCGCCGCGCTTGCCGACTCGGTCATTAAGGAAGCGAATGCAACCTTCAGCGCTGCGGGCCATGGAAACTCATCCAAGCGATGAGTTTCTTTTGCTGCCTAATATAAGAATTTATTGGCCGCCTTGAACCGGAAATTAGCGGCAGATTGTCAGACCGAAGCAGGATTTCACCCGCCCTCGCGCGAATAGATTCACCGAGGTGATGGGAGTGGCGAGCTCGGACAAGGCTGTAGTGGCACTTATGGGACTGGCGGCGGCAATCTTTATCCTTTATAGAATCTATATCTGGCTGCAGGGGTCCCCGGGTTCCTTCATGAAGGACCGGGTGCCGATCAACAAGGTCATTCAGTCCCATCCGTCCATCGCTCTGCTGGAGGATGCGGGATATGAGGTCATCGGCGGCAAGCTGAAGATTCCGCTGTCTTTTCAGGTGAATGGGGCACCGATGTACAGCAGGCTGTTCATTGATTATGTAGCCACCAGGAATGAGGAGCATTATTATCTGGTCATCCTGTCCCGCCCCCGCAAGGAGCTTGAATTCACCGGCAGCGGACTCCGGGACCACATCCTCCCCTATCTGCTGATCTACCCGGATTGCAGCGGGGTACTCTATGTGGATACGGTGAATTCCAACATTCATGTAATTAATTTCGGCAAGGACGACGGAGAATCCAGTTAAGCACTATATAAATACGGGAGGCAACAATGAAGGGACACAGGCATATCAAGATTAGAGAAATTATCTCGCAAAAGGAAATCGAAACCCAGGATGATCTGGTGGAGGCACTGCGTGAATCGGGTTTTCAAGTTACACAGGCTACCGTATCCCGTGATATCAAGGAACTGCTGCTGATCAAGGTTCCGATGGATGACGGGCGTTACAAGTATTCCCTGCCCACCGACCAGCGTTACAACCCGACCCAGAAGCTGAAGCGGGTGCTGGTGGACAACTTTGTACAAATCGACTATTCCGCGAATCTTGTGGTGATGAAATGTCTGCCGGGAACGGCCAATTCCGTGGCTGCGCTGATCGATAATATCGACTGGCCGCAAATTATGGGTACGATCTCAGGAGACGACACTATTCTGATAATCTGCCGCCAGCCGGAGGACAGCAAGGACGTTATTTCACAAATTATGGGCTATATATCGTAGTTCTGCTTACGGGCAGACAGGCAATCATCATGTCGGAGGTGCTGTATTCGTGTTAGAGACATTGTCTATACGCAATCTGGCCGTGGTTGAGGCGGTGGATGTGCATTTTTATCCGGGGTTCCATGTCCTTACAGGGGAGACCGGTGCCGGAAAATCAATTATCATCGACGCGCTTGCACTCATTGCCGGGGGACGCGGTTCCGCTGACTCCATCCGGTATGGGTGTGAGAAGGCCGAAATGGAAGCGCTTTTCAGCCTGCCGGGAAGTCACCCGGTCTGGGATACGCTGGAGCGGCTGGGCATCGGGGCAGAACGTGAGGAGCATCTGGTGATCCGCCGGGAGATTACCTCCCAGGGCAAGAGTACTTCGCGCGTGAACGGTCAGATGGTCAATCTGAGCATGCTGCGCGAAATCGGGGAGCAGCTGGTCAATATTCATGGACAGCATGAGCATCAGAACCTTTTGAAGGCTGAACGTCACCTGGGTCTGCTGGATACCTATGGGGAGGCGGTAATCGGACCGCTCAAAGCGGATTATCAGGAGAAATATACAGCCTTCGCCAAAGTGGAAAAAGAACTCCGGGAACTTCAGGAATCCAGCCAAAAGGCGTATCAGATGCTTGATTTGTACCGTTTTCAGCTGGAGGAAATTTCTGCTGCGGGACTAAAACCGGGAGAAGATGAATTACTTGCCGAAGAACGGGTAAAACTATCCCACAGTGAGAAAATGATGGATTCAGTATCCGGCGCATACGAGCTGCTGTATGACAGGCAAGGGCTGGAGTCCATTGGCAATGTAATCTCCAGGCTTGAAGATGCGGTGCGGTATGACGAGAAGGGTCTGCGGGCAGTCTTCGAGCAATTGCAGTCGGCTTATTACCAGCTGGAGGATGCGGCGTTTCAGCTGCGCGACTACCGTGAAGAGATCGAATTCAATCCGGCACGGCTGGAGGATATTGAGAACCGGCTGGATCTGATCACCGGACTGCAGCGCAAATACGGGGATAGCGTGGAGCAGATTCTGGAGTATTATCAGCAGATTGAGCGGGAGACGGATCTTCTGGAGAATAAGGACGAATATATTGAGAAATTAACGGCCAAACGCGATGGCCTGCTTCATATCTTAATGGAGTCAGCCGAAGCGTTGAGTGGAGCGCGGCGGCAGTGTGCAACTGAGCTTGCTTCACAGGTCGAGGGAGAGCTGAAGGACCTGCAGATGGAACGGACCTCCCTCCAGGTGAAGATGGAGACGCTCGAAGATCCGCGCGGCATGGAGTATCAGGGACGGCGGTACCGTCTGACCCGGCAGGGGATCGACAGTGCTGAATTCATGATCTCCCCGAATCCCGGCGAGCCGCTGCGTCCGCTGGGCAAGATCGCCTCCGGCGGAGAGCTGTCGCGGATCATGCTGGCGATGAAGAGTATTTTTGCGCGGCATGATGCGATTCCTGTCCTTATCTTCGATGAGGTGGATACCGGGGTCAGCGGACGGGCGGCCCAGTCCATCGCGGACAAGCTGTATAAGCTGTCCTCCACCTGCCAGGTGTTCTCCATTACCCACCTGCCGCAGGTGGCCTGTATGGCAGATCATCAATATCTGATTGCCAAAAAAGTCGAAGACGGACGCACGATGACTGAGGTGGACTCGCTCTCGGCCGAAGGCCGCGTAATGGAGCTGGCCCGAATGCTGGGCGGTGTGGAAATTACCGAAAAAACATTGCATCACGCGCAGGAGATGCTGGGTCTGGCCGAGGCCAGCAAGGCAGCTGCAAGCTAAGCGGGACAATGATTGACAGTAATAAAAGCCTGAGGGCAAGGTTATCTTATAGGTACGCAATTGGCGACCACCTTTTTCGTCAAGCGAAAGAAGCAAAAGGGAGTGTGACAGCCATTGAAGCCTAACCTCAGGAAGTTAATGCCCGGCCTTTTATTTGCCTTCTTTCTCAGTTTATCAGGCATAACGGGACCCTCACAGATCCACGCAGCACCGCTTGAACATCAGCCGCTTAGGGCGGTACAGGGAACCGAGAGTGAACTTAAGGTCATCCCCGGAGGTCAGACGATTGGCGTGAAGGTGAAGTCGGCAGGCGTGCTGGTGGTAGGTCATCATCTGATTGAAGTATCGGAGCAGTCCAAGATTTCACCAGGCGAGAACAGCGGCATCCTGCCCGGCGATCTGATGATCTCCATTAACGGGGTGAAGCTGGACGAGGTATCGAAGGTAGCAAGGCTGGTCGAGCAAGCCGGCCGGAGCAATGATTCCTTAAGCATCGTCTACAAACGCGGCGGTAAAGAGCACACAGCTCAGCTAAAGCCCGCGTATGACCGCACAGACAAGGTGTGGCGGCTCGGGCTCTACATCCGTGATTCCGCAGCTGGTGTAGGGACCCTCACTTTCTACGCCCCGAAGCAGGGTGTGTACGGGGCCCTTGGGCATGTCATCACCGACATGAACACAGGTACACCGATTGTGGTCGGCAGCGGCCATATCGTGCAGTCCAGCGTCACTTCAATCTCCAAGAGCCAGGATGGCGATCCTGGGGAGAAACGGGCCCATTTTCTGAAGGAAAGCCAGGTTCTCGGGAATGTGGAGAGCAACACGGATTTCGGAATATTCGGTAAAATGACCCGTAATCCTGAGCACAGCCTATATCAGGAGCCGATTCCGGTGGCCATGAGCACTGAAGTGAAGGAAGGACCGGCGCAAATTCTTACCGTTGTCGATGGTCAGCAGGTCGAACGCTTCAACGTAGAGATCATCCATGTGGCCCGTCAGCAGACCCCTGCTACTAAGGGTATGGTGCTGCGCATCACCGACCCGCGTCTGCTCGATAAGACCGGAGGGATTGTCCAGGGAATGAGCGGCAGCCCGATTGTCCAGAACGGCCGTCTAATCGGTGCAGTGACCCATGTGTTCGTCAATGATCCCAAGTCAGGGTATGGCTGCTTCATTGAGTGGATGCTCAGGGACTCCGGTGTGGTTCAACAGGATCAGGAGCCTCAATACAATCTTAAGGCGGTTTAGCCTTAAGATTTTTTTGTCGAAGGGCAGCGATTATTCTCGAAACGTGAAACAAAATATTTAATTATAAATCAACACCGAAAAAAAATAAAGAAAAATAATTTTCGACAGAAGGATATTCAAACCTGATGTCGAAAGTTATAGGGAGAGAAGATGATCATTATTTTCTGAATAGCAGATATATAAGGAGGAAGTAGCCAGTGCAGAATATTGAAGTGTTGTTGGCCGATGATAACAGGGAGTTCACGAACTTGCTCGCCGAGTACATTACTGAACAAGAAGATATGACCGTAACAGGCATTGCCTATAATGGGGAAGAGGTACTACAGATGCTCAGCGGAGCACGTAAGATCCCCGATGTCCTTATTCTTGATATCATTATGCCGCATCTGGACGGCCTCGGCGTGCTGGAACGCCTGCGTGATATGGATCTGAACCCGCAGCCCAAGATCATTATGCTGACCGCTTTTGGCCAGGAGAATATTACGCAGAGAGCCGTTCAGCTTGGCGCCTCTTATTATATTCTGAAACCGTTTGACATGGAGGTTCTGGCGAACCGTGTGCGCCAGCTGGTTGGCACGCAGGGCAGTATGAGCACTTCCGGAAGCATGTCCGGCTATTCTTCTTCCAGATCTTCCAGTAATGTGGTTCCGCTGTCCAAGGGCAAGAACCTGGACGCGAATATTACCTCAATCATTCATGAAATCGGCGTCCCTGCGCATATCAAAGGCTATCAGTACCTGCGTGAAGCCATCACCATGGTCTATAACAACATTGAGATCCTTGGTGCCATCACCAAGACGCTGTATCCGGCTATAGCCGAGAAATTCAAGACCACGCCTTCCCGCGTAGAACGCGCCATCCGCCATGCGATTGAAGTCGCCTGGACCCGTGGCAATATCGACAGCATCTCCCACCTGTTCGGCTATACCATTAATATCTCCAAATCCAAGCCAACTAACTCGGAATTTATTGCCATGGTAGCGGATAAGCTGCGGATTGAGCATAAGGTTTCTTGAAAGGGTTAGGATCTGGATACGTGAGGGTTTATACGGGGATGTTTGTATGCGGAAAACAGCATACATTGTGCTCACATGCAGCCGCATGGCCCGAATGTCAATTGAATAAGTAACAAATCAAGTCACTCCTTCATGGAGTGGCTTTTTTTAGTTTATAATGAAGGGATAAGCAAAGGAGGTGGGAGAAATCATAGCGCAGATTCTTTTAGGGATCTGGATGCTCACACAAGCGGCTTGTCACTTTTTTGGACTTGATGTGTTCCTTCGACAATCCGTTAGGGATAGTTTGAGTAAGGAGGAGCGGGCCTCTTTTCAAAGAGGGATGGTCCTGCCCTATCTCATATTAGGGATGACTTTTATTGGAATGGGGATTGTTGAGCGTAAGGCGGTCCTGTCCATGCCGCTTTTCCTAGGACTCTATATTATATTGTGTGCGGCGTCCTTGGCCGGAGTATTAAGGAATAACAAAAAACATCTAGGTCATTACATGTGGTGAATCTATAGGCGCTAGTTACCGGAATGGCTGCTACTGTTATGTAAAAGAAACCGACCAAGCCATTGCTTGGTCGGTTTTGTTATAAATATAAGCTTATATTTCATATACCTTAATTAACGGACTGGTTGCCCAGACTGCTCAGGTAAGCATCGGCTTCTTGATATGTAGGATAATGCACGGCGAATTTGCCGAACAGTCTTTTCATTTGCATTTTCCAGACTGGGGAGTCTGCAACGTATACCCAGCCGCCTACTCCTGCTTCTACCGCGCGGTCACCGGTGGGAGCGAGCATTGCGGCTACTTCAGGAGAGAGCACGGTTGGGGAACCTGTCACATCAGTTACTCCGGTAAAGCCTGGCTTCAGCTGCTTCAGAGCGTTTTCAAAATCTGCTATGTAGGCGGGTACGTCACTCTCAGTGAGGCCGTAGGCTCTAACGATCACCTGGTTTTTTGCAAGATTGACTTCCATTGTGTAAGACATGAACATTCCTCCAGTTGTGGTATTAAGTTTACATTAGGTTATATCGGATAAGATTGGGGTCTATTTGAGAGAATAAGGAAAACGGATTAGAATGGTTCTCATTTATGGGAATTAACCCCATATATTAAGGGGATATGGAGGGTTTTACGCTTCTCGCCTAAAGAATTTACACAAACAATTGTTATTATGAAACACAAATTGTTGTCTTGTGTTATGATATAGGTAGAGGTGGCTCTTATGAACGATTTCGATAATTACCCCGATGAGCTGGGGAATTTCATCCGGCACTTCAGGAAGGCCCGGGGGTTAACCCTCAGGGGGCTGGAAGAGAAGAGCGGCATCAGTTATTCACAGCTCAGCAAGATTGAACGGGGAGAGAGTATCCCGCTTAAGGATAACCTGGATAAGATCATTGAAGCACTCGGAGGGGATCTCAAGAACCGGATGTATCATTTGGCCGACTATATGCCTGATATTGAGTACATCAAGACGCTGAAGCAGGGCTACAAGCTGCCTAAGCATAATCAGTCCCAGGACTACATTTACGAGACGGCGTTCAACAAGCTGAAGGAATTCCGGGCGAAGGAAGACAAAGAAACGTCATATGTTTCCTTTGATTCTGACGAGGTCATCGTTTATGAGACGGAATATGGGGCAGGAATGGTTATAGAGAAGATCGAGAAGTACAACCTGACCGATGTGCTTAACGATATATTCGAGGGAAGTCTGGACAGTCTCCGCAGGCAGCCGCGCCAAGGGCGTCAGGCATACTTATTCGGAGAATGGCTGCGTGAAGGTATCTTCGAGCTGAAGGAAGAGGAACAGGATCAGGTCATTCAGGCCTTGAAGGAATTCACCCAGTTCAAAGTACAACAGATCAAGGGCGTGTACAAGTAAAGAAGGGCCCGGCTTAGCGTGCTTGCAAAATGAATAATGTTGCCCTTTCTTGCAGCCATCTATTCATCTTGATCCATAAACAAACTACAAATGGTTAGACAGAAAAGGGGATAAGAATCATGAGAATCAATATGAAGTTCACCAGCAAAGGGAAAGCGGCCATCGAGAATTTCAACAACGAAGAGCTGTTGGAGATTTTTGCAAGATACATCAAGACACTGACCAAAAAATACGATATTGAAGTAGATGTGCCGCTTGAAGTGAATCAGAATATCGTTGCCGATGGAACCGTCATTGCTATGGCCCAGAACGTCAAATGTGATGCCGAGACCTTCTTCAAAGAGCTGGGACGCGATATCAAGGTTCCCCTCAAGAAGCGGCTCGGCGGGAAGCTGGAGAATGTGTTCAAGACCGAAATCATCGAGTAGGCGTAAGCTTGTTGCTCACCAAAAACCATCCCCACACATTGTGGAGGATGGTTTTTTGGCATCTGTGGAGGTATATCCTATGGGTGGAGAGCTTCGCATTCTAATGATGTTGGGTTCCTGAAAGATTCCGCGTGGTGAGAACATTCCTGATAATCTGGATAAAATCCGGTGAAGCCTTGGCTTCCAGCGCCAATTCGTAGATGTTCATTAATTGTTCGTTAGACAATAGCTCAAGTGATGAGGGGCGCGGAGAAGGATGAAAGTAAGTATCCATTGTATTCCTCCATCATGGTTGAGAGTAGTGGAAAAGATAATTAAGATATTAATGAAATGCTTCTATGTAAATGGTACCATCTGGAATATAATCCGTCTGCTGTCATTCGCCCTCTGAATTTTACTTTACATAAGTTGGATAATATGTGATAATAGTTGATTTTGTTTCTCTTAGCCTTTCATGACTACAAAAAAGCAGCGAACCTATAAAAAGGATCGCTGCTCTCTTTACATTCTATGACTGTGGTTCGTTCTTATGCAAAGCCAAAAATCTGCGGATACGTGGTTCATTGGATTCAGATACCGTTGCAAATTGTTCCCCTTGATTGAACAGAACAATCTTCCGTTCCGGATCATAACCGTCAATATTGCCAATGTTGACTACATTGCTGCGGTCAAGACGTTCAAAGCCCATGCCTCCGTAAGCTATGTACAAATCGGAAAGAGTGGTAGGGAGAACAAATTCGCCTTCTTTCGTATGGACAAATATCGTATTCTTATGGTTAGAGAAATACAATATCTCCTCATCCTCAATATTGCGGGATGAGCCGTCGTTTAGTAAGACACGCATGTACTCCCCATCCTTGTGTAATTACTTACGTAATTCTTTTGGTGCTTCCGGGCTGTGAATCCAAATTTTCAGTATTTTCGTAAAGAACAGTGCTGATGAAGTCAAAATTACGGATGAATAGCGTGCAAAGTTCTTTTTCACTTGACTGTCTCCTTTTTGGGCAATGAAATTATAGTTAAGGACTGAGCGAAGAAAGCGAGTCCTAGAACATGGGATTGAATAAAAAGATTAGAACTAACCATTAACACTGATAATACTTTTAATAATGGATAATAGCGTAAAGGAACATGCACATTGGCATCAGGGTTAGGCGCGAATATCACAATTATAATCAAAGAGAACATATTAATAAGTATAAAGTGTTGTTCAGATAGGAATGTAATATGAGGCAAAGAAGAACATAAAATGATGGAGATAATATTACAAGCTGTTGCAGATTTTAGATGCTTACCACCAGATATAAATCTAAGAATAGCGAAACCAAATAGGGCAATGGCAGTTGTTGCAATACTTCCAGTTGACCACCCAATGAAAAAAGATATGAATATAATAAGCAGGGAGTTAAGTATTATACTGAGAGAATATTGCATGATCTCAATGGAACTGGTTTCCTGGGGATTGGCTCGTTTTATCATAGAGGCAATCTTAAAACATAGTGTATTCATGCCCACTTCTATCCTTTTTATAAGATAAATAAATATAACAAAACATTAGTGCAAAATATAGTAAGGGTAGAGTGATGAAGTATCCTGAGTTGAAAAAATGCATTATAGAAATTACAACCGCGGCTGTTGGGAGATTCAGAATAAACAACAATTTTTCGCGCTTGCTAATTTTAATAGAGCCATTAGGTTTATCTGGCACGTAGTCGAAGCCTTTGCGCTTATAACCAATATAATATCCGATGAAGATAGCTGTGGAAGCCGTTAAAAGCTGCAAAAAGTAAGTGGTTAAGTCCAATCCAAGAAAGGTTTTTTCTGATAATACACCAACTTTGTTAAAGAAGAGTGCATAAAGCAATTGGATGAATGTGTAGGCTTGGTATGTCATACCAGTTAATATTGCTGAGTAAAATATATGTATTCTAAAAAGCAACCAAAAGAAACATAGAATTAAGCAATACTGTAAGATAATATCAACTTCTAATTTTGAATAATTTATCCGAACGACATATGAGAAGAATGAAAGTATAAATCCAGCAAATAACATCTCTTTTGGATAAATATCAATCTTAAAAGCTTTGAAAGCTAAATAAAACATAGCGTATGCTTCCAGAATGGAAAACACCATATAAAGCACAAAATCCAGCATGCTTACACTCCCGGGAAATAGATTAACAAATCTGTAATCCTGGTGATATTATACATAATAGGCTAAGATACAACAACAGGTTTTGACACAATCCGGCAAATATTTCTTAAAAATTGGTTTGGAGAGGGGTTTTTACCATGGATCAGCGTCCTGCGCAAGGAGAGTATACCGAATTTCAGTCCAGATATATTACACTGGTGCCGCCGGAAGGAGCACTGGGCGTTATTCTAAGAGAGCAGACTCAGGAGGTGCTGGCTCTGCTTGGCGGGCTGACAGAGGAGCAAGGGGCCTACCGCTATGCCCCCGGGAAGTGGAGTATCAAGGAAATGCTAGGGCATCTGACGGATAATGACCGCATTATGTCTTACCGCTTGCTTTGTTTTGCGAGGGGAGAACAGGCGCCGCTGCCGGGCTATGAGGAGAATGATTATGCGGCTGCCGGGGCGTTCGACCGCTTCACGCTGCAAGAGATGATTGCGCACTACCGGATCGTCCGCGAGTCCACCTTGGCGCTGGTAGACAGTCTGGTGGATAATGATTATACCCGTACAGGCAGCTCCAATGGCATTGCGATGTCGGTTAGAGCGCAGATTGCTCTGATCATTGGACATGAGCGGCATCATCTGCGGATTCTTCGTGAACGTTATTTGAACTAAAGGGAGGTGACGCACGTGGGCTTACTTAGAGGCATCTGGCATTTCTTCGTCCCGAGGGAGCGCACGTTAATATACACCACGTTCGATCAGGGACAATATCTCCGGGTCAAAAGCCGCCTTGCAGCAGCAGGCATCCCGCACCGTTCCCGGATTAATGGCGGAATGAGAGAGACCACACGGCGTGCTAACTTCGGCGGGAAGGCTACGATCCAGCATGATCTGTTCGTCCTCAAGGAGGATGAGCACAGGGCGCTTCAAGCGGTTCAATAGACTGGCACACAAAAAAACGCATTCTGGCCTGTTGAGGGCTGGAGTGCGTTTTAATGTTCTGTTTTAGGGTATTTTACAATGGAGGATTCTTGTGGCATTTACGGCAGACCGGGTAATAGGCTTCATTGCCGCCGATCTGGATCTGTTTGCCGCTGTATACCGGCTTGCCGTTCTCGACCCGCAGCGCCATGGTGGCTTTCCGTGCGCAGAACCAGCAGATGGTCTTCATTTCTTCAATCTTGTCGGCGTAGATCAGCATATATTTGCTGCCTTCGAACAGATTGTTCTGGAAATCATTTTTGAGGCCGAAGGCCATCACCGGAATGTCCAGCTCATCCACAATACGCACCAGCTGCAGGATGCAGTCCTTGCTCAGGAACTGGCACTCGTCGATCAGTACACAGTGCGGCTTCGGCAGACTGCTGCTGACAATGCTGTAGATATCGGTCTGCTCGTCGATAGGAATGGCCTGCTTGCGCAGTCCGATCCGGGAGGAGATGTATCCCACTTCATCCCGGTTATCAATGGAAGGTGTGAAGAGGAGCACCGACTTGCCCTGCTCTTCATAATTATGTGCAACCTTGAGAATCTCAATGGATTTGCCGCTGTTCATAGCTCCATACCTGAAAAATAATTGTGCCACGTCCATCTATCCTTTCACTGTTGAGCTAATCTGCAACACGACCCAAAAATCGACCTTTCTAGAGTATCATACTCGGGGCCGGAGTAGCCAGTGCAAACATTGCTTCCGCCCGGGATGTGCTATAATGAACGCAATTGTGTCTTCAGCAGGAGAATATAGTGAACAGAAGGGAAGTTAGTCAGGTGACAGAGAAATTGGAGCAATATAAGGAACGGATCCATGCGCTGAAGGAGAAGGGGGAGCTCATCCCCGATACGGAGAATTTACTGGAAGACATGCTGGCCGAGCTCACCGAGCTGAACCGCAGCAACAAGGCACTGCGCCGGGTCATTTTGAAGTCGGGACAAGGCTCTGCCATGTCTACCCGCCTGCGGGATGCGCTCTACGAATAAGCAAATGGGGTATCTTCGATGAAGCTAATGTTGACTTTTCTTAAAAAATACCGGGTCGCCGCCATTGCCGCGCTGGTCATGATGCTGATTGAGCTGGCCGTGGAGCTGTCGCAGCCGCTGCTGATCTCCAAAATCATTGATGACGGTATCCGGCAACAGGACACGGCTGTCGTCTGGCTGTGGGGCGGGGTGCTGGTAGGGAGTGCCGCTGTGGCGTTTCTGGCGGGAATACTCAGCTCCTTTTTTGCGTCGCATGTCAGCCAGGGGTTTGCATTCGACCTGCGTGACAAGCTGTATGAAAAGGTACAGTCGTTCTCTTACGATATTTTTAGCCGCTTCCCTACCTCGTCCCTGATCACCCGCCTTACCGGGGATGTAACACAAATTCAGGATACGATATTCATGGGGCTACGGTTCATGACCCGTATTCCGCTGGTTGTGATCGGAAGCGTGATTATGGCGCTTGTTGTACATATCAAGCTGGGGCTGCTGCTGACCGTGACGCTGCCGTTTTTGGTGATTTTCATGATCTGGCTGATGCGCAGAGCGTCCGAGCTGTTCCGCAATGTGCAGAGCCGGCTCGACGGCGTGAATGGTGTGATTCAGGAGAATTTGACCGGAATCCGGCTGATCCGTGTATTTGTGCGGATGGGCCATGAGATTGGACGGTTCGCAACATTCAGCGGAGAGCTGATGAGATCGACTATTGCTGCGCTGCGGCTTACTGAGACCTCAACCCCGTTCATAATGATCATCGTCAATGCCGGGATTCTGGCTGTGCTGTGGTTCGGGCGGATTGAGATCTCTGCAGGGGATGCGACGCTGGGGCAGACGGTTGCTGTCATTAACTACTCGCTGCGGACGATGGGAGCGCTATCAGCGCTATCCTGGATTATGGTCAGCTTCTCCCGCGCACGGGCGTCTTCGGGACGGGTCACTGAAGTGATGGCGGCAAGCGATGGCCCGGGCGAGCTGGGTATGACTTCTGGAGAAGGTCTTGCGTCAGCTGTTCAAGGCAAGGTTGAATTCCAGCGGGTCAGCTTCAGCTATCCCGGCAGTGATATTAAGGTGCTTGACGATATCTCCTTCACGGTGCAGCCGGGGGAACGCGTGGCGATTATGGGCGCGACCGGCTCAGGCAAATCCTCTCTGGTAACGCTGATTCCCAGGCTGTATGAATGCGGCAGCGGGAGCATCCTGGTGGACGGACAGAAGCATACGGAGATGGATATGCAGACCTTACGGGGCTCGATTGGCTATGTACCTCAGGAGGTGCTGCTATTCACCGGCTCGATCCGGGAGAATATAGCCTGGGGAAATGCAGCGGCGAGTCAGGCAGAGATTGAGCAGGCAGCAGCGGCAGCGCAGATTCATGACACAGTTGCCGGGCTGCCGCAGGGCTACGATACTGCCCTTGGGCAACGCGGAGTTAATCTGTCGGGCGGGCAGAAGCAGCGTCTGAGCATTGCACGGGCGCTGGTGCGCAGACCGGCGATCCTGATTCTGGATGACAGCACCAGTGCGCTTGATGCGGTGACGGAGGGGCTTTTGCTGGCAGAGCTGAAGAAGTTGTCCTGCACGACCTTCCTGATCACACAGAAAATTAGCTCCACTGCTTCGGCGGATCTAATTCTGCTGCTGGACGAAGGCCGGCTCATTGCGCAGGGGACCCATTCCGAACTAATGGATGAGTCCGCGCTGTACCGCAAAATCTATCAATCGCAGACAGGGGAGGGGCAGCATGTTCAAAGCACTCATTGAGCCGTTCCGCTATCCGAAGCTGGAAGTAGGCCACGGTGAAGCCAAGGTCTTCGGGGCGATGGGCAGCCGGAAGCCGAAGGCGAAGGCCAAGAACTGGTCTGGCACATTAGGACGTATATGGACTTATCTCGCTGAACGCCGGACAAAGCTGCTACTGGTGCTGTTCATGGTTCTACTAAGCTCAGCTTTGTCGCTCCTTGGACCCTACCTGATCAGCCGGGCAGTGGACGACTATCTGGGCGGGGAGGGCGGAAGAACGTGGGGCCTCTTCCTGCTGGTGCTGGCGCTCGTCTACCTGCTGAATTCCCTGGTCTCCTGGCTGCAAAATGTCTGGATGATCGAAGTGGCCCAGGAGACGGTCTACCGGATGCGGACGGATCTGTTCTCACACCTGCACCGCCTGCCGATCTCCTTCTTCAACCGCAGGCAGCAGGGAGAGATTATGAGCCGTCTGACCAATGATATCGAGAATATCAGCTCGACGCTGAACAGCTCGGCGATTCAGATTTTTTCCAGTATCCTGACGCTGGTGGGAACGGTTGGCGTAATGCTATGGCTCAGTCCGCTCTTGACGCTGCTAACCTTCATTGTGGTGCCGCTGATGATGCTGGGGATGCGCTGGATCACCCGGCGGACCGGCCCGCTGTTCAAGGAGCGGCAGCGGAATATGGGTGAGCTGAACGGGTTCATCGAAGAGACCTTGTCTGGACAGCGGATTATCAAAGCCTTCTCGCAGGAGGAGCGGGTAATTACCGGCTTCAGAGAGCGCAATACACGGATTATGCTGTCGGGGTATTGGGCGCAATCGATTTCGGGCTTCATTCCTAAGCTGATGAATGGTCTGAACAATCTGAGCTTTGCCATCGTGGCCGGAGTCGGGGGGCTGCTTGCAATCCGCGGGCTGGTGACGGTGGGGATTATTATCGCTTTTGCCGAATATGCCCGCCAGTTCACCCGGCCGCTGAATGATCTGGCGAACCAATGGAACACGCTGCTGTCGGCGATCGCCGGTGCGGAGCGCGTCTTCGAGGTGTTGGATGAAGAGACCGAGGCCCGGGATGAGGGCGCGGCGGTGAAGCTTGCGCATGTTGAGGGCGCTGTGAAGTTCTCGGAGGTCTCCTTCTCCTATGATGGGGGGGCAGATACGCTGCAGGATATTTCATTTGAAGCGAAGCCCGGTGAGATGATTGCGCTGGTCGGACCTACCGGTGCTGGCAAAACGACGCTAATCGGCCTGCTGTCCCGCTTCTACGATCCGAGCCGGGGCAGCATTACGCTGGACGGGCGGGAGCTGTCAACGGTCACCCGTGAGAGTCTGCGCAGCCATATGGCCTTCGTCCTCCAGGACTCCTTCCTGTTCAAAGGTACGATCCGCGATAATATCCGCTACGGCCGGCTGGATGCAACCGATGAAGAGGTGGAGGAGGCTGCGAAGCTGGCCAATGCCCATGCCTTCATCATGAGACTCCAGGACGGCTACGACCGGATGCTGTCTGTGGACGGCAGCGGTATCAGCCAGGGACAGAAGCAGCTCTTGGCTATTGCCCGGGCAATTTTGGCGAATCCGTCTATGCTGGTGCTGGATGAGGCGACGAGCAGCATCGATACGGTGACCGAGATCAAAATTCAGGAAGGGCTCCAGGCGCTGATGCGCGGCCGGACCAGCTTCGTGATCGCCCACCGGCTGGGCACGATCCGCGCAGCCGACCGCATCCTGGTGCTTGAGGGCGGACGCCTGCTTCAGCAGGGTTCGCATGAGGAGCTGCTCCGGCAGGGCGGCCTCTATAGTCAGCTGGTGCGGGGAAGTAAGGACGCGGCCGGGGAGTAAGGATGAGAGATGGTTGAGGCATGAGTGAGGCATGGTGAGGGTGAAGCACGGGAAGTGTAACGCTGATGCTGGCGCTGATGCTCACGCTAATGCTGATGCTCACGCTAATGCTCACACTTGCGTTGAAGGCTGTACGTAGAGGCTACGGCGGTGGAATTGGTAAGGTAACTGTATTTTGTGCAGTAGAAATCTGATTTTTGAGTGGAAAATGGTATTCTACTGTATTTGGTACATTAGATTTTGCTGATTTGAGCAGAAAAGTGGGGGTTGTTCGAATTCTACTGTACGAAGTGCAATAGCTTCTGAATTTTGCTGGAGATTACCCTTTTCTGTTGTACATTGTGCAATTGTGCTGTTCGTAAGCTCTAATATCGTATCACATACCTGTGAACCGTATCTCTTATCTCGCGGATAGTTGTATTTCGTGCAGCTATAATGCTGCGGATTAACGAATAAGCTGGCATAGATGTATTCCGTACAACTAAGATCAGGCACATTAGTCTTTAAACGCAATGTAGAGATTTATAAGTGTACGAAGTGCAGCTAAACCTCACAATGGGCCTGATCCGAGCATTTTAGTTGTACAAAATGCACTTAGCACTTGAGTAACAGGCACGTAATGCTTGAACGATAGACTCGTAGCGCACTCTCACAGAGTACAGCGTGCTGTTCACGCGGTGTCTGGCGTGGATCGGGAGTCCTCCAGTTAAAAGTTCGATAGCTACTAACAAGGGGATGCCTCAGCAGCCGGTTCGTTCATGGCTTGAGGCATCCCCTGTTTCAATGGAATATAATTAGGAGCGGGCTTCGGAGGACGGGGGCTGCTGTGCTTGCTGCTTCTCCCGGAAGCGGGGGCCAACGTAGTTCTTTTTGCGGTCACGGGCCAGAATCCAGCCGCCGAGGAAGGTCATGCCCGCCAGGAATAAAAGCAGGCCGCCGCCGAAATGCAGCCACGCAAATTTGGGAATAGCAGTCTCATCGCCATGCATGGCGAAATAGTTGAACAGATCATCTTTCATCATCAGGAAGCCCGTCATCGCCAGGAGGCCGGGGATCACCAGAATAAGGATGGCAATGAAGCGTGAAATCAGCAGTTTCATCACAGTCGCTCCTCTTCGCAGCCGTTTGAATTCACCCATATGATAACGCTTTAACCTGCAAAAGTCCATGAATACATGACGTTTGTATGTTTTGTATTACTCCCGAAAGAGAGTACAATATAATAGATTGAACTGAATTCAAGAGGAATGACTGGAGGATACATATCATGACAATGACCTGTGATGTGGCGATACTTGGGGGAGGCACCGGCGGTTATGTGGCAGCGATCCGCGCTGCGCAGCTGGGCAAATCCGTTGTCGTTATTGAAATGGACAAGCTGGGCGGAACCTGCCTGCACCGCGGCTGTATTCCCAGCAAATCACTGCTGCGCAGTGCAGAGGTATTGGCTGAAATCAACGAGAGCGAAAGCTACGGTATAGAGACTACGGGCACCAAGCTGGTGTTCCCCAAAGTGCAGCAGCGCAAGGAAGCGGTAGTAGAGCAGCTACATCAGGGGGTGCAGTATCTGATGCGCAAGCACAAGATTCAGGTGCTGAAGGGCAAAGGCCGGATCATCGGGCCTTCGATCTTCTCCCCGCGAAGCGGCGCTGTAGCTGTAGAAATGGAGAATGGCGAGATGGAGACCGTGGTCTCCACGAATCTCATCATCGCTACCGGCTCGCGTCCGCGCATTCTGCCTGGCCTGGTGCCTGACGGCAAGGTGATTCTGAGCAGTGAAGAGGCGCTTACGCTTGAGGAGCTACCGGCCTCGATTATTATTGTGGGCGGCGGGGTAATCGGAGTGGAGTGGGCATCCATGCTGGCTGATTTCGGAGTGCAGGTGACTGTCGTCGAGGCAGCCGGGCAGCTGTTGCCGCAGGAGGATGAAGAGGTGGCCCGCGAGCTGCTGCGTCTGCTGAAGAAACGCGGAGTCCGGGTGCTCACCGGAACAACGGTGGATGCCGAGACCTGCACAGTGTCGGAGACAGGGATTACGATTGAAGCCCGCAAGGGGGAGCAGAGCCAGAGTCTATCGGCTGATAAGCTGCTCGTATCCGTGGGACGCGTGGCGAACATCGAGAATCTCGGACTGGAAAACACAGATATCCGCTTCGATACAGGTGTCATTGCGGTAAATGCCAATATGCAGACGGGTGAGCCGCATATCTATGCGATTGGCGATTGTATCGGCGGACTGCAGCTGGCTCACGCGGCCAGCCATGAAGGCATCCGTGCGGTCAACCATCTGGCGGGCGAAGCGCTCCATCCATATGAGACTCATCTGGTTCCCCGCTGTGTCTATACACGGCCGGAAGTGGCAAGTGTCGGTTACACAGAGAAGGAAGCGAAGGAGCTCGGCCGTGAGACGGTGACCGGCAAATTCCCGTTCTCCGCCATCGGCAAAGCCATTGTCTACGGCATGAAGGACGGCTTCGTGAAGGTAGTGGCTGACGCGAAGAACGGGGATATCCTCGGTGTGCAGATGATCGGCCCGCATGTGACCGATCTGATCGGCGAAGCGGCGCTGGCCCAGATCCTGGATGCTACACCTTGGGAGGTCGGGGAGGCTGTACATGCTCATCCGACACTGTCGGAGGTGCTGGGCGAGGCGATGCTGGCGGTGGATGGAAGAGCAATCGGATTCTAGCGTGCGATAGAGAGCTTAACAAGAAGGCCGGAGGGAGCGGGAGGCGCGTAATGCGCTGATATCGCTCCATACCGGCTATATTTGTTCGGTTCCAGAGCCTTGCCTTGGCGGAGGGATTTTGGCTTTTCTTTTTGCCGCGAAAAAGATTATAATGGATTTAGTACCTGGTGATAGGATCAGGGCATATATATTTAGTATTAGGGTCAACCCGCCTGGCGGACGCATCCTGAACCTGTTAGAGATAGCGGGGCTGGAAGCTGAGCGCCGGCAATACTTTTTAGGAGGTACCTCTTATATGGAATCCCAAGGTACTGTAGACACCGTTAACAGACATAAGCAGCTTGGACTCACAGACGGCCAGGTTATCGATATGTACAGATTCATGCAGCTCGGACGGAAATATGATGAGCGCAGTCTGCTGCTGCAGCGTGCGGGCAAGATCAATTTCCATGTATCCGGCATCGGGCAGGAGGCGGCACAGGTCGCGGCGGCATTTGCACTGGACCGGGAGAATGACTATTTCCTTCCCTATTACCGGGACTATGCGTTTGTCCTCTCTGTCGGAATGACCACGCGCGAGCTGATGCTCTCCGTCTTCGCCAAGGCGGAAGATCCGAACAGCGGCGGCCGGCAGATGCCGGGCCATTTCGGCAGCAAGCGCCTGCGGATTGTAACGGGCTCCAGCCCGGTCACGACCCAGGTTCCGCATGCGGCAGGCTTCGCGCTGGCGGCGAAGATGCAGAAGAAGAAGTTCGTCTCTTTCGTTACCTTCGGGGAAGGCTCCAGCAACCAGGGGGATTTCCATGAAGCGTGTAACTTTGCCGGTGTGAATAAGCTGCCTATGATTATTTTTTGCCAGAACAATCAGTATGCGATCTCGATTCCTGCTCACAAGCAGCTTGGCGGCAAGGTCAGCGACCGTGCGCTCGGCTACGGCTTCCCCGGCATCCGGGTGGACGGCAATGATCCGCTTGAGGTGTACCGCGTAGTGAAAGAAGCCCGCGAACGTGCGCTTGCCGGTGAAGGCCCGACCCTGATTGAAGCGATGATGTACCGCTTGTCGCCGCACTCCACTTCGGATAATGATCTGGCTTACCGGACCCAGGAGGAAGTCGATGAGAACTGGAAAAAAGACGGCATCGCCGCGTTCCGCACTTATCTGACCGGACTCGGTCTATGGAGTGACGAGCAGGAGCGTGATCTGGCTGCCGAATATAATCTTGAACTGAAAGAGGCTATAACCTACGCGGAGAATGCGCCGTTCCCGAAACCGGAAGATACGCTGCTGCATGTCTACGATGAATCCGGCCTGAAGGGGGGCGCTTAAGCCATGGCGATGATGGAATATATCGATGCAATCCGGCTGGCGATGAAGGAAGAGATGGAACGTGACGAGTCGGTGTTCGTGCTGGGTGAGGATGTCGGCGTGAAGGGCGGCGTCTTCACAACGACCAAAGGCTTGCAGGAGCAGTTCGGCGCAGAACGGGTACTGGATACGCCGCTTGCGGAATCTGCTATTGCAGGGGTGGCCATCGGCGCTGCGATGTACGGCATGAAGCCGATTGCCGAGATGCAGTACTCGGATTTCATGCTGCCCGCAACGAACCAGATTATCAGTGAAGCCGCCAAAATCCGCTACCGTTCCAATAATGACTGGAATTGTCCGGTCGTCATCCGTGCGCCGATCGGCGGCGGCATCTTCGGCGGGCTGTACCATTCGCAGTGCCCGGAGTCGATCTTCTTCGGCACGCCGGGGCTTAAGATTGTGGCTCCTTATTCGGCTGCAGATGCGAAGGGACTGCTCAAGGCCGCTGTCCGTGATCCTGATCCGGTGCTGTTCTTCGAAAACAAGAAATGCTACAAGCTGATCAAGGGCGATGTGCCGGAAGGCGACTACACGGTGCCGATTGGTGAAGCGAATCTGCTGCGTGAAGGCAGCGATATTACGGTGATCGGGTATAGCCTGCCGCTGCATTTTGCGATGCAGGCAGCGGAGGAGCTGGAGAAGGAGCATGGCGTAACCGCACATATCCTGGATCTGCGCACCCTCCAGCCGCTGGACCGCGAGGCGATTATCGCCGCTGTCCGGCAGACCGGCAAGGTGCTGATTGTCCATGAGGACAACAAGACCGGGGGCATCGGCGCTGAAGTGGCTGCGATTATCGCCGAGCACTGTCTGTTCGACCTCGATGCCCCAATCTTCCGCCTGTGCGGACCCGATGTCCCGGCGATGCCAATCTCACCGCCGATGGAGAAGTTCTTCCTGCTCAGCAAGGATAAGGTTAAGGCTGAGATGCTGCGTCTGGCGCAGTATTAAGTTCAATAGTTCATCCTACCTGGACACCGCGACCGGGACCCGAGCAAGAATATTGCAGAAAGTGCAACTTGGATATGAAATATACAGTGAATTGGGAAGAATGCTGCACGAAATACAACAATATGTCCGCTCAGCCGCCCGAATGAAGAGAATTGCTGCGTTTTGAGCAACATTTTTGATTTTGGGCAGATTTGTATGAGCGAATGTTGTATTAAGTGCAGGATTTCATGGCTGGCTTTCGAAGCCAGTTTTGTACGAAGCAAATTCAAGAAGTCCACGCTTACAAAACTAAGCCTATGCTTCCGAAGCAGTTTTGTACGAAGTAAATTCAAGAAGTCCACGCTTACAAAACATTAAGGAGTGACATTATGTCTGACAATACAACGCTGACGGATGTAATTATGCCGCAGCTGGCTGAATCGCTGGTGTCAGCGACTATCGGGAAGTGGCTGAAGCAGCCGGGTGATTCGATAGAGCAATATGAGCCGATCTGCGAGCTGATCACGGATAAGGTGAACGCGGAGCTGCCTGCAACGGTAGACGGCACCATGGCCGAGCTGCTGGCCGAAGAGGGCCAGACGGTCAGCGTCGGCGAGATCATCGCCCGCATCGCAGTGGCTGGCTCCGCTGCGCCAGCCGCTGCGGCCCCGTCACCGGCAGCTTCCGGTGACGCCACTGCACCTGCCGCTGCCCCGGCTGCGGCATCCGGCACCGCCCCGCAGGCGGCCCATGCCGCCGCGCGGCCGCCCATGCCCGCTGCGGCTTATGACGCCGCAGCTCCAATGCGGGCCCGTTACTCTCCGGCTGTGCAGACGCTGGCCGCCGAGCACGGCATCAACCTGGCGGCCGTGCCGGGCACCGGCCTGGGCGGACGTATCACACGCAAGGATGTGCTCACGTTCCTGGAGAACGGCGCCTCCGTTCAGCCGCCGGCACCCGCAGCAGCCCCTGCAGCTGCGCCTGTACCTGACGCCGCTCCTGCACCCGCTGCGCTGCAGCCTGTGTTCCAGCCGGTACATGATGAGCATCAGCAGGTCCGTAACTCCGGCCTGCACCTTAGCGAATCACCGAAGATTCCGACGATTGAGATCGAAGGCGGACGGGGCAGCAGCTCGGAATATCTGATCGATGTTACGCCGATCCGTAATACGATCGCTACAAGAATGCGCCAGAGCGTCTCAGAGATCCCGCATGCCTGGACGATGATCGAGGTCGATGTGACCAATCTGGTGGTGCTGCGCAACAAGCTGAAGGATGAGTTCAAGCGCAAAGAGGGCATTAACCTGACCTATCTCGCTTTTCTGATGAAGGCTGTGGTCAGTGCGATCAAGGATTACCCGATCATGAACTCCGTCTGGGCCGTTGACAAAATCATCGTCAAACGCGACATCAACATCTCGCTGGCTGTAGGCACAGAGGATTCCGTCATGACGCCGGTCATCAAAAAAGCCGATCAGAAGAATGTCGCCGGGCTGGCCCGCGAGATCGACGAACTGGCACTCAAGACACGGGAGGGCAAGCTGCGTCTGGACGATATGCAGGGCGGCACATTCACGGTGAACAACACCGGCTCGTTCGGCTCGATTCTGTCTTATCCGATAATTAACTATCCGCAGGCGGCAATTCTGACTTTTGAATCCATTGTCAAAAAGCCTGTCGTCATCAATGATATGATTGCCGTACGTTCGATGGCGAATATCTGTCTGTCGCTGGATCACCGGATTCTGGACGGAGTCATCAGCGGACGGTTCCTGCAGCGCGTGAAGGATAATGTGGAAGGCTACACCCCGGAGACGAAGCTCTACTAAGTAAGGCGGCTGCGGACTCCTGGGACAGGGAGAATGAGAAGCAAAGGGGAACTTATGATGATGGAGAACCTGAACCTAAGCAAACTTACAGTTACCATTCTTCCGGTGATGGAGTACGGGGCGGCCTGGGAGCTGCAAAAGGAAGCGGTGCATGCGATTGACGCGGGCACTGCTTCCGAGCAGCTGATTCTTTTGCAGCATCCGCCCACATACACCATCGGTTCGCAGAATCATCCGGAGCATCTGCTCCTCAGCGGGGAACAGCTCAGGCAGCAGGGAATTGCACTGTTTGAGATTGACCGCGGGGGAGATATTACATATCATGGGCCCGGCCAGCTGGTCGGGTACCCGCTTTTGAAGCTGGGCGAGAACGGCAAGGTTGATCTGCACGGCTATCTGCGCAAGCTGGAGTCGGTGATTATAGCGTATCTGGAGGCCTATGGCATTACGGGAACCCGCAAGCAGGGGTATACCGGGGTGTGGGTCGGGGATGAGAAAATCTGTGCAATTGGCGTAAAGTTCAACAAGTGTAAATTCCGCCGTGGGTTTGTCACCAGTCATGGCTTCGCCTTCAACGTATCGGCCGGGATCGGGCAAAGCGGCTTCACAGGCATTATCCCTTGCGGTATTGCGGAATACGGAGTGACCTCGCTTGAGGAATGCACAGGGCGCGCTTTTGACATCGGGACGGTTGCTGAAGAGCTGGTGCCTTATTTCCTGGAGCAGTTTCCGTATAGCCAAACAGCGCCCGGGGAACCGGACGCTGTTAATTAGCGCTAAGCATGATTAACCGGCCATAAACGGTTCGATGACGAACAGCACCGTAGAGGCGATCATAGCGAACAGCATGATGTAGATGATAATGCGAAACCATTTTTGTCGTTGCATGAGTGACTCCTTTGAGATTAGTTTAAGTTATGAGCATAAGCCCACAATTGAACGCAGTACAACCATTGTAACGTATCTGAGAAAGAGAGGGAAGTCCATATGATATCAGAAGACCGATTGATCCATGAGTTCATGGAGCTTGTCCAGATTGACAGTGAGACCCGGAATGAACGGCAGATTGCCGATGTGCTCAAGGAGAAGTTCAGCAGCCTGGGGCTGACTGCGGTGGAGGACGATTCGCAGGAGAGAACGGGGCACGGAGCCGGCAACCTGTTCGTGACCTGGCCTGCGGACAGCGGAGTGAGCGCGCCGAAGCTGCTGTTCACCTGCCATATGGATACCGTGGTGCCCGGCCAGAAGATCAAGCCTGCCCTGGGGGAAGACGGCTGGATTCGAAGTGATGGCAGCACCATTCTCGGAGCGGATGACAAAGCGGGGCTGGCTGCCCTGTTCGAAGCAATCCGCGTCATTCAGGAGCAGAAGCTGCCGCATGGCCAGATTCAGTTCGTCATTACGGCAGGCGAAGAGTCCGGGCTGATGGGCGCACGTGCGATGGACCCGGCACATCTGGATGCAGACATGGGCTTCGCGCTGGATTCCAACGGAGAAGTGGGAGCCATCGCGATTGCAGCACCGGCACAAGCGAAGGTAACGATGCAGATCTTCGGCAAGTCTGCCCATGCAGGCGTGAACCCGGAGGATGGCATCAGCGCCATTCAGGTAGCGAGCAAAGCGATCTCGGCGATGAAGCTTGGACGTATCGATAACGAGACGACAGCGAATATCGGCAAGTTCGCCGGCGGCGGACCGACGAATGTGGTCTGCGATCATGTGCAGCTCGATGCGGAGGCCCGCAGTATTGTGCAGGAGAAGGTTGAACTGCAGATTGCCTCCATGCGGGAGGCGCTGGAGACTACCGCACGCGACCACGGCGCGCAGAGTGAATTCCGCAGCGAGATGATCTATCCGGCGTTCAGCTTTAATGGGAATGATCCGGTTGTTCAATTGGCTGACCGGGCGATCACTTCGCTGGGCCTGACTACCCGGCTGTTCGCCTCCGGCGGCGGCAGTGATGCCAATGTGTTCAACGGTCTGAACGTTCCGGTTGTGAATCTGGCGGTTGGCTACGAGGATATCCACACCACGCAGGAGCGGATCAAGGCCGCAGACATCGTCAAGGTGGCCGGCCTGGTTGTAGCCATTGTGGCCGAGAGCCAGAAGGGCTAAGCCGAACAAGAGGCTGTGCAGGGACCGGCCAGGGCAAGGCTTTTGCTGAGACGGTCTGCTGCCGCTTAAGAATAACATTAAAGGAGCTGCTTCCGGGATGATCCGGGAGACAGCTCCTTCTTATACCCTGGAATATCATAGACGCTGACCGGAAGAACGAAGCGGCATTATCCAGCCTTGGAAGCTTTGATCCGCGAATCTGACTGGAGCAGCAGGATGTAAGCCAGGGGCATATCGCGCCCATATTGCTTCATCCACCCGGCCATTACGGCCATAATCTGTTCCGGTTTACCTACCATTGTAACTGCGGATGAGCTTGCCCGGACAAGACGATCATTCATGCCTGCATTCCTTCTTTCTTCTTAAGTTTGCTATAATACACCCTATGCATAACGATGCCAAAGGAGACCACAAATCTATGAAAAAAGATGAAATAAACCGCAACCCCACATTGGATGAGGAAACATTGTCGACGAAGCCGATTTTTGCAGGCCACATTATTTCGCTTCAGGTGGATACTGTGAGACTGCCGGACGGCAACACCGCAACCCGCGAGGTCGTGAAGCACCCTGGAGCTGTAGCCGTGCTGGCCCTGAATCAAGGTAAAATGCTGGTCGTGGAGCAGTACCGTCAGCCGATGCACCGTACCGAGGTAGAGATTCCGGCAGGGAAGCTGGACCCGGGTGAAGACCCGCTGGCGGCTGCGGGGCGTGAGCTTCAGGAGGAGACCGGATTTCATAGCGGAGGGCTGAAGCTGCTGAAGTCGTTCTACACTTCTCCCGGCTTCGCCGACGAGATCATTCACCTCTATGTGACCGAAGATGCCCAGCCGGGCGAGATGGCGCTGGACGAGGATGAGTTCCTGGAGGTCTCCGAGCTGACGCTGGAGGAAGCCTACCAGTACATTGCGGACGGACGTATTGCCGATGCCAAGACGATGATGGCGGTCTATGCCTGGCATCTTTACACGCTGACAGGCCAATGGCACTAGCGGAGGAGCTCAGCAGCGTCTACTGCGATCTGCATGTGCATATCGGACGGACTTCGGAGGGCCAGGCGGTCAAAATCAGCGGCAGCCGTGATCTGACCTTCGCCGGGATTGCCAGGGAAGCGGCGGAGCGCAAGGGGATTGGCCTGATCGGCATTATCGACAGCCACTCACCGGGCGTGCTGCGTGATATTCATACCGCGCTGGATTCCGGTGAAATGACGATAGCCGCAGGCGGCGGAATTGCGTACCGGGGGACAACGATCCTGCTGGGAACCGAGATTGAGATCCGTGAGCCCGGGCGGCGGGAGTGCCATGTCCTGGCCTTCATGCCGGAACTTGGAACGATGGAGGATTTCAGCACCTGGATGAGCGCCCATATGCGTAATGTGAATCTCAGCTCGCAGCGCCTGTACGCCCCTTCCAGGGTGCTTCAGGACGAGATTACCGGGCGGGGCGGGCTGCTGATTCCGGCACATATTTTCACGCCTCATAAGGGGCTCTATGGCTGCGCGGCCGAGCGGATGGCGGAGTTATTCGATCTGGACCGCATCGCGGCGGTGGAGCTTGGCCTCAGTGCGGATTCAGAGATGGCAGGGTATATCTCG
Source organism: Paenibacillus sp. FSL R7-277 (assembly GCF_000517965.1). NCBI lineage: Bacteria > Bacillati > Bacillota > Bacilli > Caryophanales > Paenibacillaceae > Paenibacillus > Paenibacillus sp. FSL R7-277. The sequence goes on from NZ_ASPX01000115.1 coordinate 383,178, forward strand.
GAGCTTGACCGTTACAGCTTCCTGACCAATTCCGATGCCCACTCCCTCGGCAAAATTGGCCGCGAGTACAATGTCATCGAGATGCGGGAGCCCTCCTTCGAGGAGCTGAAGCTGGCGCTCCGGCGCTCGGAAGGACGCAGGGTCAGTGCCAACTTCGGGCTGAATCCCCGGCTGGGCAAATATCACCGGACCTACTGCGGCGGCTGCGGCAGCATCATCGATGAAGCCTACAGCACCTCGGAGCGCTGCCCGTATTGCGGCAGTCCGAAGCTGGTCCAGGGTGTGCTGGACCGCATTCTGCATATTGCCGACCGTCCGCTGCCGCAGGTTCCGGAATATCGGCCTGCGTACCATTACCAGGTGCCGCTGGAGTTCATTCCCGGCCTCGGCAAGCGTAAGCTGAACCAGCTGCTGGAGGCTTTTGGCACAGAGATGAACATTCTGCACCGGGCTGCGGAAGCCGAGCTTGCCGCTGTAGCGGGAGCGGAGCTGGCCGGGCTGATCGTGCTGGCCCGTACAGGACAGCTCGTTCTCTCCTCGGGTGGCGGAGGCACCTACGGCAAGGTGCTCAAGAACTAAGGACAAGTCATAGATCAGGACATTCCCTCATATGGTGTAACATGTGACCGGAAAGGGGAATGTCAGGGTGCGCAGTCTAAAGCTGATGGTGAAGGAACAGACGCCTCTTTATATTTTTGTCGCGGTATTATTTCTGGTCGGGGTGGTCTTCGGAGCGCTTATCGTCACTGCGCTTACGCTGGATCAGCAGCAGGAGCTGGGCGATTACTTAAGCAATTTCTTCGTGACGGTCGATCAGCAGGGACTGCCTGCCGCGCAGGATTCATACTGGAGCATCGCCGCTTTTCATCTGAAGTGGGTCGGCCTGATCTGGGTGCTCGGCTTGTCCGTGATCGGACTTCCGGGCATTCTGATTCTGGATTTTCTCAAAGGCGTGCTGATCGGCTTCACCGTCGGCACTCTCGTCAGCCAATATTCCTGGCACGGTATGCTGTTCGCCCTGGTCTCCGTCGCTCCGCATAATCTGGTGCTGATTCCGGTGCTGCTGGTATGCAGCGCGGCGGCCCTCGGTTTCTCCCTGCTAATGATCCGCAGCCGGGTACTGGGACAGCAGCGCCGCACGCAGGTGACTCATCCGTTCATGATGTATACGCTGCTCTCGCTGGGGATGGCGCTGCTGGTGATGGGGGTCTCGGGCTTCGAGGCCTACTTGACGCCCGCGATGATGCGCTGGGTGACGCCGCTTCTGGTGTCGGCCGGGTGAGGAAGAATTTTCAAATATGGAGGATCTGTGAATGTGCGGGCCAGCCCGATCGAGATGCTAAAACCGTTTGACTTCTCAAAGGAAATCCCCCTATAATGGAAGAAGTGGCTTGAAGCCCGGTGTGGTAATTTTCCAAGGGGGAGGCAGACAATGGAAGCCCGAATAGACAAGATTAAGCAACAACTACAATCCCAAGGATACAAGCTTACACCTCAACGGGAAGCGACCTTAAGAGTTCTCCTGGAGAACGAGGATGATCATTTAAGTGCGGAAGATGTATTTATGCTTGTAAAAGAAAAGGCGCCCGAGATCGGTCTTGCCACCGTGTATCGTACCCTGGAACTGCTTAGCGAGCTTCATGTCGTGGAGAAGATCAATTTCGGAGACGGTGTGGCCCGCTATGATCTGCGTACGGATACGGCGAAGCATCATCACCATCATTTGATTTGTGTGCAGTGCGGAAGTATGGATGAGATTCGTGAGGATTGGCTGGGTCCGCTGGAAGAGCGGCTGGAGCAGGAATACAACTTCACGGTGGTTGATCATAGACTTGATTTTCACGGAATATGCCACCGCTGCAAGGATAAGAACCCGGCAGAGGACAATACTCCAGAATAAGCGTATATAGAACGTGGACTTAAGAATGCTTCATTGCGGATTTCCTAAGTTCATCTTCAAATGAGGAATGACCGCGCAAGCTCTCCCCCGGCTGAATGGCTGGAGGGGGAGCTTTTTAATTGCCGGGAGAGCAAGGATAGTGGGCTGTAGCGGGGGGACGAAAGGGATAAATCCCATTAAATTCGCTGAAAGTGGGCTGGATGAGGGGATGAAAGGGATATATCCCATTAAATCCGCTGAAAGTGGGCTGGACGGGGAGATTAAAGGGATAAATCCCATTAAATCCGCTGAAAGTGGGCGGAACGGGGAGATTAAAGGGATAAATCCCATTAAATTCGCTGAAAGTGGGCGGAACGGGGGAGTTTAAGGAGAGTAACGAAGAGCACAAGTGCACCTGAATTCAGCCAAAGTCGGCTAAACGGGCAAATGAAGAGCACAAGTGCACCTGAATCCAGTCCAAGTACGCTATATTGAGCAAATGAAGAGCATTAGTGCACCTGATTTTGGCAAACGTGGACTAAACAGGCGAATAAGGTGTAAAAGTGCACCTGATTTCGGCAGAGCCGTCTCAGTGAGAGCGGCCAGGGAGCCAAATATTACTTAACATACATAACACGGCCCTCCGGCGCATATAGTGAAGGACGAGTTCTGCGTACTGGCCTGACGTTCAGTGGAAGCGGCGGGCGGGAAGCAGATGCTGTTATCCTTTTTTTGAGGAGGCTGCCTGGATGATTATTTCTCTGCCCCGCACGGTGCGACGGCTGTATTTCATGACGATGCTTGTGGCGGTAAGCTGTGTGCTGTATTATGTTTTGAGCTGGGTCAGCGCATGGATCAGTCCGGCCCGCAATGTTGAGATTCCGGAAGGCACCGCCGTCCGGGCGTTTCAGGATGTCCAGTATGGGGAACAGGGGATAAGTGCGGGGGAGCGCCTGCGCCTTTTTTACTGGTACGGGGAGTAACGGGACGGATTGCAGGATTAAGGGAGAAGTATGTCGAATCAATCTATAGCATGTCATGGAACAACGCTGTTCCGGCTGCTGGATCTCAACCCGCTGCGAAGCCGCATGAAGCAGCCTGAGTCTGACAGGAGCGTGAATTGATGAAGTCATACTTACAGCCGTTTATGCAGTATTTGTCCGGGGACAAAGGATTGTCTCCTAGTACGCTGGAATCCTATGGACGGGATATTTCGCAGTTTCTGGAGTTTACGGAAGAGCGGGGCCTGGACGCGGCCGAAGAGATTAGAAGAACGCATATTATGCTCTATTTGGGTGCCCTGCGCGGAGCAGGGAAGGCAGCAGCCACGGTGAACCGGAATACGGTATCGCTGCGCGCCTATTTTCATTTTTTGCTGAAGGAACGGCTGATTGTCCAAGATCCTACGCTGGATATGGAAGCCATGAAGCCGAGTCACAAGCCGCCGATCATTCTCAGCATTGAGGAGATCGAGCGTCTGCTGGCGGCTCCGGATGAAGCTGCTCCCCAGGGGATGCGCGATAAGGCTATGCTGGAGCTGCTGTATGCGACGGGTATCCGTGTGACGGAGCTGATCTCGCTGAATGTGGAGGATGTGAACACATCCTTGCGGTTCGCACGCTGCAGCGGTGCCTCCGGCAAGGAGCGTGTGGTCCCGATCGGCGTGATTGCGGCTGATTGCGTAGCCCGTTATACCTCAGGGATGCGGGACAAGCTGCTGCGTGCAAGCCGGGAGGAGCCTGCGCTGTTCCTGAATAGTCTGGGCGGACGGCTGACCCGTCAGGGCTTTTGGAAAATCATCAAAAAATACGCGCGTGAAGCTCAGATTGAGCAGGACATCACACCGCATACTCTGCGCCACTCCTTCGCTGCGCATCTGCTTGAAGGCGGGGCGGACCTGCGCTCTGTGCAGCAGATGCTGGGCCATTCCGATAGTTCGACCACTCAGATATACAGCGGAATTGCCCGCAAGAATATGAAGGAGGTCTACGAGAATCATCATCCCCGGGCGAAATAGCCGGCTGTACAGGGATGAGGGACCTTAGGAATACGGGCGGGCGGATCGGATTGGGCCGAAAAGATGCTTTTTGTGAGTAAGAAAGTTATGATGGAATCATACTGAAGAAATCGCTCCCGGGAGAGGGTCTCCCGGAGTTTCTTCATGCTTAGAGCAGACGACAAGATTAGGCAAACTATAAAAGGAGTGAAGACGGCAATGTCCTCATTTAAACGCATCGGATTTATTGTTCTGGACAGTGTAGGTATCGGTGAAGCGCCGGATGCCGCTAATTTCGGAGATACAGGCTCCCATACGCTGGGCCATATTCTGGAACGGGTTCCGGGTCTTAAGCTTCCGAATCTGCAGCAGCTCGGGCTGGCGAATATCGCACCGCTGCCACCGCTTGAGCCGGTATCCGCCCCTACAGGCTACTACGGAAAAATGCAGGAGGTATCTGTAGGCAAGGACACGATGACCGGCCACTGGGAGCTGATGGGGCTGAAGATCGAGGTTCCTTTTAACACCTACTTTGACGGCTTCCCTGCGGAGCTGATCGAGAAATTCGAAGCGGCTACCGGACGCAAGGTCATCGGCAACAAGCCGGCCTCCGGCACGGAGATTCTTGTGGAATACGGCGAGGAACAGATGAAGACGGGGGCATGGATTGTCTATACCTCGGCGGACAGCGTGTTCCAGCTTGCGGCACATGAAGATATTATTCCTCTGGAGGAGCTGTACAGCGCCTGTAAAATTGCCCGTGAGCTGACGATGGCACCCGAGTTCTCCGTAGGCCGCGTGATCGCCCGCCCTTATGTCGGCGAGCCGGGGAATTTCGTGCGTACACCGAACCGCCATGATTATGCGGTGAAGCCGCCGGAGCCTACGGTGATGAATGCGCTGGAGGATATCGGCAAGGATGTGATTGCAGTGGGTAAGATCAATGATATTTTTACCGGTGAAGGGGTAACCGCAACCTATCCGACCAAAAGCAATGAACACGGCATCCAGATAACCATTGACGAGCTGCGCAAGCCGTTCGACGGATTCCTGTTCACCAATCTGGTGGACTTCGATTCCCTCTACGGCCACCGCCGTGATCCGGAAGGCTACGGCCGTGCGCTGGAGGTATTCGATCAGGCGCTGCCTGAGCTGCTCGCTACGCTTGGTGAGGATGATCTGCTGATCATCTCCGCAGACCATGGCAATGACCCGGTTCATGCAGGAACAGATCATACGCGCGAATATGTGCCGCTCCTGGTCTACAGCCCAAGATTCAAGACACCCGGCAGCCTCGGCATCCGCCAGACCTTCTCGGATGTGGCCGCGACAATCGCCGATAACTTCGGGGCGAAGGCTCCGCAGTACGGGACAAGCTTTTTGTCTGAATTACAGTAATCACACCACAGCTTGAACTGGATTTTTTGAAAAAAGAAGGAGTGTAACCCATGACCACTATAACCTCAAGCAAAATTCAAGAAGCCGCCGTATATATCAAAGATAAATGCACCGTCGCCCCCGAAATCGGTCTGATTCTGGGCTCCGGCCTAGGCATCCTGGCGGATCTGATCACAGATGAAGTCGTTATTCCTTATCATGAGATTCCTCATTTCCCGGTGTCCACGGTAGAAGGACATGAAGGTGAGCTGCTGATTGGCATGATCGAAGGCCGTCGCGTGGTCATGATGAAGGGCCGCTTCCACATGTATGAAGGCTACGGCCCTGAGGTTACAGCCTTCCCGGTGCGGGTAATGAAGGAGCTGGGCGTAACCAGCCTGCTGGTCACCAACGCTGCCGGTGGCGTCAACACCGAATACACACCGGGCGATCTCATGCTGATTACGGACCATCTGAACCTGACCGGACGCAATCCGCTGAGCGGACCGAATGACAATGCGCTGGGCGTACGGTTCCCGGATATGTCCTCAGCTTACAGCCCGCGTCTGATTGCAGCCGCCAAGGAAGCAGCCGCCGCACTGAATTTTGAGTTCAAGGAAGGCGTATATGCGGGTCTGCTCGGACCGAACTATGAGACGCCTGCTGAGATCGTGATGCTGCGCCGCCAGGGAGCAGATGCCGTGGGCATGTCCACCGTATCCGAGACCATCGTTGCCCGCCATGCCGGGATTGAAGTGCTGGGTATTTCCTGCATCACCAACATGGCAGCCGGTATTCTTCCACAACCGCTGAATCATGCAGAGGTGATGGAGACCGCTGAGCGTGTGCGCGAGCAGTTCCTGAAGCTTGTGCTTGCTTTTATTCCCAAAATGTAGGTACTGCTTCACATACGCGTTATTCTATACACAATCCATATCCGGGAGGATCAACCTATGACAACACCAACAACAGTCCCATACGGCACCCAGGTTCAGGAAGCCGCTGCATATATTCAATCCAAATTCGGCGGTTATACACCATCTATCGGCCTTATTCTGGGTTCAGGTCTTGGCGACCTGGGCGATCAGATCGAAGATGCAGTCTACCTGCCTTATGAAGAAATTCCGCATTTCCCCCATTCAACGGTAGAAGGCCATGCCGGACGGTTCGTGATCGGTAAGCTGGAAGGCAAGGATGTTATGATCATGCAGGGCCGTTTTCACTACTATGAAGGTTATGAGATGCGCAAGGTAGTTCTTCCGGTCTATGTAATGGCTAAGCTGGGCATCGGCACCCTTGTTATTACCAACGCAGGCGGCGGGATGAACAGAGCGTTCAAGGCAGGCGACCTGATGCTGATTACCGACCACCTCAATATGACTGGCGACAACCCGCTGATCGGACCGAATGATCCGGAGCTGGGCGTAAGATTCCCTGATATGTCCAGTGCTTATGACCCTGAATATATCCAGCTTGCGAAAAAGCTTGCAGGCGGAGTTACAGGTGTGGACGGTGAAGCGCTTGTTCTGCAGGAAGGCGTATATGCCGGCATCAGCGGCCCGACTTATGAGACCCCGGCTGAGTTGAAAATGCTGGCCTATCTCGGCGGCGATGCCGTGGGAATGTCCACCGTACCGGAGGTTATCGTGGCCAGTCACAGCAAGCTGCGTGTGCTCGGCATTACCTGTATCACAGACATGGCAATCGGCGATGAGCTGGAGCCGCTGACCCATGAGCAGGTGGTAAAAGTGGCGAACCTGACCAAGCCCAAATTCATCGGACTGGTGCGCTCCTTCGTCCGTGAGGTACAGATCTAATGCGTGCTGTTGATCTTATTCAGAAGAAAAGAGACGGCGGTGAGCTTAGCCGCGAAGAAATAGCATTTCTGATTCAAGGCTACAGCAAAGGGGAAATCCCGGATTATCAGATCTCCGCCTGGGCAATGGCCGTGTATTTCCGCGGAATGAACGCCCGCGAGACCGGTGACCTGACCCTGGAGATGGCAATGTCCGGCGACCAGGTGGACCTTAGCCCGATTGCGGGCATCAAGGTGGACAAGCATTCTACCGGAGGCGTGGGCGACAAGACGACAGTTGTGCTGGCACCGCTGGTTGCGGCTGCCGGAGTTCCGGTAGCCAAAATGTCCGGGCGCGGCCTCGGCCACACCGGAGGCACACTGGATAAGCTGGAGTCGATTACGGGATTCTCGGTGGAGATGGACCGGGAACGGTTCTTCGCCCAGGTGGGCGAGATTGGCGCGGCGGTGATCGGCCAGTCCGGCAACATCACGCCGGCCGACAAGAAGCTGTATGCGTTGCGTGATGTGACGGCCACGGTGGAATCGATCCCGCTGATTGCCAGCTCCGTCATGAGCAAGAAAATCGCCGCAGGCGCGGACGCCATCGTGCTGGATGTGAAGACCGGCAGCGGCGCATTCATGAAGACGCTGGAGGATTCCATCGCGCTTGCCCAGGCGATGGTGGATATCGGTACTCACCTTGGCCGCAACACGGTTGCGGTCATCAGCGATATGGACCAGCCGCTGGGCTTCGGCATCGGCAATGCCCTGGAGATCAAGGAGGGCATCGAGACATTGAACGGCCACGGGCCGAAGGATCTGCAAGGGGTCTGCCTGATCCTGGGCAGCCAGATGCTCGTACTTGGCGGCAAGGCAAAGGACGAAGAAGAAGCACGTTCCATGCTGCTGTCCCATATCGAGGACGGCAGTGCGCTGGATAAGTTCAAGCAGATGGTGTCGGCCCAGGGCGGCGATGCCTCACAGATCGATTCGCCTGACACCCTCCCCGCTGCCCGCAGATTCATTGAAGTGAAGGCGGCAACCGCAGGCTATGTGGAGAGCATCCAGGCTGAAGAGATCGGTGTGGCTGCGATGCTGCTCGGTGCCGGACGCGAGACGAAGGAGTCCGTGATCGATCTGGCGGTCGGCATTCAGCTCTCGCTGAAGGTCGGCGACGCGGTGGCCGCAGGCGATACGCTGGCAGTGCTGCATGTGAACGATGCCAGCGAGAGCAAGGTGCAGGAGGCCGAAGCCAAAGTGCTGGAGGCTTACCGCATCTCCGCCCAGCCGGTTCCGCCGCAGCCGCTGGTTTTTGCGCTGGTGACCAAGGATGGGGTAACGCGTTACTAGCCGGACCGGAGTACACTTTGGAATCTACGTTTATACAAACAAGCCGTACGAATCAGCAGATTGCTGGCGTACGGCTTGTTTTTTTTGAAGCGATCCGGCTTACCCCTTCGTCTGTTCCCTACATACATAGTAACTCCTTTATACATAGCCTGAACCCTGGTACGAATTGAACTAAAAATCTGGTTACTAGGGTCAACGGCATACGCAGTTGGAATTAGCATGAATAGGATAGACTACATACTATTTTATTACCGGATTCATATAGAAGGAGCCGATAGGTTCTGGATGAATGTGTAGTTCAATCTAGATAAGGAGGGCGGGTAATGGCGGTATGGAATACAGGGCCTATTGAGAATAACGCTGTTAACGGCTCTAGACCAACGGTATCAACGACTATAATCATCGTCAATGAAAGTACAACTCAAACCGCAGTTGTCTTAACACAGGGATACAATCTCAGTGGGACCAGAGCATTATTTATCTTGAGTCAGGATGAGATTCTGCCGAATACGGTGTTTTCAAAGAATTATTATAGTAATCTTAATTCCTTTGAGTTTGTATTTACAATCACTGGCGGAGCTGTAGAAAATACAGATATATCCGTATGGGGAAAAGGAAGCTCAGGACAGCTAACTACGCCTCATCGCCTAGTCTCAGCAGAATTATTAGGTTATTCTGGAGCCGTTGGCGTGACTGGAGTAACGGGAGCGACTGGTGTAACTGGAGCCACAGGGGCGACTGGCGTAACGGGCGTGACAGGTGCCACGGGAGTGAGTGGTGTAACAGGAGTGACGGGGCCGACAGGCGTTACGGGAGGAACGGGAGTCACCGGGGTAACTGGAGTTACGGGAGGAACGGGAATCACCGGGGCGACAGGAATTACGGGGGCGACGGGAGAGACTGGAACCACAGGTATAACGGGAGTAACCGGATTAACAGGAGCTACAGGCGCAACGGGAGCCACTGGAGCTACCGGAGCGACAGGTGTAACAGGAACAACGGGAATCACCGGGGCAACGGGAGGAACGGGAGCGACTGGAATTACGGGGGTGACGGGAGAGACCGGAACCACAGGTATAACGGGAGTGACAGGAGTAACCGGAGTAACAGGAGCTACAGGCGCAACGGGAGCCACCGGGGCAACTGGAGTTACGGGAGGAACGGGAATCACCGGGGCGACAGGAATTACGGGGGTGACGGGAGAGGCCGGAACCACAGGTATAACGGGAGTGACAGGAGTAACCGGAGTAACAGGAGCTACAGGCGCAACAGGAGTCACTGGAGCTACAGGAGCTACCGGAGCGACAGGTGTAACAGGAACAACAGGAATCACTGGAGCAACCGGAGTAACAGGAGCGACAGGTGTAACAGGAACAACGGGAATCACAGGAGCAACGGGAGGAACGGGAGCGACTGGAATTACGGGGGCAACGGGGGAGACCGGGACCACAGGTGTAACGGGAGTGACAGGAGCAACCGGAGCGACAGGTGTAACAGGAACAACAGGAACAACAGGAATCACCGGGGCAACGGGAGTAACTGGAGCGACTGGAATTACGGGGACAACGGGGGAGACTGGGACCACAGGTGTAACGGGAGCTACGGGAATCACCGGGGCAACGGGAGTAACCGGAGTAACAGGAGCTACAGGCGCAACGGGAGTCACTGGTGCTACAGGAGCAACCGGAGCGACAGGTGTAACAGGAACAACGGGAATCACAGGAGCAACCGGAGTAACAGGAGCGACAGGTGTAACGGGAGCTACAGGAGCAACCGGAGCGACAGGTGTAACAGGAACAACGGGAGTCACAGGAGCAACTGGTGTAACAGGAACAACAGGAGTCACAGGGACAACAGGTGCTACCGGAGTAACAGGAGCGACAGGTGTAACGGGAGCTACAGGAGCAACCGGAGCGACAGGTGTAACAGGAACAACGGGAGTCACAGGAGCAACTGGTGTAACAGGAACAACAGGAGTCACAGGGACAACAGGTGCTACCGGAGCTACGGGTACACCTACTCTGGCATTTTCCAATACTGCAGGCTCGATAGCGGTCTATCCGCCATTGAACACAGAAGTCATTGTTGTTTCGGTGACTCAGAACGAAGTGATCTCTCAGCAGCTGAAAATAGATTACGCTATATCATTAGAAGCGATCACTTCGTCTAACTGGTCACTTGTTGCTGAACTTCGTATCTACCGCTCTGCTACTTTGATCTCTACCAGAACACTTAACCGTAGCGGAAATGCATCGGGAACGCAACGTTTTCCGATTGCGGACACTTATGTTGATACAGCTCCGGCTACTGCTTCTGTATCCTACCAAGTTCGTGCAATTGTTACCACGGATAGCAATATAACCTCAGCAACAGTTATCAATCGAAATCTCAATATTATTACTTTCACTCCCTAATTCCGCTCCACCCAGCAGATTAAAAGTAAAATAGCCTTAGCCCAGAAACTGAGCTAAGGCTATAAATGCATCTGAGGACAATTGAATCATACTCCGTAACTGCTAAACGGAACATACCGCTACCCCACCGGCAGATAGCCCTCCACGGCAGACATCATCATATAAGCCCCGTTGCTCTTGTTGCAGAGAGCAGTAATGGTCATGCCACGTTCGGGATAGTATGCGGAGTGGAAGCTGATCCCGGGATCGTAGCCCATGATATGGTACTTTAGCACCTTTTCGCTGGGGCCGGCTTGTATCCACACGCCATAACCATAATAGCTGTCCTTCCGCTCATAAATATGCGGTGTCAGCAGCAGAGCCGTAGTCTCTGCCTGTAACAGCTTGTGTTCAAGCAAGCCGCTCCACAGCTTATGCATATCCGCCACCGTAACAAATGCCCCTCCGTCCCCGCCTCCGACCACCGGAATGGAGTAGATGTTGCTGGTCTTTTTCCCATTGCTGCTGTCGATGTATCCCTGAGCGGTGTGGGCCGGAAGCGCATCAAGCTCGAAGTAACCGGAATCCTTCATCCCGCAAGGCAGAAAAATATACTGTTCTACATATTCCGTGAACGGTTGCCCGCTGATGGCTTCTACGAGCATAGCAAGCATGATATATCCTGCATTGTTATAGTGAAAACGCCCGCCTGGGACGAATTTCATAGGAAGTCCGGCGAACAGCGGGAGGAAATCTCCAGGCCGCCTCAGCGTGTACATCGGGGTCTCCTTCCACAGTGCCGCGAAATCCTCCATCTCTTCTTCATCGAAGTAATCCGGTATGCCCGAGCTGTGAGTCAATAGCTGGTGCACGCTGATCGCTGGGTCGAACAATGGGAATTCCTGCTTCGGCAGGATGTCCAGTATTTTGGCGTCAAAAGAAAGCAAACCCTGCTCTGCGAGCTGGCAGACCGCAATGGCGGTAAATAGTTTGCTGCCGGAAGCAATGGCGAAGCGGGTATGGGCCTGGTTGAGCCGTACGTCCCCTATATTAGCTATCCCAAAAGCTGCGGCTGCAAGGACATGCTCCCGTTCCGTCACTTGTACGACCCCTGAGAACCCCGTCCGCCGGGCCTCTTCACTGATAATCTGGACCAGCTTGTCCTTATTAATCTGATGTGCAGGCTTCATCGTATGAAGCACCTCCTGTCTGAAAATAAGCACCATTACCCTGTTATATTTCGCTGCTTGGGAGAATTAACCTTTATTCATTGGCGGTAAGCCGTAAGAGTGTACTCTGCGCGTAAGGTTTATCTGCAAAGGACAAGAAATGCTGTTCCAGTTTGGCAGGACGGTACATTGTGGACATTTTGCCGGATGAGATAGTATAAATGCAAACATGACAAACATGAGCATGCACCCGGGGAGGAATTAGAATGGCACTTCATCAAACGATTACAGTCTTGAACGCACTGGACAGCGCTTATGTTAACGGTAAGCAGGTCAAGCAGTTATTCGCAGAATATCCTGCGGTTAAGGTTGAGATTCAGAAGGTGGAAGGGGAGAAGGGCAGCACAGAATTCGTCAAAATCACGATCCCGGGCAGCGAAGGCAAGCTTGGCGGCGGATCTGCACCAACGTTCGGCATTGTCGGCAGACTGGGGGGGATCGGGGCGCGCCCGAGCCGGATTGGCCTGGTCTCTGATGCAGACGGTGCGGTAGCGGCGATTGCTTCTGCGCTAAAGCTGGCAGACATGCAGACCAAAGGGGATGTGCTGCTGGGAGATGTGCTGGTGACCACCCATATTTGCCCGGATGCGCCGACCCTGCCGCACGAGCCGGTGGATTTCATGGATTCCCCTGTTGATATTCTGCAGATGAATGAGCATGAAGTGCTGCCGGAGATGGAAGCGGTTCTTTCGATTGATACGACCAAAGGCAACCGTGTGGTTAACCACAAAGGGATCGCCATCTCACCTACTGTCAAAGAAGGCTATATTCTGCGGGTCAGCGAAGATTTGCTGCGGATCAAGGAGATGACGACAGGACAGTATCCGGTTACTTTTCCGGTGACGACTCAGGATATTACCCCTTACGGCAACGGGCTGTACCATATCAATTCCATTCTTCAGCCTGCGGTAGCTACCTCTGCTCCGGTGGTGGGTCTCGCGATTACTGCCCAGTCTATGGTTCCGGGCTGCGGTACTGGTGCCAGTCATGAGGTGGATATTGCTCAGGCGGTGCGTTTTGCTATCGAGACGGCCAAGGAAGTAACGCAGGGGACATGTTCCTTCTACAACGAGGCGGAGTTTGCCAAAATTACTGAGTTGTACGGCTCCATGAGCGTGCTGCAGACGCTTGGTAAACCGGCAGTCACTTCTCACTAACAGGATAACAGATGTACATGTACAGTCAGGCGCTGAGCTTCCTTCAGCGCCTGCTCTGTTAGCACAGCTTGGTTTGTAACCCACAGCGTCTGGAGGGACAAGGATGAAGAATATCGGGCTGATTACGATTGGGCAAGCGCCCAGGCAGGATGTTGCACCCATCATTGAGAAATATCTGGAAGGCAAGGCGGGACTGGTTCAGTCCGGGGTGCTGGACGGGTTCACGGCGGAACAGGTGCGTGAATTCTACAGTCCAGGGCCGGGAGAGTATGTGCTGACCACCCGCATGGCGGACGGGTCCGCTGCGGTAATCTCGCGGGAGCGGATACAGTCCGTTCTCCAAGGGAAGATTGATGCTATGGAAGCCGCTGGGATTCGGACGATCCTGCTGGCTTGCACGGGAGTTTTTCCGGGGCTGCATACATCTGCTGCCCATCTGATTGAGCCGGACCGGATCATTCCTCCGGTCGTGCAGGCGATGCTGGACGGGCGTCGTCTGGGACTGATTGGCCCTTTGCCGGAGCAGGAGGACGCAATGATTGAGAAATTCGCAGGCGCCGGAGCCAGGCTGCCGTTCGCTGCGGCTTCACCTTATACGGGTACGGAAGCGGATTTTCGCGCCGCAGCAGAGCGTCTGAGCGGTCATGCGGATGTGTTAGTGCTTGACTGTATGGGATATGTGGAGCAGCATAGACAGTGGGCGGCCTCCGCAGGAGTGCCCGCCGTGCTGTCCAATGCCCTGATGGGCAAGCTGGTCGCAGAAATGGTGTAATTCGGGAGGAAATGAAGATGAGTGAAGCAAGAATCGGAATTAGCATGAATGTTCTTAAGGATTGTCTCGGGCTTGCCGGCGGAGAACTGCTGGCCGTAGTAGCCGACGATGATAAGCGTGATCTGGCCGAGTCGGTCTATGAGGCGGGCAAAAGGCTGGGAGCGGAATCAATGCTGCTGGTCATGCAGCCGCGAAGCAGATCGGGGGAGGAGCCTCCGGCTCCAGTTGCCGAAGCTATGGCTAAGGCGGATGTGGCTGTATGCATCACGACACATTCGATGACACATACGGCGGCGCGCAAGCAGGCAGCCGCGGCAGGAACCCGGGTAGCTACCATGCCGGGGATCACCGATGATATGTTCAGCCACGGCGCGATCACTGCGGATTACGGGCAGGTGAAGGCGCTGACCGAGCAGGTCGCTGCGCTGCTGTCTGCGGGCAGCCGGGTGCGCGTGGAGAAGGAGGGGCTTGCGCTCACCTTCTCCATTGACGGCCGCGAGGGCATCCTTAGCACCGGATTATATCTAAATCCGGGCGAATCAGGCAATCTGCCCTCCGGTGAAGCTTATATTGCACCGCTGGAAGGCACAGCTAGCGGCCAGATTAAGGTGGATGGCTCGGTAGCAGGGATTGGCGCACTGGATGGCCCGATGGTGCTGACAGTGGAAGATGGACGGCTGATCCATGCCGGCGGGGAGCATGGCGGCAAGCTGCTGGACATGCTTGGCGATGGCGATGGCCGGCTGCTGGGCGAATTCGGCATCGGGACCAATAACAAGGCCCGGATTACAGGCGTGGTGCTGGAAGATGAGAAGGTATACGGGACGATCCATGTGGCTTTTGGCAGCAATAATACGTTCGGCGGGGTCGTTGCCGCTGGCGTGCATATTGATGCTGTGGTCATGAAGCCGGATGTGTATATCGACGACAAGCTGATTATGCAGGCTGGGGAATTGCTGTAAGCAGAATGGAAGCTGCTGATTGCAAGGTTAAATAAGCCGCACCACAGATTTGTACGGGTGGTGCAATCGCCACTGTAGTGAACCTTTGGATTTCCGGCTGCTATTGCTGTTTACGGCTGAAATAGGGTGGCTGGTTATGCTTTTGCAGCATCTAAATCAAGGCGGTCAGGAGGAGATAGGATGCTTGGAATCATACGTGTCATTACATTGCAGGAGAACTCTGCAATCCAGTTACATGGAGATTTAATTGAGCGGCGGTATGGTCTGCCGGTGATGAGCCGCTGCATCCCGGATCAGCCCCGGGGTGTGTATGATGCGCAGACTGAGGCGGAATCCATTCCGAAGATTATAAGGCTTGCCGGGGAACTGGAGCAGCAGGGATGCACGGCTATCGGCATCAGCTGTGCTGCCGATCCGGCACTCTTGGAAGCCAGGGCAGTGGTGAATGTTCCTGTGCTGGGAGCGGGCTCCTGCGCGGCCCATATGGCTATGGCTTACAGCAACCGGGTGGGCGTGCTGACGATCCTGGAAGAGGTGCCGCCGCTCATCCGCGGTATTCTCGGCGGGGCTTACATTGGCATGGACCGCCCCGACGGCGTGACGACCACGCTGGATCTGAACACACCCGCCGGACGGGCAGGCGCGCTGGCGGGGGCCGCCCGGCTCGTAGAACGCGGTGCTGAAGTCTTGGTGCTGGCCTGCACCGGCTTCGCGACCATCGGACTGGCGGCGGAGCTGGAAGAACAGCTCGGCATTCGGGCGTTCGATCCCATACTCTGCCTTGGTGCCGCTGCTGCTGCGTCAGCCTCTGGTACGGGAGCTTCTGCTGCGGGAGAGGTGCATCGCTCGTAGCAAAGCCTTGTCTTGGGTGGTATTGCAGTTTGCTGAAATTCGACGTTCCTGTAGGTGTGGGGCAGACGTGTGTAGGCGATGTGCGGCAAACTAATGTGTGGAAATTAATGAGTGGCAAACTAATGTGTGAAAACTAATGTGTAGCAAACTAATAGCTATGATCTCCTTAAAGCGTTCCTCCTGGCTCAGGCCCGGGGGACGCTTGTTTGTTGTTAGGGAATTGGTGGAGCATTAGTGCCCCTGAATTCAGCGGATGCGGGCAAAGGGAGAGAATGAGGAGCATTAGTGCCCCTGAATTCGGCGGATGCAGGCAAAGGGAAAGAATGAGGAGCATTAGTGCCCCTGAATTCGGCGGATGCGGGCAAAGGGAGAGAATGAGGAGCATTAGTGCCCCTGAATTCGGCGGATGCAGGCAAAGGGAAAGAATGAGGAGCATTAGTGCCCCTGAATTCGGCGGATGGACTATGAGGGTAGTAGGTCCGGGGAGCAGGAGAGTGGCGGGGCGTGGATGAGTAACATCTGACATTTACTGTGTTCAGTGAATGGTAGCGGAAACAAATTAGGGAATAGTTAGTTACAGAACCGTTGAATTGTTGTTGTGCGCCGTGCTGATTAGAGCAGTTAGTGAGGAGAGTCTGACATAGGTAACATATCTGCATACATCTGCCGTCCGTAACCAAAGGGATAAATCCCTTTGAATCCGGCGAAACATGCCCGCCGCCTGTAATTAAAGGGATAAATCCCTCTGAATCCGGCGAAACATGCCCGCCGCCTGTAATTAAAGGGATAAATCCCTTAGAATCCGGCGAAACATGCCCCACGCTCGTAATCAAAGGGATAAATCCTTTTGATCCGCCCCCTGCACCCGCCTCCGATTTATCCACCACCTTCCAATTTATTCCTAATACGCTTTCACACCGAAAATATCGCCAACTGGATATGATTTTCCTGTGGCTCGGCGGGAATCTCTGATAAACTAGCGGGAACGCAAAAAGTCGGCTGGCGGCATTGTCATGGAATATTGGCATATTTCAGGAAAAATCATGAAATACTGAAGACAGCAGAGGGAGGCGGAAGGGTGAATACACGAGGAATTACGCTACGGGAGCTAATGGAGCTCTCGGTTCTTGGGAAAGCGAAGGTCATCAGCGGGGAGCAAGGGCTGGACCGGGTGGTCCGGTTCGTGGATATTATGGAGGTTCCGGATCTGAAAGGCTGGATCAGCGAAGGGGTGATGCTGCTGACGACAGCCTATTCGATCCGCCATGATCCTTCGCTGCTGACTGAGGTGATCTATACGCTTGATAATCTGGGCGCAGCGGCGCTGGCGATCAAGCCGGCCCGCTTCCTGAAGGAGATCCCCCAGGGGGCCATCGAGGCCAGCAATGCCTGCGGTCTGCCGATTGTGGAGATCCCGCCCGAGATTCCGTACACGGATATCACCCAGCCGGTGATGGAGCTGCTGCTGGGACGGCAGGCGATGCTGCTGCGCCGGGCGGAGGAGGTCTACCGCACGCTGACCACCATGGTGCTGGAGAACAGCGGCATTCAGGCGGTCAGCGACAGCGTGGCCGAGTTCCTGAAGGCCCCGGTAGCACTCGTGGATACGGAGCGGAAAATTATCGTATCCTCCCCGGCAGACTATGACTGGGCGCAGAGCGACTCTCCGCTTAGCTGGAACATCCATGTGGACCGCCGGACGGTTGCCCGGCTGCTCGTCGACAAGGAGCGGCTGGATGATATGGAGGAGGTGGGCATCGAGCAAGCCCGGCTTGTGTTTGCCCTTGAAATAATGCGGCGTAAGGTAGCCGAGGATACGGAATTCCGTCTGCGCGGCAACTTCATCGATGAGCTGCTGACCCCGCCGCTGCCGTCGAGGCATGAGGTGCAGCGGCGGGGCCGCCCG